>NZ_BQXI01000033.1:0-57248 GCF_030158955.1 Acidovorax sp. SUPP1855 | reverse complement strand
ACAAGGAAATGGTCATGCCCGGCGACAACGTGTCGATCACCGTCAAGCTGATCAACCCCATCGCCATGGAAGAAGGCCTGCGCTTCGCCATCCGTGAAGGCGGTCGCACCGTCGGCGCCGGCGTCGTGGCCAAGATCATTGCTTAAGCCTCAGGCACAAAGGAACTTGCCATGTCCAAGCAAAAAATCCGCATCCGCCTGAAGGCGTTTGATTACAAGCTGATCGACCAGTCCGCTGCCGAGATCGTTGATACCGCCAAGCGCACCGGCGCCATCGTCAAGGGTCCCGTGCCACTGCCGACGCGCATGAAGCGTTTCGACATCCTGCGTTCGCCGCACGTCAACAAGACCAGCCGCGACCAGCTCGAAATCCGCACGCACCAGCGTTTGATGGACATCGTCGATCCGACGGACAAGACGGTGGACGCGCTGATGAAGCTCGACCTGCCGGCTGGCGTGGACGTCGAAATCAAGCTGCAGTAATCTGCCGGCTCCGGGGCGCGGCGGTTGCTGCGCACCAACACATAACGCGGACTTGCTTGCAAAAGCAGTCCGCGTTATACTTTGCGGCTTCGCCTTTTTTGCGCTTTGCGTGACGGTGGCGGAGTTTTATCAACCTTCTTTCGCGCACGGCGGTGCAAACGTTGTGCAAACGCTTTGGCCAATTGAAGTCGAGGCGGTGAAAGTTTTGGAGAAAATCAATGAGTCAAAGCAACTCCCAAGGGTTGCTGGGCCGCAAGGTGGGCATGATGCGTCTGTTCACCGATGACGGGGACGCAGTGCCCGTCACGGTGGTGGATGTGTCCAACAACCGCGTGACCCAGGTTAAAACCCAAGAGAACGATGGCTACGTGGCCTTGCAGGTCACGTTCGGTTTGCGCAAGGCATCGCGCGTGACCAAGCCCGCAGCGGGCCATCTGGCGAAGGCCGGCGTCGAAGCCGGTGAAGTGATCCGCGAATTCCGCGTGACCGCTGACGTCGCCGCCCAGTACGCCGTCGGTTCCACCGTCCCCGTGACGCTGTTCATCGTGGGCCAGAAGGTGGACGTGCAAGGTACGTCGATCGGCAAGGGCTACGCTGGCACGATCAAGCGCCACAACATGGCTTCGCAGCGCGCGTCGCACGGTAACAGCCGTTCGCACAATGTGCCTGGCTCCATCGGTATGGCACAAGACCCCGGTCGCGTGTTCCCCGGTAAGCGCATGACCGGCCATCTGGGCGATGTCACCAAGACCACGCAAAACCTCGATGTCATCCGCGTCGACGAAGCGCGTCAACTGCTCTTGATCAAGGGCGCCATTCCGGGCTCCAAGGGCGGGTTCGTGACGGTGCGTCCGGCAGTCAAGGCCAAAGCTTCCAAGGGAGCGAACTAATGCAGCTCGAACTCCTGAATGACCAAGGCCAGGCCGCATCGAAGTTCGATGCGCCCGAAACCGTGTTCGGTCGCGAATACAACGAAGATCTGGTTCACCAGATCGTGGTGGCTTACCAGGCCAATGCCCGCCAGGGCACGCGTGCTCAAAAAGACCGCGAGCAGGTCAAGCACTCCACCAAGAAGCCCTTCAAGCAAAAAGGCACCGGCCGCGCTCGCGCCGGTATGACCTCCTCGCCTCTGTGGCGTGGGGGCGGTCGCATCTTCCCGAATCTGCCTGAAGAAAACTTCACGCAGAAGATCAACAAGAAGATGTACCGCGCCGGCATGGCTGCGATCTTTTCGCAGCTGGCCCGTGAAGGCCGTCTGGCCGTGGTGGACTCGCTGACGCTGGAAAGCCCCAAGACCAAGGTGCTCGCCGACAAGTTCAAGGCGATGAACCTGCAGTCGGTGATGGTGATCGCCGACGAAGTGGACGAAAACCTGTACCTTGCTTCGCGCAATCTGAAGAACGTGTTCATCGTCGAACCCCGTTACGCAGACCCCGTGTCGCTGGTGCACTACAAGAAAGTGCTCGTCACCAAGGGCGCGATCGACAAACTCAAGGAGATGTTCGCATGAGCACGCCCAAGTTTGACGAAGGTCGTCTGATGCAAGTTCTGGTCGCTCCCATCGTGTCCGAAAAGGCCACCATGGTTGCCGAGAAGTCCAATGCTGTGACGTTCAAGGTGCTGCAGAACGCAACCAAGCCAGAAATCAAGGCCGCTGTGGAATTGATGTTCAAGGTCGAGGTCAAGGGCGTTTCTGTGGTGAACACCAAAGGCAAGGCCAAGCGTTTTGGCAAGACCATGGGCCGCCGCGACAACGTGCGCAAGGCTTATGTCACGCTGCAACCAGGTCAAGAGCTGAACCTGTCCGGGGAGGCCGCGTAATCATGGCCGTCATCAAAATGAAACCCACTTCACCCGGCCAACGTGCCGTGGTGAAGGTTACCCGTGACCACCTGTACAAGGGTGAAGCGTATGCGCCGCTGCTGGAGCCTCAGTTCCAGAAGGCCGGCCGCAACAACAACGGTCACATCACGACCCGCCACAAGGGCGGCGGTCACAAGCACCACTACCGTGTGGTGGATTTCGTCCGCAACAAGGATGGCATCCCCGCAAAGGTCGAGCGCATTGAATACGACCCGAACCGTACGGCCCACATCGCTTTGGTGTGCTATGCCGACGGCGAGCGCCGTTACATCATTGCCCCCCGTGGTCTGGAAGTCGGCAGCACGCTCCTGAGCGGCTCCGAAGCCCCGATCCGCGCAGGCAACACGCTGCCGATCCGTAACATCCCCGTGGGTTCGACCATCCACTGCATCGAGCTCAAGCCCGGTGCCGGTGCACAGATCGCACGCTCGGCAGGTGCTTCCGCAACGCTGCTGGCCCGTGAAGGTACGTACGCCCAGGTGCGCATGCGCTCTGGCGAAGTGCGCAAGATCCACATCGAGTGCCGTGCAACCATCGGCGAAGTCGCCAACGAAGAGCACAGCCTGCGCCAACTCGGCAAGGCCGGTGTGAAGCGCTGGATGGGTATTCGCCCAACGGTTCGTGGCGTGGCCATGAACCCGGTGGATCACCCTCACGGTGGTGGCGAAGGCCGCACCGGCGAAGGCCGCCATGCAGTCGATCCTTGGGGCAATCTGACCAAGGGTTATCGCACCCGCAACAACAAGCGCACACAAGTGATGATTGTGTCGCGTCGCAAGAAGTAAGGGATAACAAATGACTCGCTCTCTCAAAAAGGGTCCGTTTGTTGACCACCACTTGATGGCAAAGGTCGAAAAGGCCATTGCGACCAAGGACAAGAAACCAGTCAAGACCTGGTCGCGTCGCTCCATGGTTCTGCCCGATTTCATCGGTCTGACCATTGCCGTGCACAACGGCAAGCAGCACGTACCGGTGTATGTCACCGACCAGATGGTGGGCCACAAGCTGGGCGAATTCGCCCTGACGCGCACCTTCAAGGGTCACCCCGCGGACAAGAAAGTCCAGAAGAAGTAAGGAACGACCATGTCTGAAACACGTGCAGTCCTCCGGGGCGTCCGTCTGTCGGTCGACAAGGGCCGTCTGGTCGCTGATCTGATCCGCGGCAAGAAGGTCGACCAGGCTCTGAACATCCTGACGTTCACGCAGAAAAAAGCTGCAGGAATCGTCAAGAAGGTGCTGGAGTCCGCCATCGCCAACGCTGAGCACAACGACGGCGCCGACATCGACGAACTGAAGGTCAAGACCATCTACGTCGAACAAGGCACCACGCTCAAGCGTTTCACCGCGCGCGCCAAAGGCCGCGGCAATCGCATCAGCAAGCCCACGTGCCATGTGTACGTGACGGTTGGCAACTGAAGGCCCGAGGAAGACTATGGGACAGAAAATCCATCCTACCGGCTTCCGCCTGGCGGTCAGCCGCAACTGGGCCAGCCGTTGGTACGCGAGCAACCGTGACTTCGCCGGCATGCTGGCCGAAGACATCAAGGTGCGCGAATACCTGAAGGCCAAGCTGAAGAACGCTGCCGTCTCGCGCATCCTGATCGAGCGCCCCGCCAAGAATGCCCGCATCACCATCTACTCGGCACGTCCGGGCGTGGTGATCGGCAAGAAGGGCGAAGACATCGAGAACCTGAAGAAGGAACTCGCTACGCGTCTGGGCGTGCCGGTCGCAGTGAACATCGAAGAAGTGCGCAAGCCCGAAATCGATGCCAAGCTGATCGCCGACAGCATCACGCAACAGCTGGAAAAGCGGATCATGTTCCGCCGCGCCATGAAGCGCGCCATGCAAAACGCCATGCGTCTGGGTGCCCAGGGCATCAAGATCATGTCGTCCGGCCGTCTGAACGGGATTGAAATCGCCCGTTGCGAGTGGTACCGCGAAGGTCGCGTGCCGCTTCACACCCTGCGCGCCGACATCGACTACGGCACGTCCGAAGCCAAGACCACCTACGGCGTCATCGGCGTCAAGGTCTGGGTTTACAAGGGCGATACGCTGGGCCGCAACGATCTGCCCGCAGTGGAAACACCGCGTCCAGAAGAAGAGCGTCGTCCCCGTGGCCCGCGTCGCGATGGCCGCCCAGGTGGCGATCGTCCGGGTGCAGGCCGTGGTGGTCCACGCCGTCCAGCCGGTGCCAATGCGGCACCTGCAGACGGTAGCGACAAGCCCGCCGGTGCCGGTGGCGCCGATAACACCGCCGTTAAGCGCGTTCGCAAGGTTGACGCGCCCGCTACAGCAGCGGACGGCAAAGGAGAATAAAGATGCTGCAACCCGCTCGCCGCAAGTACCGCAAAGAGCAGAAGGGCCGTAACACCGGCGTTGCCACCCGTGGCAATTCGGTGGCCTTCGGTGACTTCGGCCTGAAGTGCACGGACCGTGGCCGTCTGACGGCCCGCCAGATCGAGGCCGCACGCCGTGCGATCTCCCGTCACGTGAAACGTGGCGGCCGTATCTGGATCCGCGTGTTCCCCGACAAGCCGATCTCTACCAAGCCCGCCGAAGTTCGGATGGGTAACGGTAAGGGCAACCCCGAGTATTACGTGGCTGAAATTCAGCCCGGCAAGGTGGTGTTCGAGATCGTCGGTGTGCCCGAAGAACTGGCCCGTGAAGCGTTCCGCCTGGCTGCTGCCAAGCTGCCGCTGCGCACCACGTTCGTGGCCCGTCAAATTGGCGCTTAAATTCAGGAGAATCGAAATGACGAAAGCTGCTGAACTGCGCCAAAAAGACGTCGCTGGCATCGAAACCGAAATCAAGTCCTTGCAAAAGGCCCACTTCGGTCTGCGCATGCAGAAGGCCACGCAACAACTGGCAAACACCAATACGCTGCGTATCACCCGTCGGGATATCGCTCGTGCCAAGACCATTCTTGCTGAAAAGCAAGCCGCCAAGTAAGGAGCCCACATGACGGAAGCTAAAAAATCCCTCAAGCGCACCTTGATTGGCAAGGTGGTCAGCGACAAGCGTACGAAGACCGTGACCGTGCTGGTCGAGCGCCGTGTGAAGCACGAGCTCTACGGCAAGATCGTGGCGAAATCCAGCAAGTACCACGCCCATGACGAAAAGGGCGAGTACAAGTTGGGTGACACCATCGAGATCACGGAAAGCCGTCCGATCTCCAAGACCAAGAACTGGGTTGCCACCCGTCTGGTCCAGAAGGCCGCACTGGTCTGATTGGCAGATCCTTACAAGCCTACGGGCTTGTTGGCTGCAAAGCCGCTCAAAACGACCCACAATGCTGGGTCGTTTTGTTTTTTGGGGCCCGCGTTCTGCAGGTCCCTCATTCCACACCCTAGGAGCCCAGCATGATCAAAGTCGGTGAAACCCTGCCTGCCATCACCTTGATGGAATATTCCGAAGTCGAAGGCGACGGTTGCAGCCTCGGTCCCAACCCTGTCGCAGTGGACCAGGCCACCACCGGCAAGACCATCGCGCTGTTTGCCGTGCCAGGTGCCTTCACGCCAACCTGTTCCGCCAAGCATGTTCCCGGGTATGTGGAGCAGGCCGAGGCCTTCAAGGCCGCGGGTGTGGACGAGATCTGGTGCCTGAGCGTGAATGACGCGTTCGTGATGGGCGCCTGGGCGCGCGATCAGAAGACCCAGGGCAAGGTGCGCATGCTGGCCGACGGCGATGCCGCTTTTGCCAAGGCCACGGGCCTGACGCTGGATCTGAACGGCAAGGGACTGGGCCTGCGCAGCAATCGGTATTCGATGCTGGTGAAAGATGGCAAGGTGGCATCGCTGAACATCGAGGCGCCCGGCAAGTTCGAAGTGAGCGACGCGGCAACGCTGTTGGCACAGGCCAAGGGCTGAACACAAAAGGTGCCGTTGGTTCGGGGACGGGAGAGGAAATTGCCCGTTCCGTGTCCAGCGCGATGCGGTTTGTTCGGTGAACTCATCGCATGGCGCTGGTGATGGCAGGACGGTCCCCGGAGTCGATACGGACCGTTGTTCCAAGCACCACGTTCGGCATGGCGGCGAAGGTGCCGGGATGCTCCGCCCCTTCACGCGCTCGCTGTGCCTTAATCGATATCCGCCTTGAGGTAGTGCGACCCTGCAATGGGGTTGTGATAGTAGGGCGGGATTTCTTCGAAGCCCAGGTCGGCATACAGCGCACGAGCCGATTCCATGCCATCGAGCGTGTCGAGCAGCACGCAGGCATATCCCGCTTGCCGCGCCGCATCGAGAATGGCCTCTGCCAGTTGCCGGCCGAGGCCGAAGCTGCGGAATGCCTTGCGTACATACAGGCGCTTCATTTCGCTGGCGTTGGGGTAATCGGCGTTGTCCATGGGGCGCAGCGCACAGCAGCCCGCGATGGCACCGTCCACTTCAGCCAGCAGGATCTGGCCGCGCGGCGGTGCATAGTCCGCCGGCAGGGTGGCCAGTTCGGCCTCGAAGTTCTGGAAATACAGGTCGATGCCCAAGCTGTCGGCATATTCCCGGAAGATGTCGCGCACAGCGTCCATCTCGGCAGGAAGGGTCGGCGTCAGCAGGGCCACGGAAGGCTGGTCCACAGGCGGTTGCTAGGAACGAAGGAGTTGCCAGTGTAGCGGGCTCTGTCCGGCCCATTCAACCGGCGGTTGGCCGCCCAAGCCGTGGAACGGGGGTCAGGTCTCTGCCAGCAGGCGCTCGATGAGCCGATGGAGTTCTGGGAAGTCGGGAGCCCCGACATAGGTCTTGACGATCTCGCCGCGCTTGTTGACGATGAAGGTGGACGGGGTGAGCTTGACGTCACCCCAGGCCTGGGCCACCGCGCCAGTGTTGTCGATGGCAACCTTGAACGGCAGTTGGCGGGTTTCGGCGAAATTCACCACATAGCTCGGTGGGTCGTAGCTCATGGCGACGGCCAAGGTGTCGAAGCCCTGTGCCCGGTACTTCTGGTAGGTTGCCACGACCTCGGGCATCTCGGCCACGCAGGTGACGCAACTGGTGGCCCAGAAGTTGACCAGGGTGACTTGGCCGTGCAAATCGGCGGTGGTCTTCTTGGAGCCATCCAGCAGAACGAAGGTCGACTGCGGTGCCTGGGACGTGCCGGCGCCCAGGAACACGAAGGCGCCGATGCCTGCGAATGCCGCCACTGCCGCGGCGCCCAACCAATGCTTGATGCCCATTGCGCTCTTTCCACCTGTGCCTGCACGGTGCGTGCAGTTGTCTGTCGACATTTTGCCGGACGGCCCGGATCTTCGGGGTGATGGAGCGCAAGGCCCTGCAAAAGTTCGCTGATCCTGCGAAGCCAAAGCCCCGGTGCAACTTGGAGGGGTCACCGCCCCGCCCACGGCAGGGGGCTGCCGAGCGCTCGGATTTCCAAAGGCACGAACAAGCCACGACTGGCCCATGGCGGCTCTCCGGATAATGCACGGATGCATCGCTCCATCGCTATCGTCACCGCACTGACCCTGTGCTTGGCCGGCTGCAGCCCCGCGCTGAACTGGCGCAGCGTGCCACTCGAAAGCGCCGGCCTCACGGTGCTGCTGCCTTGCAAGCCGGATCACGCGACACGTTCGGTGGATCTGGGTGGGCGGCCTGCGGATCTGGCCATGGTGGGCTGCGAGGCCGATGGCGCGACGTTTGCCGTTTCGCACATGGTGGTCGAAGACCCCTCGCAGGCGGGCGCTGTCCTCGCGCAGTGGCGGGCGGCGGTGCTGGCACGCATGCAGGCGCCGGCGGCAGGGGATGCCGAGGCGGGTGCTGTTGCCTTCGTGCCGGCCGGTGCCTTGGCCCTGCCGCAGTCGGTGCGGCTGCAAGCCCAGGGGCGGCGCGGCGACGGCGATACAGTGACCGCGCAAACCGTCTGGTTTGCCCGCATGGAAGGGCGGCAGGCGCGCTTGTACCACGCGGTGGTCTATACGGCCGCCCCGCGCATGGCGGTCGCGGACACGTTCTTTGCCGGACTGGCGCTGCCATGATCGGGGTCGCCTCTCCTTACCCAGGCCTTGCGCGCGGGCTGCGAATGCCCATCGAGGGCTGCACGCGGCGCCATAATGCGGTTCACTCCATTGCCCCATGAGCAGCACGCGCATCCTCATCATCGCCCACTCTCCGCTGGCCCATGCGCTGCGCGAGTGCGCTCTCCATGTGTTTCCCGACTGTGGCGAGGAGGTGCTCGCGTTCGACGTGCATCCCCACACGCCGCCCGAAGAGACCCTGGCCACCGCACGCATCCTGCTGGCCTCGCACGAAGGCGATTCGCCCACGCTGGTGCTGACCGATGTGTTCGGCGCCACACCGTGCAATGTCGCGCAGCGCCTGGTGGATGGCGAGCATTCACGGCTGGTCACCGGCGTGAATCTGCCCATGCTGCTGCGCACCGTGAGCTACCGGCACGAACCGCTGGAGGCGCTCGTTTCTCGTGCGGTGGTCGGCGGTACCCAGGGCGTGATGCAGGTGGCGATCTCGGCCCCGCAGAACCAGATACGACGTTCCCACCATGATCAAGACGACCATCACCATCAGCAATAAGCTGGGCCTGCACGCCCGGGCGTCCGCCAAGCTCACGAAGCTGGCAGGCAGTTTTCCGTGCGATGTCTGGCTGGCCAAGGGCGAGCGGCGCATCAATGCCAAAAGCATCATGGGCGTCATGATGCTGGCCGCCGGGCTGGGCTCGACGGTCGAGTTGGAGACCAACGGCGCGCAGGAGCAGGAAGCCATGGATGCGCTTCGGGCCTTGATCGACGGCAAGTTCGGCGAAGGGGAGTGATGTGCGGGCCGCGCTGATCGCCTGCCGCGCCGCCTGCCAGCCTGCGCGCGCCGCGGGCAGGCCAGGAGCGCCAGCGCCATGACGTTCGCCGTCCACGGTCTGGCGGTCGCCCGCGGCATCGCCATCGGGCGCGCCGTGCTGGTGGCGTCGAGCCGCGTGGACGTGGCGCACTATTTCATCGACGCGGACCAGGTCGGCGCGGAGATCGTGCGCGTGCGCAACGGCCGCAACGCCGTGGTGGAGGAGCTGCAGCGCCTGCAGGCCGAGATGCCGCACGATGCGCCCCCCGAACTGGCGGCGCTGCTCGACGTGCACATGATGCTGCTGCAGGACGAGGCGCTGGTGAGCGGCGTCAAGCATTGGATCACCGACCGCCTCTACAACGCCGAATGGGCACTGACCACCCAGCTGGAGGTCATCGCGCGCCAGTTCGACGAGATGGAGGACGAGTACCTGCGCGAGCGCAAGGCCGATCTGGAGCAGGTGGTGGAACGCGTCCTGCGCCACATGAAAGGCGTGGCCAGTCCGGTGGCGCCGCCGCCCAGCAGCCCGCGCCGCAGCAACCAGCAGGACCTGCTGCTGGACGACACGGTGGACGTGCCCCTCGTGCTGGTGGCCCACGACCTGTCGCCGGCCGACATGCTGCAGTTCAAGAAGAGCGTGTTCGCCGGTTTCGTGACGGACGTGGGCGGCAAGACCTCGCACACGGCCATCGTGGCGCGCAGCATGGACATCCCCGCGGTGGTGGGCGCGCGCGCCGCCAGCCAGCTGGTGCGGCAGGACGACTGGGTCATCATCGACGGCGATGCCGGCGTGATGATCGTGGACCCGTCGCCCATCATCCTGGCCGAATACGGTTTCCGCCAGCGCCAGACCACGCTGGAGCGCGAGCGCCTGTCGCGCCTGCGCCATACGCCGGCCGTCACGCTGGATGGGCAGAAGATCGAGCTGCTGGCCAACATCGAGCAGCCTGCCGACGCGGCCGCTGCGCTGCGCGGCGGCGCTGCGGGCGTAGGCCTGTTCCGCAGCGAATTCATGTTCATGGGACGCAACGGCAACCTGCCGGGCGAGGAGGAGCAGTACCAGGCCTACCGCGAGGCGGTACAGGGCATGAACGGCATGCCCGTCACGCTGCGCACCATCGACGTGGGGGCAGACAAGCCGCTCGACAAAGGCTACAAGGACAGCTACCTGAACCCCGCGCTCGGCCTGCGTGCCATCCGCTGGAGCCTGGCCGATCCGGCCATGTTCCGCACGCAGCTGCGCGCCGTGCTGCGTGCGGCCGTGCATGGCCCGGTGAACCTGCTGTTCCCGATGCTCGCGCACGTGAGCGAGATCCAGCAGACCCTCGCCCAGGTGGAAATGGCCCGCGCCGAGCTGGAGGCGCGCGGCGTGCCGCATGGGCCGGTGCAACTGGGGGCGATGATCGAGGTGCCGGCCGCCGCGCTCATGGTGCGCAGCTTCCTGAAGTATTTCGACTTCCTGTCGATCGGCACCAACGACCTGATCCAGTACACCCTGGCCATCGACCGCGCCGACGAGGCCGTGGCCCACCTCTACGACCCCTTGCACCCCGCCGTGCTGCAGCTGGTGGCCCAGGTGATTGCCGAGGGCGAGCGCCAGGGCAAGAGCGTGTGCGTGTGCGGCGAGACGGCGGGTGACGTCTCCATGACGCGGCTGCTGCTGGGCCTGGGCCTGCGCAGCTTTTCCATGCACCCGGCGCAGATCCTCGCGGTCAAGCAGGAGGTGCTGCGCGCCGACACCCGCAAGCTCGGGCCGTGGGCGCAGGGCGTGCTTGCCTCGGACGACCCGGCCGCGCTGCTGGCCGAATAATTTGCTATAAATTTAATAGCTAAAGAGGCAATGAATCTCCTGGCGTCGGGCCTGTTTGACCAGATGCCGCTGCGCCAGCCTTGCCGGCGGCGCTTCCGTCAGAAAACCTGGGCCAGCGTGACGATGAGGCGCCCTTTGTTGGGCGAGTAGCGCGCGGCATCCGCTGCCGGGCCAGTAGCGGCCGCATAGGCGGCCTGCCGGTTGGCCCCCTGCAATGCCCCAGTGAGCGAGAGCCCGCCGCCGAAGTCGTAGGCCGCACCGACCTGGTAATCGACGTAGCTGGGCCATCCCAGGCGGCGGATGTCTCCGGCCATTCGCGTATAGCCGATGGCGGCCTTCAAGCTGAGCTGCGGGCCCAGTGCGCGGCTGTACGCCAGGTTCACATAGCCCGTGTTGCGCCCCGACAGGCCCGAGCCCGCCCGGGCGCCCGCATAGCCGAAATAGTCGTCCGACACCGTGTGCGAGTACTTGAGCGTGAACGTGCCGAAGGCTTCGTCGGCATGGGTGGCGCTGGCATACAGCTCGGTGGTGTTGCCGCTGCGGTTGCCGGGGTAGAGGTAGGCAAGGGCGCCCACGTCGAGATCGGTGGCACCGGTCTTCCATTTGTAGCCGCCGTAGAGGTCGCTCTCCAGGTGGTTGCCGCGCAGCCAGTTCACGCTGGCGTTCCAGTTGCCGATGTACCAGCCACTGTCGCCGAAGGCGTAGTCGACGCCGCCCTGCACCGCCGGCTTGAAGGCGCCGGTCTTGGCGAACTGGTTCGAACGGAGCATGTCCTGGTCCTGCCCGCGGAACTTGTAGTTCGAGGTGAGGGCGAGGTTGCCTGTGAACTGGGCGTGGGCCAGCAGCGGCAGGGCCGCGCACAGGGCAGCGGCCAGGGGAAGGGCTCTGAAAACGGGGAAAGGGGTCATGGCTTCACGCGGTCGTTGGAAAAGCGCAAAGCGTAGGCAGGCACCCGTAAAAACGGTGTCAAAAGCATGGCACCGCCCATCAAGAATCGGTAACGGCACCCCGCCGCCGTGCATTTTTACGGCACGTTTACGCCCCATGCCCCAGTCTGTGCACCCTTTTTACGGGCACCTTCCGAGAATCGATTCCATCGTTTTGATGCAGGAGTCAGAGATGGACATCGTGTGGATTGCAGCGCTCGTGGCGCTGTGGGTGGCCATGGCGGAGGCCGTGGTGCTGCTGGGCCGGTTCGACGGCCCCAAGGGGGCATCGCGGTGATCGCGCTCGACGTGCTCTACGGCTTCGGCGCCATCGTGGCCGTCGTCCTGTTCGCGTACCTGGTGTTCGCGCTCATCTGCGCCGAGGAGTTCTGACATGGACGCGTCCGCCTGGGGCCTGCTGGCCCTGTTCCTCCTCGTGCTCCTCGTGCTGGCCTGGCCCCTGGGCCGATGGCTGGCCGCGATCTGCGATGGCCGGCTGCCGCAGTGGATGCACCGCGCCGAGTCACCGCTGTACCGCGTGGCCGGCGTGCGGCCCGAAGAGAGCATGCACTGGCGCCACTACGCGCTGGCCTTGCTGGCGTTCAATGCCATCGGTGCCGTGGTCGTGTACGGCCTGCAGCGCCTGCAGGCCTGGCTGCCGCTCAACCCGCAGGGCATGGCCGCCGTGTCGCCCGACTCGGCTTTCAACACCGCGGTGAGCTTCGTCTCCAACACCAACTGGCAGGGCTATGCGGGCGAGGGCACCATGGGCTATCTGACGCAGATGCTGGGGCTGTCGGTACAGAACTTCCTGTCGGCGGCCACGGGCATCGCCGTGGCGTTCGCATTGGCCCGGGGCTTTGCCGCGCGCCGCACCGACGGCCAGGGGCTGGTGGGCAACTTCTGGGCCGACATGGTGCGTATCAACGCCTGGGTGCTGGTGCCGGTGTCTCTGGTGATCGCCGTGTTTCTGGTGGGGCAGGGCGTGATCCAGAACTTCTCGCCGTCCCGGGATGTCGCCACGCTGGAGGCCACGGCCTACCAGAACCCGAAGCTGACGGCCGACGGGCAGCCCGTGAAAGACGCGGCCGGCAACCCGGTGACGGAGAGCGCGAGCACCGCCACGCAAACGCTGGCCATGGGGCCGGTGGCGTCGCAGGAGGCCATCAAGATGCTGGGCACCAATGGCGGGGGCTTCTTCAATGCCAATTCGGCCCATCCGTACGAGAACCCCACGCCGCTGGCCAACTTCGTGCAGATGCTCGCGATCTTCCTGATCCCCGCCGCGTTGTGCTTCACGTTCGGCCGGGTGGTGGGCGATCCGCGCCAGGGCCTGGCGATCCTGGCGGCCATGACGTTGATGTTCGCCGTGGCGGTGGCCGTGGTCATTCCCGCCGAGCAGGCCGGCAACCCGCGCATCGCCGCGCTGGGGGTGGACCAGGCGGTGACTGCACTGCAGTCCGGCGGCAACATGGAGGGCAAGGAGGTGCGCTTCGGCATCACCGCATCGGCACTCTTCGCCGCCGTGACGACGGCCGCCTCGTGCGGCGCGGTGAACGCGATGCACGACTCGTTCACCCCGCTGGGTGGGCTGGTGCCGATGGTGCTGATGCAGCTGGGCGAAGTGGTCTTCGGCGGCGTGGGCACGGGCCTGTACGGCATGCTGGTGTTCGCCATCCTCGCAGTGTTCATGGCGGGGCTGATGATCGGCCGCACGCCGGAGTACCTGGGCAAGAAGATCGAAGTGCGCGAGATGAAGCTCACCTCGGTGGCCATCCTGGTCACGCCCATCCTGGTGCTGGTGGGTGCAGCGGTGGCGGTGATAGCAGAGTCCGGCAAGGCGGGCATCGCCAATCCGGGTGCGCATGGTTTCTCCGAAATCCTCTATGCCCTCACCTCGGCGGGCAACAACAACGGCAGCGCCTTCGCGGGCCTGTCGGCCAACACGCCGTTCTACAACGTGCTGCTGGGGCTGGCCATGTGGTTCGGGCGCTTCGGCGTGATCGTGCCGGTGCTGGCCATCGCGGGCTCGCTCGCGGCCAAGAAGCGGCTGCCCGCCACCGCCGGCACGCTGCCCACGCACGGGCCGCTGTTCGTGGCCCTGCTGATCGCCACCGTGCTGCTGGTGGGCTTGCTCAATTACGTTCCGTCCCTGGCGCTGGGCCCCGTCGTGGAACACCTGATGCTGTGGACCCCAGTGAGGCCCTGACATGACAACCCCCAAGACATCCCTTTCCCTTTCGCTGTTTGATGCGGCGCTGGTCAAGCCCGCGCTGTGGCAGTCGTTCGCCAAGCTCGATCCCCGCGTGCAGTGGCGCAATCCGGTGATGTTCATCGTGTTCATCGGCAGCCTGTTCACCACGCTGCTCTGGCTGCATGCACTCACGGTGCCCCAGGACACGGGCATGCGCCCGGCCTTCGTGCTGGCGATCGCCGTCTGGCTGTGGTTCACCGTGCTGTTCGCCAACTTCGCTGAGGCGCTGGCGGAGGGCCGCAGCAAGGCGCAGGCCGCATCGCTGCGCGGCCTGCGCAAGGACACCTGGGCCAAGAAGCTCGCCGAGCCGCGCCATGGCGCGACCTTCCTGCCCGAGCAGGCCACCAACCTGCGCCGCGGCGACGTGGTGCAGGTGGATGCGGGCGACGTGATTCCGCTGGACGGCGAAGTGATCGAAGGCGTCGCATCGGTGGACGAGAGCGCCATCACCGGCGAATCCGCGCCGGTGGTGCGCGAGTCGGGCGGGGACTTCTCGGCCGTCACGGGCGGCACCCGGGTGCTGTCGGACTGGCTGGTGGTGCGCGTGACGGTGAACCCGGGCGAATCGTTCCTGGACCGCATGATCGGCATGGTCGAGGCCGCCAAGCGCCAGAAGACGCCCAACGAGGTGGCGCTGACCATCCTGCTGGTGGCGCTCACCATCGTGTTCCTCGTGGTCACCGTGACACTGCTGCCGTTCTCGATCTTCAGCGTGGGTGCATCGGGGGCGGGCACGGTCGTGTCGCTCACCGCGCTGGTGGCGCTGCTCGTGTGCCTGATTCCCACCACCATCGGCGGCCTGCTGTCGGCCGTGGGCGTGGCGGGCATGAGTCGCATGATGCAGGCCAACGTGATCGCCACCTCCGGACGCGCGGTGGAGGCCGCGGGCGACGTGGATGTGCTGCTGCTGGACAAGACCGGCACCATCACGCACGGCAACCGGCAGGCGAGTGCTTTCCTGCCGGCGCCCGGCGTGGCCAAGGAGCGCCTTGCGCGCGCCGCCATGCTCGCGTCCCTGGCCGATGAGACACCCGAGGGCCGCAGCATCGTCGAGCTGGCGCGCCGCGGCGGCCTGCCGGAAGAAGCCGCTGCGCCTGGCGTGCGCCTGGTGCCTTTCACGGCGCAGACGCGCATGAGCGGCGTGGACCTGCCCGCCACGGCCGGCGCGCCCGAGGTGGCGTTGCGCAAGGGCGCGGTGCAGGCCATGGTGCGCCACATCCAGGCGCTGGGCGGCAGCGTGCCGGCCGAAGTGGTGCGCGCGGCCGACGACGTGGCGCGGCGCGGCAGCACGCCCCTGGCGGTGGCCGAGGGCGCCCAGGTGCTGGGCATCGTCGAGCTCAAGGACATCGTCAAGACCGGCATCAAGGAGCGCTTCGCCGAACTGCGGCGCATGGGCATCAAGACGGTAATGATCACGGGCGACAACAAGCTGACCGCCGCTGCCATCGCCGCTGAGGCCGGGGTGGACGACTTCCTGGCCGAGGCCACGCCCGAGGACAAGCTGGCGCTGATCCGCCAGTACCAGGCCGAGGGCCGCCTGGTGGCCATGACCGGCGACGGCACCAACGATGCACCGGCACTGGCCCAGGCCGACGTGGCCGTGGCCATGGGCAGTGGTACGCAGGCCGCCAAGGAGGCCGGCAACATGGTGGACCTGGACTCCAACCCCACCAAGCTGCTGGAGGTGGTGGAGACCGGCAAGGCCCTGCTGATGACGCGCGGCTCGCTCACCACGTTCTCCATCGCCAACGACGTGGCCAAGTATTTCGCCATCATTCCGGCGATCTTCGTGTCCACCTATCCGCAGCTGGCCGCGCTCAACGTGATGCGGCTGGCGAGCCCCTCCTCGGCCATTTTGTCGGCGGTGGTGTTCAACGCGCTGGTGATCGTGTTCCTGATCCCGCTGGCGCTCAAGGGCGTGCGCTATCGCCCGGTGGGCGCCGCCGCGCTGCTGCGCCGCAACCTGGCGATCTATGGCCTGGGCGGGCTGGTGGTGCCGTTCATCGGCATCAAGCTCATCGACTGGGCGTTGGTGGCCGTGGGCCTCGTTTGAACTGTGCAAGGAAGCATCGACATGACCAAAATCCTCCGTCCCGCGCTGACCCTTTTCGTGCTGCTGAGCGTGATCACGGGCGTTGTCTATCCGCTCATCGTCACGGGTGTGGCGCAAGCCGCGTTTCCGCAGCAGGCCGCAGGCAGCCTGGTGCTGCGCGGCGGGCAGGCCGTGGGCTCGTCCCTGATCGGGCAGAACTTCACCGACCCGAAGCACTTCTGGGGCCGCCCCTCGGCCACCGCGCCCATGCCCTACAACGCCAGCGCGTCGGGCGGCTCCAACCTGGGCCCGCTGAACCCCGCCCTCACGGAAGCCGTCACCGCGCGCGTCCAGGCGCTGCGCGAGGCCGATCCTGGCAATGCCGCGCCCGTGCCGGTGGACCTGGTCACGGCCTCCGCCAGCGGGCTCGACCCGCACATCAGCCCCGCCGCCGCGCGCTACCAGGCCAGTCGCGTGGCCAAGGCGCGGGGCTGGCCGGTGGAGCGCGTGCAGGCCCTGATCGACGCGCACACCGATGCCCCGTTCCTGGGGCTCCTCGGCGATCCGGGCGTGAACGTGCTCGCCCTGAATCTCGCGCTCGATGCCGAGCGGTGAGACCCATGGCGCTTGCGCCGATCCCGGCGCAACGCCCGCCACAATAGGGCCCGCACGTTCCTTCGCCCATGCCTGACATCGCCCGCCCGGACCCCGACGCGCTCATCGCCCAGATGCGCGCGGAGGAAGAGCGCACCCAGCGCGGCAAGCTGCGCATCTACTTCGGTGCCAACGCGGGCGTGGGCAAGACCTGGTCGATGCTGAGTGCGGCGCAGCGCGAGCGCAAGGCGGGGCGCGACGTGCTCATCGGGGTGGTCGAGACCCATGGCCGCAGCGAGACCGCCGCGCTGGTCGAGGGCCTGCCCGTGCTGCCGCTGCGCAGCCTGGACTACCGGGGCCGCCAGCGCACCGAGTTCGACCTCGACGGTGCGCTGGCGCGCCAGCCGGCCGTGCTGCTCGTGGACGAACTGGCGCACTCCAATGCGCCCGGGTCCCGGCATGCCAAGCGGTGGCAGGACGTGCAGGAGCTGCTCGCCGCCGGGATCGAGGTGTGGACCGCGCTCAACGTTCAGCACCTGGAAAGCCTGAACGGCACTGTGGGCGCCATCACCGGCGTGCGCGTGCACGAGACCGTACCCGACACGGTGCTGGACGAGGCCGACGAGGTGGTGCTGGTCGATGCCACACCGGACGAACTGGCCGCGCGCCTGGCCGCCGGCAAGGTCTACCTGCCGCAGCAGGCCGAGCGGGCGGCGCAGAACTTCTTTCGCAAGGGCAACCTGATCGCGCTGCGCGAGATCGCGCTGCGGCGCACGGCCGAGCATGTCGAGGACGACGTGCGCGGCTGGCGCGTGGAGCAGTCCGGCGCGGGCGGCGACCGCGTGCCACCGGCCTGGAACACCTCCGGCGCCTTGCTGGCCTGCGTGGGGCCCGGCGAGGATGCCGCCCAGACGGTGCGCACCGCGGCGCGGCTGGCCGGCCAGCTCAATGTGCGCTGGCACGCCGCCTATGTGGAAACGCCGCGGCTGCAGCGGCTCGATGCCCGGCGCCGGGACCGCGTGCTGGCCGTCCTCCAGCTGGCGGAGGGCCTGGGCGCGGAAACCGCGGTGCTGACCGGTGGTGAGGTCGCTCCGGTGCTGGCGGAGCATGCGCACCGGCTCAACTGCGCCACGCTCGTTGTCGGTCGCCCGGCCCAGGCCGCCGGCTGGCGGCGCTGGTGGCCCGCACGGCCCGTGGCGCAGGTCCTGGCCGCTGCGGCCCCGGCCCTCGACATCGTGGAGGCCGGGCGCGCCGGCAGTTCGCGGCGCCTGGCGCAGGCGGACTGGGGGCGGGCCGGCACCGAAGCGCTCGACAGCGAGGAGCGCCAGCCGGCCCGCTGGCCGGGCTTCGTGTGGTCACTGGCCGTGAGCGTGGCCGTCACCCTGCTCACCCACCTGCTGTCCGGGGTGTTCGAGCTGGCCAACATCGTCATGCTGTACCTGCTCGGGGTGGTGGGCGTGGCCATGCGGTTCGGCCGGGCGCCGGCGGCCCTCGCGGCGCTGGTCAACGTGCTGGCGTTCGATTTCTTCTTCGTCTCGCCGCGCATGTCGTTCGCCGTGAGCGACGTGCAGTACCTCGTCACCTTCGGGGTCATGCTCATGGTGGGGCTGCTGGTGGGGCAGCTCACCGCGGGGCTGCGCTTCGCGGCGGGCGTGTCGGCGAGCCGCGAGCGGCGCGCGCAGTCGTTGTTCGACCTCACGCGCGAACTGTCCGCAGCGCTGCAGGTGGAGCAGATCACCGCCATCGGTGCTGCCGCGGTGCAAAAGCATTTCGGCGGGCGCGCGGCGGTGCTCGCGCTGGACGAGAGCGACCGCCTGGCCATGCCCGAGGGGCTGCCACCCGGATTCGACGCGAACGTGGCCGACTGGACGCTGCGCCAGGGCCAGAGCGCCGGCCTGGCCACGGCCACGCTGGCCGCACAGACCTGGCGCTATGTGCCGCTCAAGGCGCCCATGCGCGTGCGGGGCGTGCTGGCGCTGGAGCCTGCGCAGCCGCGCTGGCTGCTGATCCCCGAGCAGGCGCAGCAGCTCGATACGCTGGCCCGGCAGATCGCCATCGCCCTGGAGCGGGTGCACTACGTGGACGTGGCGCAGCGCGCGGTGGTGGACATGGAGTCGGAGCGCCTGCGCAATGCCCTGCTGGGCGCCATTTCGCACGACGTGCGCACCCCACTCACGGCGCTGATCGCGCTGGCGGAATCGCTGCCCGCGCAGTCGGCCGAAGGCCAGGCCGAGGCCGGCCGCGCCATCGTGGCGCAGGCCCATCAGCTGCACGCGCTGGTGAGCAACCTGCTCGACATGGCACGGCTGGAGAGCGGCATTGCCGGCGGCAGCGTGAACCTGCGGCGCGACTGGCAGTCGGTCGAGGAGGTGGTGGGCACCGCGATCCGGGCGGCACGCCCTGCGCTGGGGCGCTTGCCGGTGGTCACGCACCTGCCGGCGGACCTCCCTTTGGTGGAATTCGATGCCGTGCTCATCGAGCGGGTGCTGGTCAACCTGTTGGAAAACGCCGCCAAATACGGCGCCCCGCCCATCGAGGTGTCCGCCAGCACCACGCCCAGCACGCTGCGGCTGACCGTGCGCGACCATGGGCCGGGCCTGCCGGTCGCGCTGCGGGGGCAGGAGCACACGCTGTTCGAGAAATTCACCCGTGGCCAGTCGGAGTCGGCCACGCCCGGCGTGGGCCTGGGGCTGGCCATCTGCAAGGCGGTGGTGCAGGCGCACGGCGGCGACATCTCCGCCGCCAGCGCCGAGCGCGGCGGGGCGGAGTTCACCGTGACCCTGCCGCGGCGCGACGAGCCCCCGCTTCCCCTGGACGAACCCTTGGAGCCCGGTGCGCCGGAAACGCCATGACCCTGGCCTTGCGAACGGTGATCGTGATCGAGGACGAGCCGCAGATCCGCCGCTTCGTGCGCAGTGCGCTCGAAGCCGAGGGTTGGCTGGTGCATGAGGCGGCGACGCTGCGAGAGGGGCTGTCGGCCGCCGGCACGCGGCAGCCGGACCTGCTGGTGCTCGATCTGGGGCTGCCCGATGGCGATGGCGTGGGGCTGATCCGCGACGTGCGCAGCTGGTCGGCGGTGCCCATCATCGTGCTGTCGGCCCGCACCGACGAGGCCGACAAGATCGCGGCCCTGGATGCGGGCGCCGACGACTACCTCACCAAGCCGTTCGGCACCGGCGAGCTGCTGGCGCGTGTGCGCGCCAACCTGCGCCGCCCGCGCGCCGCCAGCGGCAACGGCCTTACCCCGGTGGCCGAGGAGCCCGTGTTCCGCTTCGGCGACATCGAGGTGGACCGGAACGCTCGGGTGGTGCGGCGCGGCCATGCCGAGGTGCACCTCACGCCCACCGAGTACCGCATGCTGTCCGTGCTGGTGGCCAATGCCGGCCGCGTGATCACGCAGCGGCAGCTGCTGCGCGAGGTGTGGGGCCCCATGCGTTCGGACCAGAACCACTACCTGCGCATCTACATGGGCCACCTGCGCCAGAAATTGGAGGCGGACCCGGCCCAGCCGCGCCATCTGCTGACCGAGACCGGTGTGGGGTATCGGCTCGCCGTGTGAGCCCCGCATCCACGGGCCGAGTTCGCCTGTCCGGCAGGTGCTTCGGGTGGGTGCGACGAAGACAGGGCTGCGCGTTGCCACAGTCACGGGGTGAATGGCCGTCCCCGCGCCAGAGGGGCCGGGGTTCGTGGCGCTCTGTTCTTCCGATCCAAAGGACTCCATCGTGATTCAACGCTCTCTCGCTGCACTCTTGATCGCCGCGCTGTCCGGCGCGGCGCATGCCGACAACACCACCGACACGGCACCGCCCGACGGCTGGGCCAGCCAGGGCGGCGGCACCACGGGCGGCGCGGGCGCCACGGCGAAGTACCTGAGCAAGGTCAGTTCGCCATCCCAGTTGAATGCCGCGCTCAGCGCGGGCGGTGCCCAACCGAAAATCATCGTGGTGTACGGCACCATCGACATGGCCGCCGCGGACAACGGAGGGCCTTTCACCAGCCGGGCCGATCAGGCTGCGCGCAACCTCATCACGATTCCGAGCAACACCACGTTGATCGGGGCCGGAAGCGATGCCCGGATCGTCAACGCCTCGATCCTGATGAAGCGGGTTTCCAACGTCATCCTGCGCAATCTGACCATCGTCGCTCCCTGCGATCTGTCGCCGGTCTGGAGCAGCAGCGAGGGGCGGTGGAACTCCGACTTCGATGCGGTCACGATCTACAGTTCGCAACGCATCTGGGTGGACCACAATCGGTTCACCGACGCGCCCGTCACCGACGATCAGGCACCCATCGAAAAGGGCCAGCCCCAGCAATGCCACGACGGTGCGCTGGACGTGATCCACGCGAGCGACTACGTGACGGTGTCCAACAACGTGTTCGACCGGCACGACAAAACCCACCTGGTGGGCGCCTCGGACAGCAGCACCGACGAGGAGGGCCATCTCACGGTGACCTTCCACCACAACCTCTACAGCCAGGTCGTGGAGCGCGCGCCCCGCGTGCGTTACGGCAGGGTCCACGTGTACAACAACTACTACACCGGCAGCAAATCGGACGCACCCTACAAGCACAACTACAGCCTGGGAGTGGGCTACAAGGCGCAGATCCTCTCGGAAAACAACGTGTCCGAGGTGCCCGGCGCGGCCACCTGCGCCGATGTGGTGAAGAACCCCGGTGCGGCTTCCAGGACGGGCACCATCCGCGATACCGGGTCGCTGCTCAACGGCGTTGCGCTCGGTCTCGCAGCCCAATGCGGCTTTGCTGCAGCGGGCTGGACGATTCCTTATGCGGGCGGATACACCCTGGACGCCGCCTCGAGCGTCAAGGCGAAAGTGCTGTCCAACGCAGGCCCCGGCAAGCTGACGGTGAACTGAGCGAGGCCCGCCGGCCCGCCCGCCCGCAGAGGCCGGCAGGCGGGCGTGCTCAGGCCGTAGACGGCAAGTGGGCGGCGGCTTGGGCATCCTCTTCTTCGCTGCGCCGGTGCACGATCCGGTACAGCAGCGGCAGCACCAGCAGCGTGAGCGCGGTCGAGGACAGGATGCCGCCGATGACCACCGTCGCCAGCGGCCGCTGCACCTCTGCTCCGGTGCCGGTGGCAATGGCCATGGGAACGAAGCCCAGCGAGGCCACCAGCGCCGTCATGAGCACGGGCCGCAATCGGGTGAGCGCCCCCTCACGGATGGCGGCGTCCAGCGGCATGCCGCCTTCGCGCAGGCCGCGGATGAAGGAGATCATCACCAGCCCGTTCAGCACGGCGACGCCCGACAGCGCGATGAATCCGACCGCGGCCGAGATCGAGATCGGGATGTCGCGCAGCCACAGCGCCACGATGCCGCCGGTGAGGGCGAACGGGATGCCGGTGAACACGACCAGCCCGTCCTTCACATTGCCGAACATGGCGAACAGCAGGGTGAAGACCAGCAGCAACGCGACCGGCACGACCACCTGAAGGCGCTGGGTGGCCGACTGCAGGTTTTCGTACTGGCCGCCCCAGGCGGTCCAGTAGCCCGCCGGGATCTGGACGGCTTGCATGGCCTGCTCCGCCTCGGCCACGAAGGAGCCCAGGTCCCGGCCCCGCACGTTGGCACTCACGACGATGCGGCGTTTTCCGTCCTCCCGGCTGACCTGGTTGGGGCCCGGTGCCAACTGCAGCGTGGCCACTTCGCTCAGCGGGATGAAGCGGACGCGGGCGTCCGCGGCGTCGCCGCCGCGAGGCAGTGCGACCGGCAGGCGCTGGATGGCCTCCAGGTCGGTCCGGATGTGCTCCGGCAGCCGCACGAGGATGCCGAAGCGCCGATCGCCTTCGAAAAGGGTGCCGGCCTCGCGCCCGCCCACGGCAATCGACACGGCCTCCTGGACATCGCCCACATTCAGTCCGTAGCGGGCGGTCTTGGCGCGGTCGATGTTCACCGTCAGCACCGGCAGGCCGCTCGTCTGCTCCACCTTGACCTCAGTGGCGCCATCGATGCGGTTGAGCACTTCTGCGACCTTCTGGGCGGTCTGGTCGAGCACGGCCATATCATCTCCGAAGATCTTCACCGCCACATCGCTGCGCACGCCGGAGATGAGTTCATTGAACCGCAACTGGATGGGCTGTGAGAACTCGTAGTTGTTGCCCGGCAGTTGCTCCACCTCGGCCTGGATGGCCGCAAGGAGCTGTTCGCGCGACCGGGCCGGTGCAGGCCAGGTGTCCTGCGGCTTGAGCATGATGTAGGCGTCCGAGATGTTGGGCGGCATCGGGTCCGACGCTATCTCGGCCGTTCCGGTGCGGGCAAAAACCCGCTCGATCTCGGGAAACTTCGCCTTCAGCGTGCTCTCCAGATGCTGCTGCATCGCCACCGACTGCGACAGGCTGGTGCCGGGAATGCGCAACGCCTGCATGGCGAAATCGCCCTCGCCCAGGCTGGGCGCGAACTCGGTGCCCAGGCGCGTTGCCAGCAGGCCGGACAGCAGCACGGCCGCGAGTGCCAGTGCGATGACCACGGGCTTGGCGCCCATGGCGCTGTCCAGCAGCGGCGCGTAGGCGCGGCGGGCCCAGCCCATGAGCCGGTTTTCCTTCTCGCCCACCGTCTTGCCGATGAACAGCGCCACGGCGGCAGGAATGAAGGTGACCGACAGCACCATCGCACCGACCAGCGCGATGACCACCGTGAACGCCATCGGATGGAACAGCTTTCCCTCCACCCCGGTGAGCGCGAAGATCGGCAGGTACACGATCATGATGATGAGCTGGCCGAACAGCAGCGGCCGCCGTGCTTCCTGCGACGCCGCGAATACTTCGTGAAAACGCTCCGCCCGCGTCAGCGGCCGGCCCTTGTGCTGCTGTGCGTGGGCCAGGCGCCGCACACAGTTCTCAACGATCACCACCGCGCCGTCGATGATGATGCCGAAGTCCAGCGCACCCAGGCTCATCAGGTTGGCACTGACCTTCTGGTTCACCATGCCGGTGAAGGTGAACAGCATCGACAGCGGTATGACCATGGCCGTGATCAACGCCGCGCGGATGTTCCCCAGGAAGAGGAACAGGATCACGATCACCAGCACCGCGCCCTCGAAGAGGTTCTTCTTCACGGTGGCGATGGCCTTGTCCACGAGCACCGTGCGGTCGTACACCGTCACCGCATGCACGCCGGCGGGCAGGGTCCGGTTGATCTCCTTCATCTTGCGGTCCACGGCCTGGGAGACCGTGCGGCTGTTCTCGCCGATGAGCATGAACACCGTGCCCAGAACGACCTCTCGGCCGTTGTCGGTGGCGGCGCCGGTGCGCAGTTCCTTGCCCAGCCCGACCTCGGCCACATCCCTGACGCGCAGCGGCACGCCGCCCGCGTTGCCGAGGATGACGTTGCGCAGGTCGTCCATCGACTGCACCTGCCCGGGAGCGCGGATCAGGTATTGCTCTCCGCGGCGCTCGATGTACCCGGCTCCCACGTTCGCGTTGTTGCGTTCGAGCGCGGTGACCAGGTCCCCCATCGTGAGGCCATGCGCCAGCAGCTTGTCGGGGCTGGGGGCGATCTGGTACTCCTTGGCATACCCGCCGATCGAGTTGATCTCGGTCACGCCGGGCACGTTGCGCAGCTGCGGCTTGATGATCCAGTCCTGGATCTCGCGCAGGTCCGTGGAGGTGTAGGGTTGCCCATCCGGCTTGCGGGCTCCGTCCTGGGCTTCCACCGTCCAGAGGTAGATTTCCCCCAGGCCTGTCGATATGGGGCCGATGACCGGGTGAACGCCCTCCGGCATCTGGCCGCGGGCCGACTGGATGCGCTCGTTCACGAGTTGCCGTGCGAAGTAGATGTCGGTGCCGTCCTGGAAGATCACGGTCACCTGCGACAGCCCGTAGCGCGACAGCGAGCGGGTCTGCTGCAGCCCGGGCAGCCCTGCCATGACGGTCTCCACGGGAAAGCTCACGCGCTGCTCCACTTCCAGGGGGGAGTAGCCGGGCGCCGCGGTGTTGATCTGCACCTGGACGTTGGTGATGTCCGGCACGGCATCGATGGGCAGCTTCTGGTAACTGTAGAGGCCCAGGGCCGCCATGCCGAGCACGGCCAGCATCACGAGCCAGCGTTGCGCGATGGAAAACTGAATGACACGTTCAAACATGGGCCACCTTCAGTGCGAGTGCGACGCCGAGCTCTTGCCCTGCTGGGATTTCACGACGAAGCTGCCTGCCGCGGCATAGGCCGTGCCGGCCGCCAACCCTTTGACGACCTCGACCCGCTGGCCATCCGTGCGACCCAGTTGAACCGCCTGGGCAATGAAGCCGCCCTCGGCCCGGACGAAGACCACGGTTTTGTCATCGACGGTCTGCACCGCATCGGTCCGCACGGTGACCGGCGGTGTTGCTTCGGACGACACCAGCTCGACCTCCACGAACAGTCCGGGCCGCCAGACCTTCTGCGGATTCGCCACCGCCACGCGGGCCGTGGCCATGCGCGTCTGCGCGCCGATCAGGGCGCCGACATAGGAGACCTCGCCCTCCGCCTTCGCATCGAACGCGGTGGAGCGCACGGTCACCCGCTCGCCCACCCGCACCAACGGCAAGTGTTGCGCGGCCACGCTGATTTCGGCCCACACGGTGGACAGGTCGGAGAGGGTGAAGACATTCGCGTCCTCCTTCACGGACTCGCCCAGCGACAGGTGCTTTTCGACCACCATGCCGTCGAAAGGTGCGCGCAGTTCATAGCGGCCCAGGGCCGATGCGGCAGGCGTGGCACCGATGGCAGAGAGCTTCTGCTGTGCATTGGCGACCGCGATCTGCGCTTCGCGCAGGGACTGCTGCGCCTGCAGGTAGTCCTGCTCCGGCGCGATTTTTTCCTCCCACAGCTTCTTCTCGCGCTCGTACGTGGTCCGGGCCAGTTCGGCCCGGCGCTGTGCGGTCTGCAGCTCGCTGCGCTGCTCTGACAGCGCCGGGCTCGACAGCACGGCCAGTACCTGCCCCTTGCGGACCTGTTGGCCGAGCTGGGCCGAGACGCTTTCCACCACGCCCGCCAGCCGCGGCACCACGTGGGCGGTGCGGTCCTCGTTGAATTTGATTTCACCCGGCAACTGCAGCGTGGCGCGGATGCGCGCGGGGCCCGCGGTGTCGATCGCAATGCCGGCGGCCTTGGCCTGCGCTTCTGTCAGGGGAATTTTTCCTTCTTCCTGGTGCAGCGTGAAGGTGTGTGCACGGCCGTCCTTCTGAACGGAGAGGGCGATCTCGAACACATGCGGCTCCTCGATGGCCTGCTCGCTCTTCAATCCCTCGCCATCGGCGGTGAACGACAGCGTTTCCCGTTCCCCTCCCGGTCGCGTCAGCGTGGCGGACAACTGGGCGGCATCCGCTTTCACCGGCTTGCCTTGCTCGGAAAGCCAGACTGCGAGATGCGGGGTGCCGCCGTCTTCCAACACTTTCGCCTCGAGGCTGAAGCCGTCTTCCGTGAATCGCTGGCCGCCATGCGGGCCCTTGGCCGCTTCCTCCTCTGCATGGGTGTCCCGGCTGGCGCTTTTCTCACCGGGGGAGCCATGGGACGCTTCCTCCGCGTGGGGCGCATGGCCATCTGCTTCGGCGTGGCTACCCTGGGAGGAGGCGGGGCTGCCCCGCAGGATCAGGGCGCCGGCGATCAGCGTGACCACCAGAATGGCGGCCACCACCCACCATTGGCGCTTGCCGGCTTTGCCGGTCGATGGGTTCAGTCGTTTGTTCATGGCGGACTTTCAGCGGGCAAATGAAATGGGGGAGGGCAGGTCGTCGCCGGCATGCCCCAGCAGCCGGTCCAGGTCGCTGGCGGCGCGGTGCGCGGCGGCCAGGGCGCGCAGCGTCTGCGTGCGCACCTGCAGCAGCGTGCGCTGTGCATCAAGGGCTTCCAGAAAACTGAACTTGCCCAGTTCGAACCCTTTGGTCGCGGCCTGGTAGGCGCTCTCTGCGCCGGGAAGGGCGTCGCGCTGCAGTGTTTCGGCCTCGAGACGCGATGCGTGGAGGGTCTCCAATGCCGCTGCCGCTTCGGAGGCCGTGCGCAGTTCGGTGGACAGCAGTTCGTCGCGCGCCTGCTCCTCGCGGTTCAACGCTTCGGCCAGGTTGCCCTGGTTGGTGTCGAAAATGGGCAGGGGAATGGACACGCCCACCACCCACTGGTTTCCGCCCACGTCGGGGCTTCGCTTGCTGCCCAGCGTCACTGCGATGTCAGGCACCCGCTTGGCCTGCTCCAGGGCCGTGAGCGCGCTGCGCCGATCGACTTCCAGCCGTGCCTGAACCAACGCGGGTGCACCATGCATCCGCTGCTCGATCTCCAGGCTGGACGGTGGGGTGGGCAAGGCATCGAGCTGTCCCACGGCATGGGCGAAGGCGGGCTTCGGATTGCCCCACAGCGTGGCCAATTGCTGCCTTGCCGTCCGCAGTGCACCCTCGGCCTGCAGGCGCTCCACCTGCACGCCGGACTCGGCCACCTTGGCCTTCGTTTCTTCCAGGGGCGAGACCTTGCCGGCCGCCACCCGGTTGGCCGCGGCATGCACCGCCCGCTGTGCCAGCGTGACTGAGTCCTGGGCCATGCGGACGCGCTCCTGCGCGGCCAGGACTTCGAAGAAGGCGGTGATCACGCCCGCGCGAAGCTCCGATCTGCGCGCCATGGCCGCGGCGGCGGCCTGGTCCCGCGCCCGCTCGGCGGCTGTGATGCGGGCGGCTCGCTTGCCGCCCAGCTCGATCGGCTGGCTGATCTGCACGGTCGTCGTGCGGCGCTCCTGCCGCAGGTCTTCCACCGTGGTCTCCAGCACGGGATTGGGCCGTGCGCCCGCCTGACGGATGGCAGCATCCGCCGCGTCGCGCGCACGCGCCACGGCGGACAGGTCGGGGTTGTTCTGCCATGCCAGTGTCACCGCGGTGGCAAGGCTCAAGGGCTCGGACGATTCCACGGTGCGTGGCTGCACTGTGGACGGGGGAGGAAACGGGGTGGTCTGGCTGTGCGAAAAGACCGGAAATGCCGCGAAAGCCATGGCGGCCAGCGACACGAAATGCCTGTGCATCGAATTCTCCTGGGTTGCAACAACAACGGGCGGACGAATTCGGCGAGAGTTCTCAGCGAAGGGCTGTGATCAAAGAGGGAAGGCCGTGCCGTGTCTCTCGCCGAATCAGGCGAGCGCGGGCCAGGCAGGGCGCGTGGGAATGCCTCCCACGTGGGAGCGATAGGACTCGGTGAAGGACGGGGGCCGGGCGGCGGGCCCGGTCGTGGCCGCTACGTTGGCGGTATGGGCCAGGGGCTGCACCGTGCAGGTGTGGCAGGTCAGGCAATCATTGTCCGGACCTCCCGGCAAGGGGTCCGAGGGCGTATCGGTGTCTTGTGCCGACGCACTGGTGGCCGCGACGTGGTGGTGTTCGTGGTGCCCGAAATGCGAGGCGCTGGCATTGCTTTCGTGCTGGCAATAGCCTGCGGCGGCCGCCCAGCTCAGCTGGAACGGCATCGCGAAAAGCAAAAGAATCATCAGCCAGCGGCGCATCGGGCGGCAGTATATCGGTGGGCCGCAAGGGCCTGACACGGGGCTGGGCATTGCCCGAAGCCTCCGGGTGGTCAGGCGCCCTGCATTGGCATTTGCATGGGTGCGGAGGCGGGCTCAATGGTCGCCATAGCGCAGCAGGTTGCCCTTGGCGGCGCGCTCGGCCTCCAGGCGCACTTGCTCGCGTGTCAGCGCGCTCGGGGCATTGGCCTCCTTGCGAGGCACCTCCAGGCCCCACTGCATGGCCACCAGGGTGCCGTCGGTGCGGGCAGTGGCCAGCTCCGACAGGACCTGCGCCCGCGACTTTGCCTGGGCGGCATGCTGCGGATGCACGGTGTAGCCGGCTTCGGTGGGCGCGCTGTGCAAGGTGCTGGCCGCCGAAGCGCTCAAGGGCACCCATGCAGCCGACATGGCGGCGAACAGAAAAACGGCGGGGGAACGGGTCATGGTCAATCTCCTGGGTTGGGCATCCGGCCCGAACCGCCGGACCGGGATGCAGCCGAACGTTGTGCCGGCGTGAAGTCACTGTAAAAACCCAGTCGGCCGATTCACCGACGGCAAGATGACGAATTCGTCATCTTCCAATCGGTCCCCGGGCGATACGATGGCCCGATGCGCATACTGGTCATCGAAGACGAGCCCAAGCTGGGCGATTACGTCAAAAAAGGCTTGGAAGAAAACGGCTACGTAGTCGACATTGCCAGGGACGGCATCCAGGGTCGGTACCTCGCCACGCAGGGCGATTACTCGGTCATCCTGCTCGACGTGATGCTGCCCGGGGTGGATGGTTTCGGCGTGCTGGCCGCCATTCGGCAGGGCAAGGACGTGCCCGTATTGATGGTCACGGCCCGCGATCAGGTCGAGGATCGCGTCAGGGGTCTGCAGCAGGGCGCTGACGACTATCTGGTCAAGCCCTTCGCGTTCTCCGAACTGCTGGCGCGGGTGCAGGCCCTGCAGCGCAGGGGGCCGCTGCAGGAGCACACCGTCTTGAAACTGGCCGACCTGGAGCTTGATCTGGTTGCACGCAAATGCCACCGTGAAGGCGTGCGGATCGACCTGACCGCCAAGGAGTTCGCCTTGCTCGCCTTGCTGATGCGCCGCCAGGGGCGCGTGCTCTCTCGAACGACGCTCGCCGAACAAGTGTGGGACATGCACTTCGACAGCGAAACCAATGTGGTGGAGGTGGCCGTGCGACGCCTGCGCAGCAAGCTGGACGATCCGTTTGCGCGACGGCTCTTGCACACGGTGCGCGGAATGGGTTACGTCTTGGAGGATCGGGGACCGCCATGAGTCCTTTCCCGTCATCGATACAGCGTCGGTTGTCCGTTTGGCTGGCCCTGCAGACGCTGATTGGCCTCAGCGTGCTCTGCGTCTCCGTCTATGTCGTCACGGCGTGGAATTTTCGACAGAAGGCGCAGGAAGAGCTGGACCAGCAGGCGCGACTGGTATCCCATCTGCTGAACGAGCGCAGCCAAGGGGGCGGCGCGCTGTCCTTGCAGCACAAGCTGGAAGATTACTTTTCCTCCCATGGCAACGTGAGCGTGTCCATCGGCCGCGATGGCGCGCAGTTGTTCAGTTCTACCCCGGCCACTTCGGGCGAATGGGTCTGGGCCGATCACCGGGTGGCACCGCACGACAGCGGCTCCTCCTTCAACGTGCGCATCGGCATCGACACCACGCAGGACGCGCGCCTTCTGCGCCGGCTGGGCGGGACGTTGGCCTTGGCCGTGGTGCTGGGCACGCTGCTGGTCTCGCTGACGGGGGCGCTGCTCGTGCGCCATGGCCTTCGGCCGCTGCGCAAGTTGGCGGAGCGAACCGCCCGCATCACGCCGGACGCTGCCAGTGTGCCCATTGATCCTCTTGAATTCGCCCAGGAGCTTCGTCCCTGGATCGTGCAATTCAATGCGCTCATGGCCCGGGTCGAACAGGCTTATTCGCAGTCCAAGGCCTTCAATGCCGATGTGGCCCACGAGTTGCGCACGCCCCTGGCGAACCTCATTGCCTCGGCGGAGGTCGAGCTGGCCCGCCCTCGCTCCGCCCAGGACATGCAGTTGCTGCTGGTGTCGAACCTGGAAGAGATCCGGCGGCTCTCAGGCATCGTGGCCGACATGTTATTTCTGTCGCGGGCCGATCGCGGAGAGTTCTTGCGCTCACGGCAGCCGGCCCGCCTTGCAGAGCAGGCCTGCGCCGTGCTGGAGTTCCATGAAGCCTTGATGGAGGAGGCTGGATTACGGGGCACGGTCGTGGGGGATGCCACCGCAGCGGTGGACGTGCCGCTGGTGCGCCGGGCCTTGTCCAACCTGTTGGGCAATGCCATCCGCTATGCAGCGAAGGACTCCACCATCGTCGTGGCCATCCGCCCGTGGGGCGACGGCGCGGAGATCACCGTTGAAAATGAGGGCCCCCGCATCGCACCGGAGGCGCTCGACAGGCTGTTCGAGCGCTTTTACCGGGCGACATCGGCCCGCGATGGTTCGGACCAGCACCACGGCCTCGGCTTGGCCATCGTGGACGCCATCGCGCGAATGCATGGCGGAAAAACCTTTGCCAGCAGCACGGCGCAGGTCACGCGCATCGGCTTCACCGTCAGTGCATCGCCCGCAGAACCGCCCGCGACGTCCTGAGTTGCGGGCTTCAACCGGAGGCCTTCCGTTGCTCCGATCCGGGTGTTACACGCCGGCCGCGTGCGCCTGCTGGTCTGCATGGTAGCTGGAGCGAACCATCGCACCCACCGCCGCGTGGCTGAAGCCCATTTCGTAGGCTTTTTCCTCGAACATCTTGAAGGTGTCCGGGTGCACGTATCGGCGCACCGGCAAATGGCTGTTGGAGGGCGAGAGGTACTGGCCGATGGTCAGCATGTCGATGTCATGCGCGCGCATGTCGGACATGACCTGGAGGATCTCCTCGTCCGTCTCGCCCAGGCCCACCATGATGCCGCTCTTGGTCGGCACGCCAGGATGCAATGCCTTGAATTTCTTGAGCAGGTTCAGGCTGAACTGGTAGTCGCTGCCGGGCCGGGCTTCCTTGTACAGGCGTGGTGCCGTCTCCAGATTGTGGTTCATCACGTCGGGCGGCGCGGCCTTGAGGATCTCCAGCGCGCGGTCATCCCGTCCGCGGAAGTCCGGCACGAGGATCTCGATCTGGGTGGAGGGGGAGAGAGTGCGGATGTGCTGGATGCACTCCACGAAGTGCCCGCTGCCGCCATCGCGCAGATCATCGCGGTCCACGCTGGTGATCACCACGTACCTCAGCCGCAACTGAGCGATGGTCTTGGCCAGATTCAGTGGCTCGTCCTTGTCCAGTGGGTCGGGCCGGCCATGCCCCACGTCGCAGAACGGGCAGCGGCGCGTGCACTTGTCGCCCATGATCATGAACGTGGCCGTTCCCTTGCCGAAGCATTCGCCGATGTTGGGGCAACTGGCTTCCTCGCACACCGTGTGCAGCTTGTTCTCGCGCAGGATGTCCTTGATCTCGTAGAAGCGCGTGGTGGGACTGCCCGCCTTCACCCGGATCCACTCGGGCTTCTTGAGCACTTCGCCTTGCTCGACCTTGATCGGAATGCGCGACAGCTTGGCGGCTGCCTTCTGCTTGGCCAGCGGGTTGTAGGCAGCGGTGGTTTGCGCTTCGCGCACGACTTCAGGAGTGCTCATGGCAGGGTAGTGGTCAGGGGGCCAGGCGAATGGCGAGCTGCTGGCTCAGCACTTCGGCGGCTTCTTCCCAGGTGGTGTGGACCCCGATTGTAGAAAGGTCCACCGTTTGCAACCCTGCGTAGCCACAAGGGTTGATGCGCGAGAAGGGTTCCAGGTCCATGTCCACGTTGAGTGCCACGCCGTGGTAGGTGCAGTGGCGCGACACCTTGATGCCCAGTGCGGCGATCTTGCCCAGCCCGGTGAAGTCAGGGGCGTCATGGGCTTGCGTGGCTGGCAGACCCTCGGCCTTGCGTGGCCGCTGCGGCAGCTGGGCATGGCCTGCCGGGTTGTCCAGGCGCACGTAGATGCCCGGGGCCCCGCCCACGCGGTGCCCGGTGACGCCGAAATGGGCCAGCGTCCGGATCACCGATTCTTCGATGCGGTAGACGTATTCCTTGACGAAATAACCTGCGCGCTGCAAATCCAGCAACGGATAGGCCACGACCTGCCCCGGGCCATGGAAAGTCACCTGCCCGCCCCGGTTGGTGGCGACGATGGGAATGTCGCCAGGGACCAGCACATGGTCGGCCTTGCCGGCCAGCCCCTGCGTGTAGAGCGGCGGGTGCTGGCAGATCCACAGCGCATCGGGAGTCTGGGTCGTGCGCTCCTGCGTGAACGCCTGCATGCCCTGCAGCGTCTCCCGATAGTCCACGAGGCCCAGGTGGCGAATCTCCATGGGACTTAGAGCACCACCTTGACCATCGGGTGCGAGGACAGAGCCCGGTACAGGTCGTCAAGTTGTTCGCGGCTGGTGGCTGTGATCGTGATGGTGACGCCCAGGTAGTTGCCGGCGCGGCTGTCGCGCAGTTCGATGGTCGACGCGTCGAAGGTCGGGTCGAAGCGGTGCGCCAGCTCCGTCACCGCGTGGACGAATCCATCCACTTTCTGCCCCATGACCTTGATGGGGAACGACGAGGGGTACTCGACGAGCGAATCTTTGCGGGGATCGGTCGCGGACGGGGCGTCTGATGGGAGCGTGGAAGGGGGCTGTGTCATGGCGATGGTCTATAAACGGCGGGCTTCGTGCCATTTTGAACGGGTTCGGGGCGGCAATCTTTCGGCCGAAGTCTGCACCGCGATAGGGCGGTTCACGTTGGCCGGTCACCACAACGGAGCGCGTGCGCGCACACTTTCATACCGGCCTGAGAGGTCATTGCCGGATGAAAGTGGTTTTTACTTATAATCAGGGGCTTTGTGAAAGTTTCGGTCTGTAAAGTGGGCGTCATTCCTCAATGAAAACAAACGCTCCCGACCACGAAACTGAGGCTGAAGATTCCGACTTCAAGCCCCTGTCAGCCGAAGAGGCTGCGCAGTGGCGCCTCCGGCATCCGCGGATCTCCGTGTGGCGAATCGTCTGGGGGCAGGCATTCGTCGGAGCACTGGCTGCCCTGGTGGCATGGCTGGTTTCCGGCAGGCCCTCTGTGGCTTGGTCCACGGGATATGGCGCACTGGCGGTGGTGATTCCTGCGGCCTTGTTCGCGCGAGGCATGGCCCGGCATCAAACTTCCGCGGGAGGTGCGATGGCTGGCCTGTTCGGTTGGGAGTTGGTCAAGATTGCAATGACCGTTGCCATGCTGGCGGCGGCGCCCCGGCTGGTTCCGGGGCTGAGTTGGCTGGCATTGCTGGCCGGCATGGTAGTGACTATGAAAACGTACTGGATCGCCCTCATGGTGCGGCCCGGTGTCCGAAAAACCGATTGATATTGATAGAAGAGTTGTCCGATGGCCGCAGAAGCGCATGCACCGACTGCCAGTGAATACATCGTTCACCACTTGCAGCATCTCCAGAACATCAAGCAGAAGTCCATTGTCGATTTCTCCGTGGTGAACTTCGATTCCGTGATCGTGGGTTTGGTTCTCGGTTTCATCGCACTTTTTGTCTTCTGGCGTGCCGCCCGCACGGCCACCTCCGGTGTGCCGGGCCGTTTCCAGGCCGCGGTGGAGATCCTGGTCGAGATGGTGGACAACCAGGCCAAGGCCAACATCCACAACGCTGAAAGCCGCAAGTTCATCGCTCCCCTGGCGCTGACCGTGTTCGTCTGGATCTTCCTGATGAATGCCATGGACATGCTGCCGGTCGATCTGCTGCCCGCCATCTGGGCCCAGATCTACGGTGCCGCCGGCCATGATCCGCACCATGCCTATCTGCGCGTGGTGCCCACTGCCGATCTGTCCACCACCCTCGGTCTGTCGTTCGCCGTGCTGGTGCTTTGCCTGTACTACAGCGTGAAGATCAAGGGCCTGGGCGGCTGGGCGCATGAACTGGTCACCGCACCGTTCGGCACCAGCAAGAATCCCGTCTTCGCCCTGATCCTGGGCGTGGTCAATCTGCTCATGCAGATCATTGAATACATTGCCAAGACCGTGTCGCATGGCATGCGGCTGTTCGGCAACATGTACGCTGGTGAGTTGGTGTTCATGCTGATTGCCCTGATGGGCGGTGCTGCTGCCATGTCGCTTTCCGGTGTGTTGCTCCCTCTGGGGCACATCATTGCAGGCTCGATCTGGGCGATCTTCCACATCCTGGTGATCACCCTGCAGGCCTTCATTTTCATGATGCTTGCGCTGATCTATCTCGGCCAGGCGCATGAAGCTCACTGATCCTTTCCCTTTCTTTTTCAACCTTCCTTTCTTTTCATCCTAGGAGTCATCATGGAAAACGTTCTCGGTCTCGTCGCTCTGGCTTGTGGTCTGATCGTGGGTCTCGGCGCTATCGGCGCTTCGATCGGCATCGCACTGATGGGTGGCAAGTACCTCGAAGCGTCCGCTCGCCAGCCTGAGCTGATCAACGAACTGCAAACCAAGATGTTCATCTTGGCCGGTCTGATCGACGCCGCCTTCCTGATCGGCGTGGCCATTGCTCTGCTGTTCGCTTTCGCCAACCCCTTCGTCCTGGCCTAAGCTCCGTTCAACGCCCAACTAGAAAGGTGTTGCCGTGAGTATCAACGCGACCCTGTTCGTTCAGGCCATCGTCTTTCTGATCCTGGTGCTGTTCACGATGAAGTTCGTGTGGCCCCCGATCGCGAAAGCACTGGACGAGCGAGCCCAGAAAATCGCCGATGGCCTCGCTGCCGCCGACCGTGCCAAATCCGAATTGACCGCTGTGAACCAGCGCGTCGAGAAGGAACTGGCCCAGACGCGCAACGAAACGGCATCGCGTATTGCGGACGCCGAGCGCCGCGCTCAGGCCATCATCGACGAGGCCAAGGCCCGTGCGACCGAGGAAGGCAACAAGATCGTCGCCGCTGCCCGTGCCGATGCCGAGCAGCAGTCGATCCAGGCCCGTGAAGCCCTGCGCGAGCAGGTCGCTGCGCTGGCCGTCAAGGGCGCCGAGCAGATTCTCCGCAAGGAAGTCAATGCTGGCGTCCACGCCGACCTGCTGAACCGCCTGAAGACCGAGCTGTAAGGAGCGCGCACATGGCAGAACTCGCCACCATTGCCCGCCCTTACGCGGAAGCCCTGTTCAAGGCCAGCACGTCCCAGCCGGGTGCCGACCTGAACGGCACCGTGGCCTGGGTGGAAGAAGTGGCGGCGATTGCCGCCAATCCCCAACTGCGCCAGCTGGCGGACAACCCCAAGGTGACCTCCGAACAGGTGTTCGACGTCATCACGGGCGTGGTTCGTGGCGCGCTGCCCGAGGCAGCCCGCAACTTCCTGCGCGTCATCATCGAGAACGGCCGTGTGGACGCGCTTCCCGAGGTGGCGGCCCAGTTCCGCGCGCTGGTGAATCGGCGCAACGGCTCTTCCGATGCCGTGGTGTTCAGCGCTTTCGCGCTGGATGCCGCCGCGTTGGCCGGCCTGGACGCGGTGCTCGAAAAGCGCTTCGGCCGCAAGCTGAATGTCTCGGTACAGGTGGACGAATCCCTGATCGGCGGCGTTCGCGTAGTCGTGGGAGACGAGGTGCTCGACACCTCCGTCAAAGCCCGTCTGGAACAAATGAAAGCGGCCCTCACTGCGTAAGCGGCTTGAGGTCTCGGCTAACCAAAGAAAGAAGGAAAGAGTCATGCAACTCAATCCCGCAGAAATTTCTGAACTGATCAAGAGCCGCATCGAAGGTCTGGCAGCCAGCAGCGATATCCGCAATCAGGGCACCGTGGTGTCCGTGTCCGACGGTATCGTGCGCGTGCACGGCCTGTCCGACGTGATGCAGGGCGAAATGCTGGAGTTCCCCGCCAACAAGGACGGTGCGCCTTCCTACGGCCTGGCACTGAACCTCGAGCGCGACTCCGTCGGCGCCGTGATTCTGGGCGAGTACGAGCACATCTCCGAAGGCGACACCGTCAAGTGCACGGGCCGCATTCTGGAAGTGCCCGTGGGCCCCGAACTCGTGGGCCGCGTGGTGAACGCGCTGGGCCAGCCGATCGACGGCAAAGGTCCCATCAACGCCAAGCTCACCGACGTGATCGAAAAGGTCGCTCCGGGCGTGATCGCCCGTAAATCGGTGGACCAGCCCCTGCAGACCGGCCTGAAGTCCATCGACTCCATGGTGCCCGTGGGCCGTGGCCAGCGCGAGCTGATCATCGGTGACCGCCAGACCGGCAAGACGGCCGTCGCCATCGACGCCATCATTGCCCAGAAGGGCCAGGGCGTGACGTGTATCTACGTCGCCATCGGTCAGAAGGCATCGTCCATCAAGAACGTCGTGCGCTCGCTGGAGCAAGCCGGCGCGATGGAGTACACGATCGTGGTGGCCGCTTCGGCTTCCGAGTCCGCCGCCATGCAATACGTGTCGGCCTACTCCGGCTGCACGATGGGCGAGTACTTCCGCGACCGCGGCGAAGACGCGCTGATCGTCTATGACGACCTGTCCAAGCAAGCCGTGGCCTACCGCCAGGTTTCGCTGCTGCTGCGCCGCCCGCCAGGCCGTGAAGCCTATCCCGGCGACGTGTTCTATCTCCACAGCCGCCTGCTGGAGCGTGCCGCCCGCGTGAACGCCGACTACGTCGAGGCCTTCACCAAGGGTGAAGTCAAGGGCAAGACCGGTTCGCTGACCGCACTGCCGATCATCGAAACGCAAGCCGGCGACGTGTCCGCCTTCGTTCCGACTAACGTGATCTCGATCACGGACGGCCAGATCTTCCTGGAAACCAGCCTGTTCAACGCCGGTATCCGCCCCGCCATCAACGCCGGTATTTCCGTGTCGCGCGTCGGTGGTGCGGCCCAGACCAAGATCATCAAGAGCCTGTCCGGCGGTATCCGTACCGACCTGGCCCAGTACCGGGAACTGGCTGCGTTCGCGCAGTTCGCTTCCGACCTGGACGAAGCCACCCGCAAGCAGCTGGACCGCGGTGCCCGCGTGACCGAACTGCTCAAGCAAGCCCAGTACAGCCCGCTGCCCATCTCGTTGATGGGTGCGACGCTGTTCGCAGTGAACAAGGGCTTCATGGACGACATCGAAGTCAAGAAGGTGCTCGAGTTCGAACACGGCCTGCACCAGTTCCTGAAGTCCAGCCACGGCCCTCTGCTGGCCAAGCTGGAACAGGCGAAGGCCATGGACAAGGACGCTGAAGCCGAATTGACCGCCGCCATCGGCGCGTTCAAGAAGTCGTTCGCCTAAACCGAACGAGGAATCATCATGGCAGCAGGCAAGGAAATACGCGGCAAGATCAAATCGGTGGAAAACACCAAGAAGATCACCAAGGCCATGGAAATGGTGGCCGCGTCCAAGATGCGCAAGGCGCAAGAGCGGATGCGCTCGGCCCGTCCTTACAGCGAGAAGATCCGCAACATCGCCGCCAACCTCGGCAAGGCCAATCCGGAGTACGTTCATCCTTTCATGAAGGAAAACGATGCCAAGGTGGCCGGTGTCATCGTGGTGACGACCGACAAGGGCCTGTGTGGCGGCATGAACACCAACGTGTTGCGTGCCGTGACCACCAAGCTGCGCGAGTTGCAGTCTGCTGGCGTGTCCACCGAGGCCGTGGCCATTGGCAACAAGGGCCTGGGTTTCCTGAACCGCGTCGGTGCCAAGGTGGTTTCGCATGTCACCGGTCTGGGCGACACCCCGCATCTGGACAAGCTGATCGGCCCCGTGAAAGTGCTGCTCGACGCTTATGCCGAAGGCAAGATCAACGCGGTGTACCTGGGGTACACCAAGTTCATCAACACCATGCGGCAGGAGTCGGTGGTGGAGCGTCTGCTTCCCCTGTCGTCCTCGCAGATGGAAGCGGAGAAGACGGAGCACGGCTGGGACTACATCTATGAGCCCGATGCGCAGAGCGTCATCGACGAGCTGCTGCTGCGCTATGTCGAATCCCTGATCTACCAGGCCGTGGCAGAAAACATGGCCTCCGAGCAGTCCGCGCGCATGGTGGCCATGAAGGCTGCCACCGACAACGCAGGCAGCGTCATCGGCGAGTTGAAGCTGGTCTACAACAAAACGCGCCAGGCAGCGATCACGAAAGAGCTTTCGGAAATCGTGTCCGGCGCTGCTGCTGTGTAAACAGACAGCTCAACCCACATTTATTTGGAGCAAAAAATGGCTCAAGTGCAAGGCAAGATTGTTCAATGTATCGGCGCCGTGGTGGACGTGGAGTTCCCGCGCGACCAGATGCCCAAGATTTACGACGCCCTGAAGCTCGACGGTTCCACCCTGACGCTGGAAGTGCAGCAGCAGCTGGGTGACGGTATTGTGCGCACCATCGCCCTGGGCTCGTCCGACGGCCTGCGCCGCGGCATCGTGGTGACCAACACCGGCAACCCCATCACCGTGCCCGTGGGCAAGGCGACCCTGGGCCGCATCATGGACGTGCTGGGCGCGCCCATCGACGAGCGCGGTCCGGTCAGTCAGGACCTCACGGCCTCCATCCACCGCAAGGCCCCTGCGTACGACGAACTGTCGCCTTCGCAGGAGCTGCTGGAAACCGGCATCAAGGTGATCGACCTGGTGTGCCCGTTCGCCAAGGGCGGCAAGGTGGGCCTGTTCGGCGGCGCCGGCGTGGGCAAGACCGTGAACATGATGGAACTCATCAACAACATCGCCAAGGCCCACAGCGGTCTGTCGGTGTTTGCAGGGGTGGGCGAGCGGACCCGTGAAGGGAACGACTTCTATCACGAGATGGCCGATTCCGGCGTGGTGAATCTCGAGAAGCTGGAAGAGTCCAAGGTGGCCATGGTCTACGGCCAGATGAACGAGCCCCCAGGCAACCGCCTGCGTGTCGCGCTGACCGGCCTGACGATCGCCGAGTCGTTCCGCGACGAAGGCCGCGACGTGCTGTTCTTCGTGGACAACATCTACCGCTACACGCTGGCCGGTACCGAAGTGTCCGCACTGCTGGGCCGCATGCCTTCCGCCGTGGGCTACCAGCCCACGCTGGCCGAAGAAATGGGCCGCCTGCAAGAGCGCATCACTTCCACCAAGGTGGGCTCGATCACCTCCATCCAGGCCGTGTATGTGCCAGCGGATGACTTGACCGACCCATCGCCCGCCACGACGTTCGCCCACTTGGACTCCACCGTGGTGCTGTCGCGTGACATCGCTTCCCTGGGGATCTACCCTGCCGTGGACCCGCTGGACTCCACCAGCCGCCAACTCGACCCGCAAGTCGTGGGCGAAGAGCACTACGCGGTGGCCCGCGGTGTGCAAGGCACGCTGCAGCGCTACAAGGAACTGCGCGACATCATCGCCATTCTGGGCATGGACGAACTGGCTCCCGAGGACAAGCTGGCCGTGGCCCGCGCCCGGAAGATCCAGCGTTTCCTGTCGCAGCCGTTCCACGTGGCCGAAGTGTTCACGGGCTCGCCCGGCAAGTATGTGCCCCTGTCCGAAACCATCCGTGGTTTCAAGATGATCGTGGCCGGCGAGTGCGATCACCTGCCCGAGCAGGCGTTCTACATGGTCGGCACGATCGACGAAGCCTTCGAAAAGGCCAAGAAGGTCGCGTAAGGCGGCGCGATCGGCGGCCTGCCATGGGTGAGCGTGCCATGCGGGTGCTTCCAGGCACCTGCGGCGCGCCGACCGGACAGACTGCCGATTTCCAGCTTTCCCGACTTTTGGAAGGAACCCCATGAACACCATTCACGTCGATGTCGTCAGCGCCGAAGAGTCCATCTTCTCCGGCGAAGCGCGGTTCGTCGCTCTGCCCGGCGAAGCCGGTGAACTGGGCATCTACCCCCGCCACACCCCGCTGATCACGCGCATCAAGCCCGGCTCGGTGCGCATCGAGATGGCCGATGGCGGCGAAGAGTTCGTCTTCGTGGCCGGTGGCATTCTGGAAGTGCAGCCCCACCGCGTGACGGTGCTGTCCGATACCGCGGTGCGCGGCAAGGACCTGGATGACGAGAAGGCCAACCAGGCCAAGGCCGCGGCCGAAGAAGCCGTCAAGAACGCCAAGAGCGAACTCGACCTGGCCAAGGCGCAATCGGAACTGGCCGTGATGGCCGCGCAGATCGCTGCGCTGCGCAAGTTCCGCCAAAAGCGCTGACCGGACGAACGGCCTGCCTGCCGTCCGCGACAAAGCCGCCTTTGGGCGGCTTTTTTCATGGCCGTGATGAATGAGCCAAAAGGGCGGTGCAGGCGGGCTCGGGCCGGGCGGCCGGGGCACCACCAGCACGGTAGGCGTCGGCTGACACGGGCATGCGGCGTTCCGCACCCGGGCGAAAGAGGGGTGGGCGATAGCATTCGGCATGCAAGCGCACACAGCACTTCCTTCTACGCACGGCGCATTGGGCGACGGGGTCAGACAGGTCGCCCGTAGGCGCTTCTCCCCTTTCGCGAAAGACACCGGACATGGCGCGCGGTGACGTCGATCTGATCGTCGCTCGCCCCGAAGGCCTGTACTGCACCGCGGGCGATTTCTACATCGACCCCTGGCGGCCGGTGGATCGGGCGGTCATCACGCACGGCCATTCGGACCATGCGCGCATGGGCCACGCCCATTACCTCGCCCATACCGACAGCGAGGGCGTCCTGCGGGCCCGGCTGGGTGCCGATATCGCCTTGCAGACACTGGCCTATGGCGAAGCCATCGAACACCACGGCGTGCGCCTGTCGCTGCACCCCGCCGGCCATGTGCTGGGGTCCGCCCAGGTGCGGCTGGAGCACGGCGGGCGGGTGTGGGTCGCATCGGGCGACTACAAGACCGAGGCCGACGGCACCTGCACCCCGTTCGAGCCGGTGCGCTGCGACACCTTCATCACCGAATCCACTTTCGGCCTGCCCATCTACCGCTGGCCCACGCAGCCGGTGCTGTTCGCCGACATCAATGCCTGGTGGCGCGCCAATGCCGCGCAGGGCCGGCCTTCGGTGCTGCTGTGCTATGCCTTCGGCAAGGCGCAGCGCATCCTGCACGGCGTGGACCGCAGCATCGGTCCGATCGTGGTGCATGGGGCCGTGGAGCCGCTCAATGCGGTGTACCGCGCGGCCGGCGTGGATCTGCCGCCCACCTTTCGCGTGACCGACCCGGGGGTGGATGCGCAAATGCTCAAGACCGCGCTGGTCCTGGCCCCGCCGTCCGCCCAGGGCACGCCCTGGATGCGCCGCTTCGCCCGCCATGCCGATGCGTTCGCCAGCGGCTGGATGCAGCTGCGCGGCACGCGCCGCCGCCGGGGCGTGGACCGCGGGTTCGTGATGTCGGACCACGCGGACTGGCCCGGCCTGCAGCGGGCGATCGGGGCCACCGGGGCCGAACGCGTTTTCGTGACCCATGGCAGCGTGGCGGTGCTGGTGCGCTGGCTGTGCGAACAGGGGCTGGATGCGCAGTCGTTCCACACGGAATACGGCGATGAGGATGACCAGGAGGCCGCTCCGGCATCGGCCGTGCCGGTGCCCGCGCAAGCCGATGAGGCGGTGGACGCGGCCCGTGCCGCGCAGGCGTCTAAGCCCGCGATCGCCCAGCCCGGTGGAGACGCATCCCCGGTGATCAACGGTGCGCCGTCTGCCCTGCCACCGTCCGATGCCAGCGCCCCCGCTGCGCAGGCCGGAGAAGGCTCGGGCGATGTGGCCGCAGCCGCCCAGGCCGCAGCGCTGGACGGCGTGTCCGGTGCTCCGAGGCCCCGCCCCAGGGGCCGATCGAAACGCACCGCTGCGGCCATCGATCCCGATCAAGGCGCCCTCACGGAGCCGGCCGCTGGGAAGGGCGCGGCCCCTTCCGAGGCCGAGTCATCCTCCCTGTCCTCCGCTCCACCCCGCCGACCCCCTTCGTCTGCGCCATGAAGGACTTCGCCGCGCTCTACCGCGCGCTCGACGCCAGCACCTCCAGCCTGGCCAAGCAGGCCGCGCTGCAGGCCTACCTGCGCGCCGCGGCGCCGGCGGATGCGGCGTGGGCGGTGTATTTCCTGGCCGGCGGCAAGCCACGCCAGCTGGTGCCGACCAAGCTGCTGCGCACCCTGGCGCGCGATGCGGCCCGGTTGCCCGAATGGCTGTTCGACGAGAGCTACGAGGCCGTGGGCGACCTGGCCGAGACCATCTCGCTGCTGCTGCCCGCGCCCACCGCCGTGCAGGCGCTGGGCCTGGCGGAGTGGATGGAGCACCACCTGCTGCCCCTGCGCGGCATGCCGCCCGAGGCGCTGGAGACCACGCTGCGGGCCCAGTGGGCAGGCCTCGCGCCCGAAGAGCGGCTGGTGTATTTCAAGCTCATCACGGGGGCGTTCCGCGTGGGGGTGTCGCGCCTGCAGGTCACGCAGGCACTGGCGGCGGTGAGCGGCGTGGATGCCAAGCGTGTCGCGCAGCGGCTCATGGGCTACACGCACATCGGGGCGCGTCCGGGTGAGGGCGACTACCTGCGCCTGGTCGCAGCCGAGGGCGAAGGCGGCGATGACGCGGCGCAGGGCGAAGCCCGGGGCCATCCCTATCCCTTCTTCCTGGCGCACCCGCTGCAACTGCCGGTGTCCCAGTTCGACACGGTGCTCGGCCCGCCCGCGCAGTGGATCGTGGAGTGGAAGTGGGACGGCATCCGCGCCCAGATCGTGCGGCGCAGCACCCGCGCCGAGGGCGCCAGCGAAGGCGCCGGCACCTGGGTCTGGTCGCGCGGCGAGGAGCTGGTGAGCGACCGCTTCCCAGAGCTGCAGGCGTTCGGGGAAGCGCTGCCCGACGGCACGGTGCTCGATGGCGAGATCGTCGTCTGGCGCGCTGCCGAGGGCGATGCCGCGGCCCACGTGCGCCCGTTCGCCGACTTGCAAAAGCGCATCGGCCGCAAGACCCTCACACCGAAGCTGCTGCGCGAGCTGCCCGTGGTGCTGCTCGCCTACGACCTGCTGGAGGAGGGCGGCCAGGACCTGCGCCAGCGACCCCAGCACGAACGGCGGGCGCGGCTCGATGCGCTGCTGGCGCGCGTGGCGCACCCGGCGCTGGTGGCCAGCCCGGTGCTGCAGGGCGACCGCTGGCAGGATCTGGCGGTCCAGCGCGAGCAGGCCCGCTCGCTGGGCGTGGAAGGCATGATGCTCAAGGCCCGCGATGCCGAATACGGCGTGGGCCGCACCAAGGACGTGGGCACGTGGTGGAAGTGGAAGATCGACCCCTTGAGCATCGATGCGGTGCTGATCTATGCCCAGCGCGGCCATGGCCGGCGCGCCAGCCTCTACAGCGACTACACCTTCGCGGTGTGGGACGGTCCGCCAGGCACCGAAGGGCGCGCGCTGGTGCCGTTCGCCAAGGCCTATTCCGGCCTGACCGATGCGGAGATGGCGCGGGTGGATGCGGTCATCCGCAAGACCACCGTCGAGACCTTCGGCCCGGTGCGCAGCGTGCGGCCCACGCTGGTGTTCGAACTGGGGTTCGAGGGCATCGCCCGCAGCAGCCGCCACAAGAGCGGGATCGCCGTGCGCTTTCCGCGCATGCTGCGCTGGCGCGAGGACAAGCCGGTGGACGAAGCGGATTCGGTGGACACCCTGGCGGCGCTGTTGCCGAGGTCGGATGCGTGATCGCCGGAGGGCCATCCATGCCGCGCATTGACGACGGCCATGAGCGCGCGGCGTTCCTGGGCCGGGCGGTGGGCCGGCGGCCCGCGCACCCTGCGGTGACGCACCCCAAGAAGACGCTCCGGGCCAAGGCGGCGCACCCGGCTTGCCTGCGCTTTTCGGCGGGCTGCCTGCGGTGCGCGCGGCGAGCGGGCACCGTGCCTGCGCGCTCCGCGGCGGCGCGCCCGGGAGGGGGGCGGTCGTTCCGTCCGGTGCGGCCGTTTGTGCGCCAGCCGCTGCGCAGCGCAGCGCAAGCGGAGCGGGGGGCGCAAGCCATGGCGCTTCCCTTGTCACGCCGCTGGGTACGGGCCGGCGAGGCGCGCACGTCGTTGCGGCGCCGTTCGCCACGGCAGGGGGGCTGGCAGTGACCCGGTCCACGGTCCAGCGCGCGGTGGCCGACTGGTTCGCGCAGCGGGGCTGGAAGCCGTTCCCGTTCCAGAAGCAGGTGTGGAAGGCCATGGCGGAGGGCCGCTCGGGGCTGCTGCATGCGACGACCGGGGCGGGCAAGACCTATGCGGTGTGGCTCGGCGCCCTGCAGGCGCTGGCCGGCGATCCAGACGGATCTGAGCCGAATCGGGCTCCAGCGCAAAGAGTACTAGGGCATGATGCTATAAAAAAAGTAGCAATTCCTTTGCGGGGGCGCCAGAGCACCGCCGCACCGCTCACCGTCCTGTGGCTCACGCCCATGCGGGCGCTGGCGGCCGACACGCTCAAGGCGCTGCAGGCGCCGATCGATGCGCTGGCGCCGGTGCATGGCGGCGTGGCGCGCTGGACGGCCGGCGCGCGCACGGGCGATACCGCCAGCGGCGAGCGCAGCGCGCAGTCGCGGCGCCTGCCCACGGTGCTGGTGACCACGCCCGAGAGCCTGTCGCTGCTGCTGGCGCGGGGCGATGCGCGCGAGGTGCTGTCGTCCGTGCAGCTGGTGGTGGCCGACGAATGGCACGAGTTGCTGGGCAACAAGCGCGGGGTGCAGGTGCAGCTGGCCATCGCCCGGCTGCAGGGCTGGAACCCCGCGCTGCGCGTGTGGGGCATGTCGGCCACGCTCGGCAACCTGGAGGAAGCCATGCACACGCTGCTGGGCCAGGCACCGGGCCGGCAGGAAGGCGGCTCTGGCGAGGGCGTGCTGGTGCAGGGCCGGGTGGACAAGCGCCTGGTGGTGGACACGCTGCTGCCCGACCACCCCGAGCGCTTTTCGTGGGCCGGCCACCTGGGCCTGTCGATGCTGCCCGCCGTGGTGCGCGAGCTGGCCGGCACGCGCACCACGCTGGTCTTCGTCAACGTGCGCTCGCAGGCCGAGGTCTGGTACAAGGCCATTCTCGATGCGCGGCCCGACTGGGCGGGCGAGCTGGCCATCCACCACGGCTCGCTGGACCGCGGCGTGCGCGAATGGGTCGAGGCGGGGCTCAAGGCCGGGCGGCTGCGGGCGGTGGTGTGCACCTCCAGCCTGGACCTGGGCGTGGACTTTTTGCCCGTGGAGCGCGTGCTGCAGATCGGATCGGCCAAGGGCATCGCGCGGCTGCTGCAGCGCGCGGGGCGATCGGGCCACGCGCCCGGGCGGCCGTCGCGCATCACGCTCGTGCCCACCCACAGCCTGGAGCTGGTCGAGGCCGCCGCCGCCCGCGCCGCGGTGCAGGCGGGCCAGGTGGAGATGCGCGCCAGCCCGCGCCGCCCCGTGGACGTGCTGGTGCAGCACCTGGTCACCGTCGCCCTGGGTGGCGGCTTCGAGCCCGAGGCGCTCTATGCCGAGGTGCGCCGCACGGCGGCCTATGCCGACCTGCCGCGCGCCGTGTGGCAGTGGTGCCTGGACTTCGTGCACCGGGGCGGGCCGTCGCTGGCCGTCTACCCGGACTACCAGCGCGTGGTGCCCGATGAGGGCGGCGTGTGGCGCATGCCCGATGCGCGCTTGGCGCGGCGCCACCGCGCCAACATCGGCACCATCGTGAGCGATGCCAGCATGGTGGTGCAGGTGCTGCACGGCGCGCGCCTGGGCACCATGGAAGAGAGCTTTCTGTCGCGCCTGTCGGCCGGCGACTGCTTCGTGTTCGCGGGTCAGGTGCTGGAGATGGTCCGCATCGAGGACATGACCGCCTACGTGCGCCGCGCCGCGCGCGGTCGGCCCACCGTGCCGCGCTGGGCGGGATCGCGCATGCCGCTGTCCACCGTGCTGGCCGACTTCGTGGTGCGCCAGCTCGCGCTGGCGGCGGACGGCGACTACCGCTCGCCCGAACTGAAAAGCGTGCGCCCGCTGCTGGAGGTGCAGCAGCGCTGGTCGGCCCTGCCCACGCCCGGCACGCTGCTGGCCGAAACCCTGCGCACGCGCGAAGGCTGGCACCTGTTTCTCTACCCCTTCGCCGGGCGGCATGCGCACACCGGCCTGGCCAGCCTGTTCGCCTGGCGCGCGGCGCAGGGCGAGGCGGGCACCTTCTCGATCGCGGTCAACGACTACGGCCTGGAGCTGCTCAGCGCCACCGAGCGCGACTGGGCGGCCCTGCTGCCCGAGCTGCTGAGCACGCAGGCCCGCCCCGCGCCCGGTGCCCTCGCCGCGCCTACGACGGACCCGGCCCCCGGCGCGATCGCTTCCGACCTGCGCGTGCCCGCCAGCGAAGCCCTGGCCATCCGCAACACGGCCAATGCCGCCCGGGCCGAAGCCGACGATGCCGCCGGCCACCCCCTGCCCGAGGCGCCGCACGGCGACCCCGAGCGCCAGGCCCTGCTGCACGAAGTGCTGGCCAGCCTGAACGCCACCGAAATGGCGCGGCGGCGCTTTCGCGAGATCGCGCGCGTGTCGGGGCTGATCTTCCAGAGCCACCCCGGCGAGCGCCGCAGTGCCCGCCAGCTGCAGGCGTCGTCGCAGCTGTTCTTCGAGGTCTTTCGCAAATACGACACCACCAACATGCTGCTGCGCCAGGCCGACGAAGAGGTGCTGAGTCAGGAGCTGGACGTGGCCCAGTTGCTGGCCGCATTGCGCCGCATGCAGGGCCAGCAACGGGTGGTGCGGGCGCTGCTGCGGCCGAGCCCGTTCGCCTTTCCGCTCATGGTGGAGCGCTTTCGCGAAAAGCTCACCAACGAGCACCTGGCCGACCGCATCGCGCGCATGCTCGCGCAACTGGACAGTGCCGCCGATGCCCGCGGCCCGGCGGCCGAGGCCGCGCCGCGCATGCAGGACGTGGTGCCGCCCGACCCGCCGCTGCGCGCGCGGCGGCTTCCGAAGGCCGCGGCCAGCGAACCGCCGGCCGTCGACGAGGCCCCGGTGGCACTGCACGACCCCCTGCAGTCCGCGGCGGCCGAGGTGCGCCGCACGCTCGACTTCTCGCTGACCGCCGCCGACGAATCCGCACCGGGCGGCGGCGCGAAGCGGCGCCGCGAGCGCAAGCCCTCGCGGCCCTTGCCCCGGCTGTGAAGAACCATCAAGGCATGAGCGCAACGGACACCCATCCCACGGCCGAGGGCGCCGCCATCTGCCACCTGGCTGGCACCGAAGTCCACCTGCTGCCCGACCGCTCCCTGTGGTGGCCGGCCGGCCGCACGCTGTTCGTGGCCGACGTGCACCTGGGCAAGTCCGATACCTTCCGCGCGCGCGGGCTGCCCGTGCCCTCGGGTACCACGCGCGACAACCTCGATCGGCTGTCGGCCCTGATCGCCCGGCAAGGCGCGCAGCGGCTGGTGGTGCTGGGCGACTTCCTGCACGCGGCCGAAGCGCAGTCGCCTGCCGTGCTGGCCGCCCTGTCGGCATGGCGCGCCGCGCATGCGGCGCTGGAGGTGGTGCTGGTGCGCGGCAACCACGACAGCCACGCCGGCGATCCGCCGGCCGGCCTGGGGTTCGCCATCGTGGACGAGCCCTGGCCGATCGGGCCCTTCGCGTGCTGCCACTACCCGCAGGCGCACGGCACGCTGCACGTGCTCGCCGGCCACGTCCATCCCGCCGTGGTGCTGCGGGGGCGGGGGCGCGACGCCCTGCGCCTGCCGTGCTTCGCGGTGGAGCCGCAACTCACCGTGCTGCCGGCGTTCGGCGAGTTCACCGGCGGCCAGACGATGACCACCGGCCCGGAGCGCCGCTTTTTCGCCACCGGCGGCGGGCGGGTGTGGGCGGTGCCGGGCATGGGGGCCGCGTCGGAGTGACCTGGCCCGTGGGTGAAAGTCCTGGCGGTTATCCAGGGCCGGTTCTGCGCGACGGCCCGGCCTCGGGCGGTCTCGGATGGTTCGGCGGCATCGCTCCGCCCGCCTGAGCCGCCAAGGGCTGAAGGTGCGTATTCACCGAGGCCTCCCACTCGCTGTAGATCTCACGGGCTTGTCGCGAGTATTCGAAAGCGGCGGGGCTTTCATGATCTTCCGGCCAGGGCAATTGAAGGAACGGATGGTTGTCCCGAGCGTCCTTCAATGGCTGGAACGTCGCCTGGTGCAGCTCCTGTATGCCCACACGCCAGGTCTCGTGGTGCATCAGAAACGCTGGGTAGGCCTGCGGGTCGGCCGCCTGCGCCAAAACCTCGGAATGCAGGGCTGCGATGTCTTTCGAGTCCAGCGCGCTGAAGTCGAGGTTGGTGAGGTCTTGCGCCGTGTCCTGCGGCAGTTGAAGGGGCCTTTTCAGCGCCGCCTTGGCGTGCGCCAGGGTTTCCAGCGGATCTGCCTGCAGCCATTTCGCTTTCCATGGCGGTAAATCGGTGCGCTGCTTCATCTGGTCTATCAACAGGTTCGTGGCGGTCTCCAGCAGCGACAGCCGGAACTGCTGGCCCATCAGGCCGTTCAACTGCGCTTCGTTGATCTTGCCCGCTCGCACGTCCAGCACCATCTGCCGGTTGCGCACGGCCAGCATCACCTTGGAAAAGCCATCGAGCAGGTTGTCCCTGCAATCGCCGAGGGCGGTCTGCGAGATCAGGTACACCTCGCTGCGCAGATCGGGATCGCGCGCGATCGCCAGGATGGTCGTGCGCACCTGGCTGGCCAGTTGCTGTTGTGCCGCAGGCGAAAAACCCGGGTAAGCCTCGTCGTGCAGGCGCTCCAGCACCCGGGCGAAGGCAGGTGCCTGGGGCTCGTCGTCGAAGGCATGGGGGTCTGCGGTGGCGGCCTGCGCCATGCCGCTGCTCATCCATGTCCGGATCTGGTGACCCAGTGGCGCTTTCAGGCGTTCGAGGTCGCCTTCGACATCGCCCTCGTCGAGTTCTTCGTCGTGCTGTGTCTCGAGGTAGGCTTCGAGGTCCGATGCGTCATCGCCCTCCTCCAGTGAGGGGGCGGTGGTCACGAACGTGCCCACCGGGTTCATGACGAGTTCGATCACGCGCGCCGCGGCGGGGTGGCTGTGGCGGTGCTGTTGCCATAACGCTTCCAGCCCCGTTTTGATTTCGGCCCGAACGCCCTGGAGTGTCGAAAGGGCCGCCGCCATTTGCTGGATATGTTTTTCCAGATCAGGGCGCTGCACGGTCAGCGCCACCAGATCGAAGAGCTGCGAAGAGGCCAGCGGGCCATGGATGCCCAGTTCCCCCAAAGCGTGCTGCAGGTGCTCGGGCGTTTCGAGGTCCAGCGCGCCATCATCGGACTGTGGCGATCCAGGGGCTGACGGCACCTCCCCGCGCGGGCTGGCCACGGCGGTGGCGGGCAGCGGCGGGCGCAGCGGCATGGCCGAGCGTGGCGGCAAGGAGGGGCCTGCCGTGGGCGCGCTGGCAGAAGTGCGGCGTGGCGACAGGGGCAGGGCTGCATCTGCGGCTGGACCGGTCGTTCGGGCGCGAACGGGCCGGGTGGGCGCTGCGCCGCTGGCCTCGGGGCTGTGTTCTCGTGGCCGGATGCGGCCGGAATGTCGTAGGGGGTCCATGGTCGCCTTTCCCGCCGCATTCGAGCGGGGCGGTACCGGCGATGTTCGTGCGGGAACGCGGTGGCGTCCTGCCCCGTGCGCACGGGTGCATCGTTTTGCGAAGCCGGCGCAACACCGGCCCAATGCGGCTTACGCCATGTCCGGTTCGGGTTTCATGGACGGGTCAGGCGCCCCGATTTTCCCCAAATGCCTCAGCAGCAGATTTTCCTCGTGCCGCCATTTCGCCTCGACCGCCCGGCTGCGGATGGCGTACTCGACCTCCGCTTCCAGGCCCTGCGGCAGGTCTTCATCGAAGAACGGATCGTCGTCGCGTGCCGTGGTGAGCTGGCCGAATTCGCGCGGGTGCAGCGCTTTCATTCCTTCACGCCATGTCGGGTGGTTAAAGCGAAATTCGCCATAAGCGGTAGGATCGCTCGCCTGTTGCTCCACGGCGCGGGCCAGATCGGCCACGTTGTTTTGGCGAAGCACGCTCAATTGCAAGGCCTGTACGCCGGTGACGGTGCCCTCCGGCAGATCCAGTCGGTCCCGCAGCGCCTGCTTGGCGTGCATCAGCGTTTCCAGCGGCTCCCGCGTGAGTTGTCGCTTGGGCCAGGGGCCAAGGTCCGGGCGCTGCAGTTCCTGATGAATGAACCGGGTGACCTCGCTTTCCAGCAAAGCCAGCCGGAACTGCTGCCTTGCCCAGCGCTGGAACTGCGTGGCGTCCACCCGGCCGCTGCGGATGTCCGCCACCATCTGGTGGTTGCGCACCGCCAACAGCGCTTTGGAAAAACCTTCGAGCACGTTGTCCTGGCAACTGCCCAAAGCCGTTTGCGCTATCAGATAGACCTGCGCGCGCAGATCGGGATCGCCTGCTACCGCATGGATGACGGCCGCGACCTGCTCGCCCCGTTGCGCTGCTACCGTCGAGGAGCCGCCCTCCGGGCCCTCGCGGCCGGCATCGCGCAGTCGGGCGAGCAGGCGGGCAAAAGCGGGCGCCTGTGGCTCGTCATCGAAAGCGCTCAATGCAGCGGCTTCGGGATGGTCCGGGCCCAGCCATTGGGCGGCTTCCCAGCCGAGAGGCCTCGTTTGGCGCTTCAGGTCCCGGGCGAGTTCGTCTTGCTCGTTCTCCTCCCCTTCGTCCTCCGACTCGACATCTTCGTTTTCAAAGTCGATCAGGATGCCCATCAACTGCCGGATGGCCTCGGTCGTGACGGGGTGCAAGGTGCTGTCCCGGGCCCGCGCTTCCAACCCGTCGCGCAGTTCCGGCAGGGCGCCGAGTTCCACGAGCAGGTCGGCTGATACGCGCAGCACCTCGGGCGCCAACTCCGGCTGGGCATTCAACTGGTCCAGCAACGCAAAGACCTGGGACGAATGGGGCCCCAATGCGGCATGGTTCGCAAACGGAAGCGTGAGCGGGGCCGGCGCCGCTTCGTTCTCGCTTTGCCAGCTTTCTTCTTCCGAGTCCGAGGTCTCTGACCACGCGTCTGGTGATGGCGGTGGCGTGTTGTTCAAATCGAGTGGATGAGGCTGTGCAGCGTACTCCTCTGACGATGCGGGCAGTGCGGCGTTCAGGTCCGGCAGGTTCGGCGGTTGGGGCAGTGCGGTGTTCAGGTCCGGCAGGTCCGGCAGGTCCGGCGGTTGGGGCAGTGCGGTGTTCAGGTCCGGCAGGTTCGGCGGTTGGGTCAGTGCGGCGTTCAGATCCGGCAGGTTCGGCGGTTGGGTCAGTGCGGTGTTCAGGTCTGGCAGAGGCAAGTGGGCGCGCGGCGCTCGAAGGTAGGCAGCGGCTTCGGCGGCGTTTCCCGACAATGGATTGCGCGCAGCCAAAGGGCCGGCAGGGTGCGCTGGACTGGTTCTGCGTGCGCGGACCTGGCGGTCTGCGACGGACGGTGACCCAACACTTTGCTCACGCGGCCTCACGGTACCAATGCGTTCAATGCCTGACATGGGTGATTTTCCAGTTGGGGGCTGTGAATGGGTGGCTGCCGCGCTGCGGGTTGAGCGGGCAGACGATGGACCGGTGCCCGAGGCCGAACGGCAGACGGTAAAGCGCGCCATGAATGACCGGTGCCGCCAGCCCGGAAGCAGGCAATTGCGGCTTTGACGAAGCTTGGCTCCGCCGAGGCGTACCGATGTGGCTGGCCATCTCTGGGCGGTGCTCGCGCAGTCGGGTGCGGCTCGGAGGCCGAAGGGGGTCCATTTGGGGCGCCTTTCCTGCCGCGCTCATGCGCTGGCGGTACCGGCGATCGTCTGTGCGTCAGCGAAAACGTTCCATGTTCCGCGCGCAGGGATGCCCGGTTTTGCGAAGCCTTGAGCCAAGCCTCGCAGGGCACGCTTGCGCGCCAAGGGCCGGGGCTATTCTTTCAGCAGCGCATCGCCCGCCAGCACCGGCGCATCGGGCAGTTCGTTGCGCCCGCTCGCCACCGCCCCCTCTTCGCCCATTCCTGTGGGGAAGTGCTCGGCCAGCAGGGCGGACACCTCCGCCAGCGCCTGCGTCAAACCGTCCTCGTAACGCTCGGCGCGAAAGGCCTCGCCCATGTGAGCGACCAGGGTGCGCCAGGTCTCGGGCGGCACGGCGCGGGCCAGGCCCCGGTCGGCCACGATCTCGATGGCCTGCTCGGCCACCAGCAGGTAGATGAGCACGCCGTTGTTGTGCTCGGTGTCCCACACGCGCAGCTTGCCGAACAGCGTGACGGCCCGCTCGCGTGCGCTGGCGCCGCGCCATAGGTAGCTAGTGGGCAGGCCGCCTTCGGCGCAGATGCGGATCTGCCCGGTGTGGCGGCGCTCGCTGGCGGCCACGCGGCGCGTGATGCGCTCCAGCACGTCGGGCGGCAGGGCCTGGTGCAGGCGGCCTTCCACCCACCGGTGCCGCACGAGCCGCGCGATGCGCGACAGGGCCGAAGGGGGGGCCGCGTGGGCCAGCGAGGTCTTTGCCATGGTCACCAGTCTCCCGAGGCGCCGCCGCCGCCAAAATCGCCGCCGCCGCCCGAACTGAAGCCGCCGCCATCGCTGCTGCTGCCGCCGCCACTGCCACCGCTCCAGCCGCCGAAGCCCCCGGTGGATGTGCCGATCCCGCCGCCCCCGGCCGGCCCGAAACCGCCGCCGCGCCGCCCGCCCAGGGACAGGCCGGTGCCGCTGAAAAGCCAGGTGTAGAGCAGCGCGATCAGCCCGGCGCCGCCGGCCAGCAGCACGCTGGTGGTGAACAGAAACGCCAGCCCGCCCACGCCGCCGCCCAGCAGCAGCCCGCCCAGGCGGTTGCCGAAAATGCCGCGCGCCACCGGGCCGCCCACCATCACGCCGAAGAACAGGAAGATGGCGAGGTCGGTCCAGTCCACGCCCGGCGCGGACCGGGCCGCGCGTTCGCTGGTGTCACTGGGCAGGGGCAGCGATTCGCCGGCGATGCGCGCGCCGATCTGGTTCACCGCGGCGGACAGGCCGCCTGCGTAGTCACCCTCGCGAAAGCGCGGCTTCATGGCGCCGTCGATGATGCGCGCGGCGGCGATGTCGGGGATGGCCCCTTCCAGCGCCTTGGCCACCTCGATGCGCATCTTGCGGTCGTCCTTGGCCACCAGCACCAGCACGCCGTCGCCCACGTCCTTGCGGCCGACCTTCCAGGCGTTGCCGACCCGGTTGGCGAACGCGGCCAGTTCCTCGGGCGCGGTGGTGGGCACCATCAGCACCACGACCTGCGAGCCGTGGGATTTTTCGATGGCGGCCAGGCGCGTGTCCAGCGCCTGCCGGTCGGCCGCGCTGAGCGTGCCGGTCTGGTCGATAACGCGCGCGCTCAGTGCCGGCACGGCGCGCTGCGCCTGCGCTGGCGTGCCGAAACAGCCGATGGCCATCAAAAAGAGAGCTGTCAGCGCGAGGCGGACGTGCGCCAGGGCCATGTCGGGCACTCCGGTGGTGGTGTCAGGGCTTGGACGCCGGCTTGGAGAAGTCCACCGCCGGCGGGGTGGAGATCTGCGCCTCGTTCTGCACGGTGAAGCTGGGCTTCGGGTCGTAGCTGAACACCTTGGCCGTGACGTTGGTGGGGAAACTGCGCGCCAGCACGTTGTATTCCTGCACCGTCTGGATATAGCGGTTGCGCGCCACGGTGATGCGGTTTTCGGTGCCCTCCAGCGTCACGCGCAAGTCGCGGAACGCCTGGTTGGCCTGCAGTTGGGGGTAGCGCTCGGCCACCACCATCAGGCGCGAGAGGGCGCCGGACAGCTCGCCCTGCGCGGCCTGGAATTTGTTGAACGCCTCGGGGTTGTTCAGCGTCTCGGGCGTCACCTGGATGGAGGTGGCCTTGGCGCGGGCCTCGACCACCTTGGTCAGCGTGTCCTGCTCGAAGGCGGCCTCGCCCTTGACGGTGGCGACGATGTTGGGCACCAGGTCGGCGCGGCGCTGGTACTGGTTGAGCACCTCGCTCCACGCGGCCTTGGACTGCTCGTCCAGGCGCTGGAAGTCGTTGTAGCCGCAGCCTGAGAGGGCCAGGACGGCGGCCAGGGTGGCAAGAAGACGTTTCATGGCACGTGCGCTGGGCCGGGTGCAGGCGACAGTGCCGAAAGGCTGGCAGCGCCCGCGCATTCTGCCCCAGCCCGATCGGGCACCGCGTAGTCCGCCGGGCCGACCGCCCGGCCGGTCCGGCGACCGCGGGCCGGGCGTTGCGGCCCGCCAGCCCTGACAATAGCGCCACCGCATGACAGCCCACCGAAGCGCCATGACCCGATCCCCCTACCGTGCCGCCACCCTGGGCGGCTCCGCCGACGAGACCGAAGCCGCCTTCTACGAAGCCCTGCAGACGGGCAACCTGGAACGCCTGATGGCGTGCTGGGCCGAGGAGGACGACATCGTCTGCGTCAACCCCGGCGGCCCGCGCCTGCTGGGCGCTGCGGCCATCCGCGCCGCCTTCAGCGCCATGTTCGAGCACGGCACCCTGCGCGCCCGGCCGGCCCAGGTGCACCGGGTGCAGGCCATGGCCAGCGCGGTGCACAGCGTGGTCGAGCACGTCGAGGTGGTGCTGGACGGCGGGGTGCGCGAGGCCATCGTGCAGTCCACCAACGTCTACCACAAGACCCCGCAGGGCTGGCGCCTGGTGGCCCACCACGCCAGCCCGGGCACCGTGCACGAAGCCCAGGCGCCGGGCCACCCGCCGCCGGTGCTGCATTGAGGCGCTGCCCGCCATGTTGTCGGCCCACGGGCTTCAAGCCTTTTAGCCCTCCAGCACAATAAGTACTAGGGCATTTTGCTATGAAATATGTAGCGCCTCGCTGGTTGCCCGGCGGCCACCTGCAGACCATCTGGCCGGCGCTGGCCTCGCGCCGGGTGCTGGCCGCGCCACCGGCCTATCGGCGCGAGCGCTGGACGGCGCCGGACGGCGATTTCGTGGACGTGGACTTCCTGGAGCCGGCCGCAGGGGCCGGGACGCAGGCCGATCCTGGCAGGCCGCTGCTGGTGCTGTTCCACGGGCTGGAGGGGTCGTCGCGCAGTCACTATGCCGAGGCCTTCGCCGATGTAGCGCGCGAGCGCGGCTGGGCCTACGCCGTGCCGCATTTCCGGGGCTGCAGCGGCGAGCTCAACCTGGCCCCGCGCGCCTACCACTCGGGCGACCACGAGGAGATCGCCTGGATCCTGGCACGGCTGGCGCAGCGGCAGGCCGACGGCGCCCTCGGGGCCGACGGCACGCCCGGTCCGCGCGCGCCGCTGCTGGCGGTGGGTGTGTCGCTCGGCGGCAATGCGTTGCTGCGCTGGGCCGCCGAGGCCGGCGCCAGCGCCTCGCGCAGCGCCGATGCGGTGGCGGCTGTGTGCTCGCCGCTCGACCTGGCCGCGGGCGGGGCGGCCATCGGCCGGGGCTTCAACCGGCAGGTATACACGCGCATGTTCCTGCGCACCATGGTGCCCAAGGCGCTGGCCAAGCTGCGCCAGCACCCGGGCCTGTTCGACCGGCAGGCCCTGCTGGCCGCGCGCGACCTGTACGACTTCGACAACGTGTTCACCGCGCCGCTGCACGGCTTTCGCGACACCGACGACTACTGGCGCCGCGCCTCGGCCCAACCGCTGCTGGGGCGCATCCGCATTCCGGCGCTGGCCGTCAATGCGCGCAACGATCCGTTCGTGCCGGCGTCCAGCCTGCCGCGCGCGGGGCAGGCCGGGCCCCACGTCACGCTGTGGCAGCCCGCGCACGGCGGGCACGTCGGCTTCGCCCAGGGGCGCCTGCCGGGCCACGTGCGCGCCATGCCGGCCGAGGTGGCTGCCTGGCTGGCGGCCCACGGGGCACCGGACTACGCGGCCGGCGGAACCCCCTCGATACCATCGCGCCATGGATGACATCGTCAAACAGGCCATCGCCAAGTGGCCCAACGTTCCCGACTGTTACGGCTGGCTGGGGCTCGACGCGCGGGGCCGCTGGTACATGCGCGACGACGCCACCCAGGCCCAGGGGCCTTTCCCGCAGGCCAAAGGCTCGCTGCTGGCGCACGGCAAGCTCATCGACTTCATCCAGCGCAACTACGAGGCCGACGCCCAGGGGCGCTGGTTCTTCCAGAACGGCCCGCAGCGCGTGTACGTGGAGCTGGAGATCACCCCGGTGGTCTGGCGCATCGAGCCGGATTTCACCCTGGTCGCCCACACCGGCCGCGCCGCCACCGCCCGCGAATGCCTGCTGGACGAGGCCGGGCGCCTGTACCTGTTCGACGGCACCGTGCTGGGGCTGGCGCACACGCTGGACATGGAAACCGCCGCGCAGGCGGTCGAGGCCGGGCAGTGGGACCCGCAGCCAGTGCAGGCAGCCGATCTGCCGGTGCGCTATGGCTACGTGCTGCAGCCGTCGGTGTTCCGGGTCTGAGCTGCCCCCGCGCCCTGGGCGGTTCTGCACGGTGGGGCAGTGCCGGCCCACGCACTTTCTCAAAACTTCATGCGCTGGCGTTGTCCTGAGCGGCCGGGCGCTTCATTTCGGATTTGACCTCGTCTTCACCGAAGATGCCCGTGAAAGTTAGTCACGACCCGGGAAGCGCCCATTCGGCGATCAGCTTGATCTCCACGCTCCGTGGTTCCCAGTGGACCTGATCTACCAGTTGCACGGCTTCGATGTTCTGCTCTTGCAAGACGGTGCCGTCCTGGGTCTGGAGCTGCACAAAGCCAGGGGCGTCTGCGGAAGAGCCGGGCGACATTCGCCACGGCCAGCCGATCCGGAACACGGCTACTTGAAAGCGTTGGTCCGGACTGGGGAAGGTTTTGTACACGCTGGAACAACACAGCTTGCGTCCGCTGGGCGTGAACGACAGCCAGCCATAGACCCCCAGCGCCACGGCGACGAGCAAGGCCAAGAATTTGGAGCGCGATGCGCTTGGATGGGCCATGGTTCTAAGGCTTGAACAAGAACGTATTGTTCGTGGTCTGCTTGAGCACCCGCATATCGGAATAGATCAGAAAATCACCGCCTTTCCGATTGGTCGAGCGCCATTTCCTGAAATCAGAATTGCGGACGTTGAAGCCGCCATTCAAACCGGTTCGCCCAACGCTATTGGATTCGAAGTTCCAGTTTCCAAGATCCTGGTCCTCGCCCGCTGCATCATTGAAGTCATAGGGGAACCTCTCAAAACCCATCCGGTCCCTTGTTGATCGAGAACGCGTGCTCCATCCTTTGCCATGATCACTCCCCGTAGCGCCCTGAAGTTCGACCTGTTCGCTGAGGCCTCGCGCCAACACAA
>NZ_BQXI01000032.1:0-63070 GCF_030158955.1 Acidovorax sp. SUPP1855 | reverse complement strand
GGCCTGCAAGGCCCCTCATGCACCCAGGCGCAGACCGCTGCTGGGCCTCATCACGCTCAAACGGCTGCTGGCGCCCACTCATTCCTGTTCGGATTCGTCAAACATGGGGTTGTGAGAGGCTCCCAATAACAATAATTCCACCCTTCAGAAAGTTGATCTAATCAACTTCAGATAAGGGAGGAAAATGAAAATCAAGTATCTGCTTTATCCGTCCATTGCTTTTTTCGGGTTGGCACATTCACCTGTTGGACTAACGAATGAGCCGGCTCTGCCAGATGTGACCGTGGTAGCCAGTCCAGATCCATTCACCGGCTTTTATAACAGCCCAGGCTATTATGGAACTGTCGTTTTAGGAGACAGCATCGACATCATGGCTCAGATGTCCGCCATTGAAAGCGGGACGAGTGTATGCCTCGCAAGGGTGAGTTCAGGCGCTAAAAGCACGACAAAAAACTCGGATGTGACAAATCGCTGGCTGGCGGCCCAAGAGGTATTCAATGACATGACAAATCTTGGAACGCTGGATGCCTACCGAGATTTCGCCAGGGATTTTAAAATCTCGATGAATGGGGTCACATACAATGGCTTTACTGTTTCGTATGCAGATGGCAGCAGAGAAACCTGGGCGATCAATCCAGGCTACAAATACTCTTCCATCAAGTTGATAGACACTCCATTTCCTGACTCCATCAACATCAACAAACCGACCCACCGCAAATGCAATCAAGGATGATGAGCATGCAAAAAAATAGAAAAAGGCTCGCAGTAATTTCAGCCATCGGTATCGCTGCAGTGGTCGGCGTTTTAATGGTGAGCAAGCCGACCCCAAAAACCGCACGCCCTCCCACTGAAAATGTGATACAGAACACTGGCGGTTCGCATTTGAACGTTGCTCCGAGCCTTGACGGAGCAAAACAAAACCCGGACGAAGCTTCATCAAAAAAAACGGCCTTATCCGCTCCAATTTTGGACCGCTACAACGGATCCAAAGATCTCCGCGAGTTCGTCCTGTACGCGTTGCAACACCCCGAGCGCGGTGGCACTTATTACGCAGCGCAAGCGCTGTCCCAATGCAAAAGTATCGTCGCAGGAAAATACTTTAAACAAGTACAAACGCCCTACAGCATCGGAAAGAACGATGAAAAATATGGCGCCATTTCCAAAGCAACCGATATTTTGCGGGCCCGATGCAGCAACTTCATCGCGGATGAATTGTCTGATAGCAGAATTTCTGAAGTCAAATCCAACGGCCTGCGGGACAAAGACCCCTTGCTGCTCGCAGAAAAAGCTTTTCTAGAAAAAACCACCGGCCTCAGCAACAGCAATGAGGAGCAAAAGCAAAATCGAAAAGCCGCATTGACCCAACTGCTGGCAACCCAAGATCCGATGGTGATCGAAGATATCGGGCCACGCATCGCGCTGCAAGCCGATCCCGATACAGGCATGCGTGGATACAAATTCAATGGCCATTTCTACCCACTCACCTCCGATACCGATGTGGGTCTTGCCATCTACCTGCTGCCTTGTGGTTTGGGTTTGAATTGTGATTCAACCGAATTCGACGTAGTCAACCGGTGCGCATCCGGTGTCGAATGCTCCGACAGCAGGATGGATTACGTCAAAAATATGCTGCGAGAAAAGCCCGGCGCTTACGAAAAGGTCATGCAGGTTTATGAGGACATGATCAACGCGATTGCACGGGAGAGCGTTTCGTCATTTCTTTGAAATGGATCGGTTGCGTCTGGGAAACCAAGCGATTTCGAGTTTTTCCATCGTCACTCCCGTCCATGAAAAAACGGCAGCGGACTCGCCATCCGCAGGCTGCCTTCAAGACAAGGATTCGCCAGGTCGGACCACGAAGTTGCTGCGCCAGCGACGGGGTTACCGGAACCCCGCCGCTCCTTTTGCTACCCCCGCGCCAGCACCGGCCCCAGGGCCTTGCCCGTGTGCGTGCCCAGCCGCACCACCTCTTCCGGTGCGGCCGCCGCGACGATGCGGCCCCCTTCCCGGCCGCCTTCCGGCCCCAGGTCGAGGATCCAGTCGGCCTCGGCGATCACGTCGAGGTCGTGCTCGATGACGACCACGCTGTGCCCGCCGTCCACCAGCCGGTGCAGCACCTGGATGAGCTTGTGCACGTCGGCCATGTGCAGGCCCACCGTGGGCTCGTCCAGCACGTAGAGCGTGTGCGGCGCCTTCTGGCCGCGGCGGCCGACCTCGTCGCGCACCTTGGTCAGCTCGGTCACCAGCTTGATGCGCTGCGCCTCGCCGCCCGACAGCGTGGGGCTGGGCTGGCCCAGCGTGAGGTAGCCCAGGCCCACGTCCTTGAGCAGTTGCAGGGGGTGCGCGATGCTGGGCATGCTGGCGAAGAACTCCACGGCCTCGTCCACTTCCATCTGCAGCACGTCGCCGATGCTCTTGCCGCGCCAGGTGACGGCCAGCGTCTCGGGGTTGAAGCGCGCGCCGTGGCAGGTCTCGCAGGGCACCTTCACGTCGGGCAGGAAGCTCATGGCGATGGTGCGGATGCCCTGCCCTTCGCAGCTGGGGCAGCGGCCTTCGCCGGTGTTGAAACTGAACCGCCCGGCCGCATAGCCGCGCGCCTTGGCCTCCAGCGTTTCGGCGAACAGCTTGCGGATGGTGTCCCAGAAGCCAATGTACGTGGCGGGGCAGCTGCGGGGCGTCTTGCCGATGGGGGTCTGGTCCACCTCCAGCACGCGGTCCACGGTCTCGAAGCCCGACAGGCCGGTGCAGCCCACGAGCGGCGGCGCCTTGCCGGCGTCCATCGCATCGCGCCCGGCCTTGGTGGAGCGCTGCTGCACCCAGGCCTGCACGTTGGCCAATAGCACGTCGCGCGCCAGGGTCGATTTGCCCGAGCCGCTCACGCCGGTCACGGCCACCAGGCGGTTCAGCGGCACGCTGGCCGTCACGCGCTGCAGGTTGTGCAGGTGCGCGCCGCGCACGGTCAGCCAGTGCTCCGGCTGGGCGGTTTCGGCCTCTTTTTGGCCGGATGCCCTAGTACTTTCTGCCTTGTTAGCTATCAAAATAGTAGCATCCGAGCGGGCAATGTGCACGGGCGGCACCACCGGGCGACGGGCTTTGAGCGGGTGCCGCATGGCATGCAGCAGGTAGCGGCCGGTCTGCGAATCCTCGGCGGCCTGCACGTCGGCCACGCTGCCCTGCGCCACCAAGCGCCCGCCGCGCTTGCCGGCGCTCGGGCCGATGTCGATGATGTGGTCGGCGCGGCGGATGGTGTCCTCGTCGTGCTCCACCACCACCAGCGTGTTGCCCTTGTCGCCCAGCTTGTGCAGCGCGTTCAGCAGGATCTGGTTGTCGCGCGCGTGCAGGCCGATGGTGGGCTCGTCCAGCACGTAGCACACGCCCTGCAGGTTGCTGCCCAGTTGCGCCGCCAAGCGGATGCGCTGCGCCTCGCCGCCCGAGAGCGTGGGCGCGCCCCGGTCCAGCGTGAGGTAGCCCAGGCCCACTTCTTCCAGGAATTCGAGCCGGCTCTGGATCTCGGGGATCAGGTCGCGCGCGATGTCGGCCTCGCGCTGGCTCAAGGCCGCGCCCTGCTGCAGCGCCTCGATCCACTGGCGGATGTCGGTGACCGACAGCGCGGCGATGTCGGCGATGCCCACGCCCGCACGGCCGGCGGCCGCGTTCTCGCCGAAGCGCACGGCGCGGGCCGTGGCGTTCAGCCGCGTGCCCTGGCAGGTGGGGCAGGCCACGTCGGCCACGTCCTCGGCTTCGGGCTCGGCGAAGGTCTGCTCGCGGCCCTTTTCCTTGTCGTCCTGCACCGAGTCGTCGAACACCTTGCGCTGCTCGCGGGTGAGCTTGACACCCGTGCCCACGCAGTCCGGGCACCAGCCGTGCTTGCTGTTGTAAGAGAACAGGCGCGGGTCCAGCTCGGCATAGCTGGTCGCGCACACGGGGCAGGCGCGCTTGGTGGAGAACGCCTGCAGCGCCCCGATGTGCGCGGTGGCGGTGCCGGCCACCATGGCGTCCTTCAGGCCATCGAGCTGGCTCAGCACGTGGACCACGCCCTTGCCCAGTTCCAGCGCGCGCGCCAGCGACGAGCGCAGCAGCCCCTCGTTCTCGGGCGACACATCCAGGCTGGCCACGGGCAGCTCGATGGTGTGCTCCTTGAAGCGATCGATGCGCGGAAAGCCCGTGGTGGGCAGGAAGTGCCCGTCCACGCGCAGGTGGGTGTAGCCGCGCGGTCGCGCCCAGTCGGCCAGCTCGGTGTAGACGCCCTTGCGGTTCATCACCAGCGGCGCCAGCAGGCCGATGTGCTGGCCCTTGAAGTGGCGCAGCAGCTGCGCGGCGATGCTGTCGGGCGTCTGCGGCTGCACGGCGGCGCCGTCGTGGATGCAGTGCTGCACGCCCAGCTTGACGTACAGCAGGCGCAGGAAATGCCACACCTCGGTGGTCGTGCCGACCGTGCTCTTGCGCCCGCCGCGCGACAGGCGCTGCTCGATCGCCACCGTGGGCGGAATGCCGTACACCGCATCCACCTCGGGCCGGCCCGCTGGCTGCACGATGGAGCGCGCATAGGCGTTGAGCGATTCGAGGTAGCGGCGCTGCCCTTCGTTGAACAAAATGTCGAACGCCAGCGTCGACTTGCCCGAGCCCGACACACCGGTGATCACGTTGAACTGGCCGCGCGGAATGTCCACGCTCAGGTTCTTGAGGTTGTGCTCCTTGGCGTTGACGATTTCGATGGCGTTTTTGGCCGCCGGCGCATGTTCCGCTAGGGCACGTTGCTTCTCTTTTCGTAGCACCGCCGCCTTCTCGTGCACCGAGTGCCCGCCCGCGCCCAGGGCCTGCTCGTACTCGCGCAGCGCGGCGCCCGTGTGCGAGGTGGGGTGCTGGCGCACGTCCTCGGGCGTGCCCTCGGCCACCAGCAGGCCGCCGCCGTCGCCGCCCTCGGGGCCGAGGTCAATGAGCCAGTCGCCGGCACGGATCACGTCCAGGTTGTGCTCGATGACCACCAGCGAATGCCCGGCGTCCAGCAGCTTGCGCAGCGCCCGCATGAGCTTGGCGATGTCGTCGAAATGCAAGCCCGTGGTGGGCTCGTCGAACAGGAACAGCGTGCCCTTGCGCGCCAGCGGCTGGCGCGATTTGCTTTCCACGCGCGCCGCTTCCGCGAGGAAGCCCGCCAGCTTCAGGCGCTGGGCCTCGCCGCCCGACAGCGTGGGCACGGGCTGGCCCAGCTTCACGTATTCCAGCCCCACGTCCACGATGGGTTGCAGCGCGCGGATCACGTCGCGGTCGGCAGCGAACAGGGCGGCCGCCTCGCTCACCGTGAGGTCGAGCACGTCGGCCACGTTGAAGGAGCGGCCACCGCGCTCGATGGTCACCTCCAGGATCTCCGGCCGGTAGCGCTTGCCGTCGCAGTCGGGGCAGCGCAGGTACACATCCGACAGGAACTGCATCTCCACATGCTCGAACCCCGAGCCGCCGCAGGTCGGGCAGCGCCCGTCGCCCGAATTGAAGCTGAACTTGGCCGCGGTGTAGCTGCGCTGGCGCGACAGCGGCGCCACGGCGAACAGCTCGCGGATCGCGTCCCACGCGCCCACGTAGCTCACCGGGTTGGAGCGCGCGGTCTTGCCGATGGGCGACTGGTCCACGAACACGACCTCGCCCAGGTGGTCCGCGCCCAGCAGGCGGTCGTGCGCGCCGGGCGTCTCCGTCGCCTTGCCGAAGTGGCGCAGCAGCGCGGGGGCCAGCACGTCCTGGATCAGGCTCGACTTGCCCGAGCCGCTCACGCCGGTCACGGTGACCAGGCGCTGCAGCGGGAACTCCACCGACACGTTCTGCAGGTTGTGCTCGCGCGCGCCTTCCAGGATCAGGCGCGGCGTGGCCTCGGTCACGCGGCGCTGGTAGCCCATGCCGATCTGCTTGGTGCCGGCCAGGTACTGGCCGGTGAGCGTGTCGGCGCGGCGCAGCTCGCCCGTGGTGCCGTCGAACACGATGGAGCCGCCGCGCTCGCCGGGGCCGGGGCCCATGTCGATCACGCGGTCGGCCGCCAGCATGACGGCCGGATCGTGCTCCACCACCACCAGCGTATTGCCCGCATCGCGCAGGCGCAGCATGGCCTCGGTGATGCGGTGCATGTCGCGCGGGTGCAGGCCGATGCTGGGCTCGTCCAGCACGAACAGCGTGTTCACCAGCGAGGTGCCCAGCGCCGTGGTCAGGTTGATGCGCTGCACCTCGCCGCCGCTGAGCGTGCGGCTTTGCCGGTCCAGCGTGAGGTAGCCGATGCCCACGTCGCACAGGTATTTGAGGCGCGTGGTGATCTCTTCATGCAGCAGCTTGAGCGCCTGCGCGTCGCCACCCGCGGCGGCATCGCCCTCGGGCAGTTCCATGCGGTCGAAGAAGCGCCGCAGCCGGTCGATGGGCAGCAGCATCAGGTCGTGCAGGCACAGGCCGGGCAGCGCTTCGAGCTGCGCGCGGCTCCACTGCACGCCCTGGGGCATGAAGCGGCGGGCCGGGTCGATCGCGATGTCGGCGTCCTCCTTGCTGCCCACGCGCCACAGCAGGCTCTCGGTCTTCAAACGCGCGCCGCCGCAGGTGGGGCACGGCGTATAGCTGCGGTACTTGGACAGCAGCACGCGGATGTGCATCTTGTAGGCCTTGCTCTCCAGGTATTCGAAGAAGCGCTTGATGCCGTACCACTGCTTGTTCCACTGCCCATCCTTGTAGCCGGGCGCGCCGCCGATGACCCATTGCTTCTGGTCGTCGGTGAGCTTGTACCAGGGCGTGTCGCGCGGGATGCCGGCGGTTTCGGCGTGCCGCATGAGATCGTCCTGCGCCTCCTTCCACGCCGGCGTCTGGATGGTCTTGATCGCGCCCGCGCGCAGCGTGAGCTTCTCGTTGGGGATCACGAGCCCGTAGTCCACGCCGATCACGCGGCCGAAGCCGCGGCAGGTGTCGCACGCGCCCACGGCGGAGTTGAACGAGAACATCGACGGGATCGGCTCGCTGTAGCGCAGGTCGCTGTCGGGGCAGTGCAGCCCGGTGGAAAACCGCCACAGCTCCGGCTCGCCGTCGTCCACCAGCCGGTACACGTTCAGCCGCCCGGTGCCGCGCTTGATCGCCACCTCGATGGCCTCCACCACCCGCGCCTTTTCGGCGTTGCCCAGGCGGAACCGGTCGGCCACCACGTCGAGCAGCTTGCGGGGCCCGGTGGGCGTCGCGACCTCGCGCTCGGCCTGGACCTTGGTGAAACCGCTGGCGGACAGCCACTGCTCGACCTGCTCGGGCGAGGTGTTGGCGGGCAGCTCGACGGGGAAGGTCAGCACCACGCGCGGGTCGCCGGCCTCGGCGCAGCGGCGCTGCAGCTCGGCGTAGATGGTCTCGGGCGAATCGTGGCGCACCGGCTGCGCGGTCTGCCGGTCGAACAGCTGGCCGGCGCGGGCGAAGAGCAGCTTCAGGTGGTCGTTCAGCTCGGTCATCGTGCCGACCGTGGAGCGGCTGGAGCGCACCGGGTTGGTCTGGTCGATGGCTATGGCGGGCGGCACGCCCTCCACCTTGTCCACGGCCGGCTTGTCCATGCGGTCGAGGAACTGGCGCGCATAGGCGCTGAAGGTTTCCACGTAGCGGCGCTGGCCCTCGGCGTAGAGGGTGTCGAACACCAGGCTGGATTTGCCCGAACCGCTGGGGCCCGTCACCACCGTCAACTCACCCGTGCGGATGTCCAGATCGAGGTTTTTGAGGTTGTGCTGGCGTGCACCGTGGATGCGGATCAATCCCTGGGTCATCGGGGGTCTTTCGGGTAGGGGAGGCGGAGCATTCTAGGGACGGCTTCCGCGCGCGGAAGGTAGGGCGTTTTCCCATATCGGGGCGAGGCCGCCGTTGGCAACCGCCCGCGGCATGGAAAAGGCCTTCGACCCAGGGTGTTACCTATTGTCACGAATCGTCAACTTCGGCAAGGTGGCGCCCAGGCAGAGGGCTTTCCTCGGCAACCCCTCACGGATTGGAGACACACCATGGCATTCATGCGCAACACCGGCGCCGCACTGGTCCTGGCCGCCTTGCTGTCGGCGGCCCAGGCACAGATTCTCATCGGCCAGACCGCCGGATTTTCAGGGGCAGTGGCCTCGGGCGTGCAGGAGACGACCGAGGGCGCCAAGCTGTACCTGGACGCCGTCAACGGGCGGGGCGGGGTCCACGGCCAGAAGGTGGAGCTGGTCTCTCTGGATGACAAGTTCGATCCGCAGCTGTCCGTCGCCAATGCCCGCAAGCTGATCGAGGAGCAGAACGTCTCCGCCCTTTTCCTCACGCGCGGCACGCCCCACACCGAGGCCATCATTCCGCTGCTGGACAAGCACGGCGTGGCACTGGTCGGCCCCTCCACCGGCGCCATGGTGCTGCACAAGCCGGTGCGCAAGAACGTCTTCAACGTGCGCGCCACCTACCAGCGCGAAGCCGAAAAGGCGATCTCCCACCTGGTCTCCATGGGCATCACCCGGATCGCCGTGGTGCAGGCGGACGACAGCTTCGGGGCCGACGGCATGGTCGGCGCGCAAAAGGGGCTGGAAGCCGCCAAGCTCAAGGCCGTGCTGCAGGAGAAGTTCGACCGTTCCAAGCCGGACTTCGGCCCCATCGCGCCCAAGATCGTGCAGTCGCAGGCCCAGGCCGTGCTCATGATCGCCTCGGGCACCGCCGTGGCTGAAGGCTATGCGGCATTTCGCGCCGCCGGCTCGGGCGCGCAGATGGTCACGCTGTCCAACAACGCCTCCGCCGGCTTTGCCAAAAGCCTGGGCGCCAACGCCCGCGGTGTGATCGTCACCCAGGTGTTTCCCAACGAACGGGCCATGAACTTCCCCCTGGTGCGCGAGGCACAGGACCTCGCCAAGGCCCAGGGCAAGGAAATCAGCCCCGCCATGCTGGAAGGCTATGCCGCCGCGAAGGTCCTGGTGGAAGGCCTGCGCCGCGCCGGACCCAAGCCCTCCCGCGACCGCATCCAGGCGGCCCTGGAAGGGCTGCAGAAGTTCGACCTGGGCGGGCTGGAAATCAGCTACAGCCCAGAGGACCACACCGGCCTGGACTTCGCCGACCTGTCTATCATCGGAACCGACGGAAAGTTCCGCCGCTGAAGGCCCGGGCATCGTGCCCGAGCGGCCGCAATGGCCCAGCCCATCCGGGGGATATGAGGAAAGCCGCGGCCATCGCCTCGGCACAATCGCCGTACCTTTCGGTTACGTCCCTTCCTGAGAAGCGCCATCGCCGGACATGCCGGGGCCGGAGCGAGTCCGGCACGCCCCTCCATCCTTTGACCAGAGAGCTATGAGAACCCTTCAGAAAATCAGCGCGGGCGTGGCCCTGACGGCGCTGCTGTCGGCCGCGCAGGCGCAGATCCTCATCGGACAGACCGCTGGTTTTTCCGGCACGGTGGCCGCCGGGGTGCAGGAAACCACCGACGGCGCCAAGCTGTACCTGGACGCCATCAATGCGCGGGGCGGCATCCACGGGCAGAAAATCCAGCTCATCTCGCTGGACGATAAGCTCGACCCCCAGCTGGCCGCGGCCAATGCCCGCAAGCTGATCGAAGAGCAGAACGTCTCCGCCCTCTTCCTCACCCGGGGCACGCCGCCCACCGAAGCCGTCATCCCGCTGCTGGACAAGTACGGCGTGGCCCTGGTCGGCCCCTCCACCGGCGCCATGGTGCTGCACCGGCCCGTGCGCCGGAACGTCTTCAACGTGCGGGCGCCCTACCAGCGCGAGGCCGAGAAGGCCATCGCGCACCTGGTGTCCGTCGGCATCACCAAGATCGCCGTGGTCCATGCGGACGACAGCTTCGGCGCGGACGGCCTGGTCGGCGCACAAAAGGGGCTGGACGCCGCCAAGGTCAAGGCCGTGCTGGTGGAAAAGGTCGATCGCTCCAAGCCCGACTTCGCCGCCCTCGTGCCCAAGATCGCGCAGTCCCAGGCCCAGGCCGTGCTGATGATCGCCTCCAGCACCGCAGTGGCCGAAGGCTACGCGGCCCTGCGCGCCGCGGGCTCGACGGCGCAGATGGCCACCCTGTCCAACAATGCCTCCGCCGGTTTCGCCAAAAGCCTGGGCGCCAACGCCCGGGGGGTGATCGTCACCCAGGTGTTCCCCAGCGAGCGCGCCGTGAACCTGCCCCTGGTGAGCGAAGCGCAGGACCTCGCCAAGAGCCGGGGCAAGGAAGTCAGCCCGGCCATGCTGGAAGGTTTCGCGGCCGCCAAGGTGCTGGTGGAAGGCCTGCGCCGCGCCGGCCCCAAGCCCACCCGGGAGCGGATCCATGCGGCGCTGGAAGGCTTGCAGAAGCTCGACCTGGGCGGCCTGGAGGTGAGCTACGGCCCCGACGACCACACCGGGCTGGACTTTGCCGACCTGTCCATCCTCGGCGCGGACGGAAAATTCCGCCGCTGAGGGGCTGAAAACCTCGCTTTCGCCCCGCCAGCCCTCCGCGCTCGGCAAAAAGCCCGCATCAGCGGGCTTTTTCACGTCTGCATCGGGCAACCGCCTGCTTTAGGAAGCGCTGCTGGCTCCCGAGGCGGGCACGGCAGGTGCCGATGCGGGGCTGCTGGCCGCAGGGACCGCCGTTTCAGGCACGTGCACGGCATCGGCCCCGTGCTTTTCACCGCTCATGTCCACTTTGTCTCCGGCTTTCATGATGACGAAGAGCGACAGCGCTGCGAACAGAACGAAGCCCACGACAATTTTCCACATACCTATCTCCTTTTTAGTGAAACGAACGGCTGAAAAAAAGCCCCACACCCCTTTCGGGATGTGAGGCTCGGATCGTCTGGAACGCGGGTTGGCAGCCGGGGCCGCCGACCCGCGTCAACCATCAGAATGCGTGGCGAACGCCCACGGCCACGGAGCTGAAGTCAGCGCCGGCGATGCCCGTCATGTAAGCGGCGTTGCGGCTGTTGTTCACCTTCGTGTAGTAGCCGTACACCTTGGTGCGCTTGCTCAGGTTGTAGTTGTAGCCCAGCGTGTATTGCGTAGCGGCGCTGTCAGCCACGTTCTTGTACTTGCCGGCACGGCCCACGTTCACGTGGAATTCCGAAGCGCCCATCAGGTAGGCACCCGACAGACGGAACGTGTTGCGCTTGCCGCCGTTCAGAACGTATGCGTCTTCGTCACGTTGGTAGTAGCCGCCGAACATGAACGAACCCATCGTGTACAGGCCGCGCAGTGCGAACTGGTTCACGTCGCCTTGCTTGCTGTAGCCAGCGCCCAGGGCCAGAGCGCCCAGGTTGTAGTTGGCAGCCAGGTCATAGGCGTTCTTCACGCCGACGGCTTGCTCGTGCAGTGCCACGGCGCCTTCGACGGTCAGGCCGCCGAAATCGGGCGTGCGGTAGGAAATCTTGTTGGCATCGGGCATCACGTAGGCGTAGAACGCGTCGGACGACGAACCGGTGTCATGGTTGTGCAGGCTGACGTAGTCGGCCGTGGCGTAGTAGGACTCAGCCGTGAAGCGGCCCAGACGCAGGGCGCCGAAACCACCCGACAGGTTCACTTCGCTTTGACGGGCGAAGAAGCCACGTGCATCGGAAGAACCGGTGTCGGAAGCGAAGCCGCTTTCCAGTTGGAAGCCAGCCTTCAGGCCACCGCCGAGGTCTTCAACGCCCTTGAAGCCGAAACGCGAAGCGTTGTTGAACAGACCGGTGGTCTTGGTGTCGCCCACTTCTTGGCGTTCCACCGTGGTGTTCACACGGCCATACAGCGTGACGCTGCTTTGGGCGAAGGCAGCGGTGCTACCCAGGAGAGCCAGCACAGCCAGTGCCAAACGATTCGTCTTTTGCATGTGATTTCCTTGAATGCTTTTATCCGTCAGATGGTGTGGTAGGCACTGCAGAGCGGGTGGCCGCCGGGCGTTGGTGCAACTACTTACGAAATTCTAGGGGGTGGCGCCTCAATACCACCCCCAAAAGTCATTTTCATAACAGCCTTGATGCATCGCCACCACACTTTGGCGTTTTTTGCCAACACATGCAGCCCTTTTCCGCACTGCGGGCTCCCGATTCACGGGAGCCCGGGCGGTTCCCATCAGTCGTTGGCGTAGATGTCCACGTCCTTGGTTTCGCGGATGAACAGCGTGCCGATCACCGCCGTGGCGCCCGCGATGATGATGGGGTACCACAGGCCGTTGTACATGTTGCCGGTCTGCGCCACGATGGCGAACGAGGTGGTGGGCAACAGGCCGCCGAACCAGCCGTTGCCGATGTGGTACGGCAGGCTCATCGACGTGTAGCGGATGCGGGTGGGGAACATTTCCACCAGCATGGCAGCGATGGGGCCGTACACCATGGTCACCAGCAGCACGAGGTAGGTCAGCAGGACGACCATCATCACCTTGTTCATCTTGGCGGGGTCGGCCTTGGTGGGGTAGCCATCGGCCTTGAGGGTGTCGGCCACGGCCTTCTTGAACTCCGCGTCCTTGACCTTGACCTGGTCGGCGGGCAGGCCCTTGGCGCTGTAGCTCGGGATGGTGGTGGCACCGATCTTGATCACGGCGGGCGTGCCGGCCGGTGCGACTTCGTTGTCATAGCTCACCGAACCGGCGGCCAGCACCTGCTTGGCGATGTCGCACGAACTCGTGAACTTGGACGTGCCCGTGGGGTTGAACTGGAACGAGCACTCGGCCGGGTCGGCCACGATCACCACCTTGTTCTTGGCCTGCGCGGCGGCGAGATCGGGGTTGGCGGCTTCGGTCAGGGCCTTGAACACCGGGAAGTACGTCAGCACGGCGAGCACGCAGCCCAGCATGATGATGGGCTTGCGGCCGATCTTGTCCGACAGCGTGCCGAACACGATGAAGAACGGCGTGCCGATCAGCAGCGCGGCGGCGATCATCAGGTTGGCCGTGACGGCATCCACCTTCAGCTGCTGCGTGAGGAAGAACAGCGCATAGAACTGCCCCGTGTACCAGACCACGGCCTGGCCGGCGGTCAGGCCGATCAGCGCGAGGATCACGATCTTGAGGTTCTTCCACTCGCCGAACGACTCGGCCAGCGGCGCCTTGGACGTCTTGCCTTCGGCCTTCATCTTCTGGAAGGCGGGCGATTCCGACAGCGACAGCCGGATCCACACCGAAATGCCCAGCAGCAGGATGGACACCAGGAACGGAATGCGCCAGCCCCAATCGCCGAACTCCTGCTCGCCCATCACGGTGCGGGTCCCCAGGATGACCAGCAGCGACAGGAACAGGCCCAGCGTGGCGGTGGTCTGGATCCACGAGGTGTAGGCGCCGCGCTTGCCTTGCGGCGCGTGCTCGGCCACATAGGTGGCGGCCCCGCCGTACTCGCCGCCGAGGGCCAGGCCCTGCAGCATGCGCAGCGCGATCAGGATCACCGGCGCGGCCACGCCGATGCTGGCGTAGGTCGGCAGGATGCCCACGATGAACGTGGACAGGCCCATGATCAGGATGGTGACGAGAAAGGTGTACTTGCGCCCGATCATGTCGCCCAGGCGCCCGAACACCAGCGCGCCGAAGGGCCGCACGATGAACCCGGCCGCGAAGGCCAGCAGCGCGAAGATGAAGGCCGAGCCCGCATCCAGCCCGCTGAAGAACTGCTTGGCGATGATGGCCGCGAGCGAGCCGTACAGGTAGAAGTCATACCACTCGAACACGGTGCCCAGCGACGAGGCGAAGATGACTTTTCTTTCTTCCGGCGACATGGGCCGGGATGCAACATTGGTAGCCATGGTGCTTGTCTCCATTGGTGGTCGGATGGATGCGGAAATGCACGGTGCGATGGGGTTTCCGGGCACTCGTCGCAGCCTGGACCGCAATATCGGACGTGCATCTGACCAAACACTGACAAGCGCCAGGCGCCCCACGCCGCCCCGGACTGACAGCCACCTGACAAACCCCGGGCCAACCCTGTGCCCGCATTTCTCGATGCGGTAAATCGGGGGTAAAACTGCGGTGCAGCTCACCGAACGGGCCACGGAGGCACCAACGACGCACCGCCGCGCCGCGGGAAAACCCTGCCAGGGACTAACCCTGAAAGGGCGGAGATGTCGGGGGAATCGGCCGCGTCAGCGCGATCAAGCGGGCCGACTCGGTGCCTGCCACCGGGTTCGGCGGGATCAGGCGGCGGCGGGCGGCAAGCCGGAGGGCAGCGCTTCGGCACGGTCCCATGCGGGGCCGTCGAACCAGGGGTCGCCGCTCAGGCAGGCCCGCAGCATGGGCAGGCTGTCCAGCCCCCAGAACAGGCGGCCTTCCACCTCGAAAGCCGGCACGCCGAACACGCCACGCTGCGCCGCCGCGTCGGTGTTGGCGCGCAGCAGGGCCTTGGCGGCAGCGCCTGCGGGGTCCGGGCGCACCTGTTGCGCGAGCGTCTCGGCCAGCGCCTGCAGACGCGCGGGGTCGTTGGCATCGTGCCCGCCCAGCCACAAGTGGCGCAGCACGGTGCCAGCCACGAAGCGGTTGATGGCGCCGTCCTCGCTGCAGGCCAGTGACTGGCGCAGCAGCGGCAGCGGGTTGAACGGGTGCTGGGCCGGCATGGCCAAGCCCGTGCCGAGCGAATGGCCCAGCCATTCGGCATGGCGGTACGTCCACAGCCGCTTGGCCGGAATGCCCGCCGGGCCCGGGTTGCCGTGGCGCTGCAGCAGCGCGCCCAGCAGAACGGGGCGGTACTCGACGCTGTAGCTCAGTCCTTCCAGGGCCTGCGGCAACTGCTCGAACGCCAGCCAGGCATAGGGCGAGACGAAGTCCAGGTAGAAGGTGATGTGCTTCACGGCAGGTCCGGAAAAGGGGATGGCGGGGGAAACTCGAAACCCGCGCGCTGCGCGAGGCGGGCCCAGATCGCGCGGCGTTCGACGTCATCAGCGCCCGACCATGCGCGGATCTCGTCCAGCGTGCGAAAGCAGCCGTCGCAGTAGGTGCCGTCGGCCGACAGGCGGCACACCGAGATGCAGGGCGAGGGCACGCCGTCCGTGCTGTCCTCGCCGAAATAGCCTCCCGCGCTCAGCAGCATCGCGCGGTTGGCGATCGATTCGGTCGCACTCATGGTTCGATCGGCGCTTGCACCACATCGACCACGGGCGCGCTGGTGAGCTTTTCCAGGTCCTGCGGGCGCAGCGCGAACACGCTGTGCGGGTGGCCGGCCGCGGCCCAGATCTCCTCGAAGCGGAACAGTTCGCGGTCGATCAGCGTGACCGGCGGCGTGGCGTGGCCCACGGGGGACACGCCGCCGATCAAGAAGCCCGTGCGCGCCTTGACGAACTCGGCATCGGCGCGGCCGATATTGCCGACGTGGGCCTCGACCTTCTTCTCATCCACGCGCCGGTCGCCCGAGGTGACGACCAGCACGGCCGCATCGTCGCTTTTGCGCCGGAAGATGATGCTCTTGGCCACCTGGCCGACCAGGATGCCCAGGCCATCGGCCGCCTGCTGGGCGGTGCGCGCCGCATCGTCGAGCATGCGCGGCATGTGCGGATGGCCCAGCGACTGCAGCGTGGCGGCCACGCGCTGGACGCCTTCGGGAAGGGGAATGAGTTCGGCTGCGCACATGGGATCTCTCAAGGCCGGAAGGCCGGTGGTCCAAAGCGTTGATCTTAGCGATGGCCGCCGGGGCGCGCAGCCTCTCGGGGGACCTTCAAGCCTCCGCGCGCTCCTGGTGCACGCCGGGCCCCTGCTCCGCCAGATCCCAGAACAGGCCGGCCATGATCTGCAGCGATTCGCGCGTAACGTCAGCCAGGATGTGCTCGTTGGGCGCGTGCTGCGAGCAGGCCGGGTACGAGTGCGGCACCCACAGCGTGGGCAGGCCCAGGGTCTCGGAGAACACGTCGTTGGGCAGCGAGCCGCCCAGGTTGGGCAGCAGCGCCGGGCGCCGGCCGGTGGATCGCTCGATGGAGGCCAGGCCCCAGCGCACCCAGGCATCGTCCGGATCCAGCCGGGTGGCGGCCATGTGCACGTCGGTGCCTCGCACTTCCACGTCGGTGAAGCCGCGGGCCCGCAGATGCTCGCGGATGTGGTCCAGGAACGCCGTGGGGTCGGAGCCCACCACGTAGCGCATGTGGCAGTGCGCGCGCGCCTCGGCGGGAATGGCATGCACCGGCATGGCCGGGTTGCCGGTGGTGAAGGCCAGCACCTCCAGACTGTTCCAGCCGATCACGCGCTCGGACGGGGTCAGGCCGGGCTCGCCCCAGTCCAGGTCGATCTCAGGGTCGTCCGGGCCGCCGCCCACGTCGATGTCGCGCAGCGCCTCGCGCACGCTGGCGGGCAGCTCGGTGGGACGCAGGCCCGGCACCTGGATGCGGCCGCGCTCGTCCACCAGGCTGGCGATGGCATGCGCCAGCCGGATGCCCGGGTTGCGCAGCAGGCCGCCCCAGTTGCCCGAGTGGTGGCCGCCGTCGCGCAGCTTCACGTGCAGGTCGAAGTTGAAGACACCGCGCGAGCCCAGGAACAGGGTAGCGCGCGAGGCGGACACCCGGGGTCCGTCTGAGGCGATGAAGAGGTCGGCCGCGAGCGCATCGCGCTCGTTCGCGCACACCGCGTTCAGGCCCGGCGAGCCGTCCTCCTCGCCCATCTCCAGGATGATCTTGACGTTGTAGCCCAGGCGGCCGCTGCGCACCGCCAGCACCTGCTCCAGCGCGGTGAGGTTGATGGTGTGCTGGCCCTTGTTGTCGGCCGTGCCGCGGCCATACCAGCGGTTGCCCTCCACCACGATATCCCACGGTTTGAGGCCCGCGCGCCATTGCGCGTCGTAGCCGCGCACCACGTCGCCATGGCCGTAGGTCAGCAGCGTGAAGGCCGCGCCCTCCTCGGCACGCTCGGCCAGCAGGAAGGGGCTCTTGCCCGGCACCGGGTTGTCCACCACACGGCAGGCAAAGCCCAGCGCCTGCAGCTGCGGCACCATCTCCTCGGTCAGGTAGGCGTGCAGGATGGGGCCGCTGGCGGCGTCCTGGCTTTCAGTGCGGAAGGCGACCCGGCGCGCCAGCGTCTGCTGAAAGCGCCCGTCATCGAAGCAGGCCAGCGTCTGGGCAATGGCTTGGTCACGGCTCATGGGAAAGGTCCTCGGGTGGGGTGGGTGGAGTGAATGGAAGGTGCATATAGGCTGCTCAGGCCAGGGCCGCACGCTCGATGTCGGGAATGCCCAGGCCCGGCTCGGGCGTGAGCGCGGAGGCCAGCAGCCTGCGGGTATAGGCGTGTTCGGGCCGGGCGAAGATCTGCTCGCGCGTGCCCAGTTCCACGATGGCGCCGCGGTACATCACGGCCACGCGGTCCACCAGGTGCTCGACCACGCCCAGGTCGTGGCTGATGAACAGGTAGGTCAGGCCGAACTCGGCCTTCAGGTCGAGCAGCAGGTTCAGGATCTGCGCCTGCACCGACACGTCGAGCGCCGAGGTCGGCTCGTCGCATATCAGGATGTCGGGCCGCAGCACCAGCGCCCGCGCGATGGCCACGCGCTGGCGCTGCCCGCCCGACAGCTGGTTGGGGTACTGCGCATGGGTGCGCTCGGGCATGCCGACCAGATCGAGCATCTCGCGCACGCGCCGGCGCTGCTCCACGGCCGTGCCCACCTGGTGCAGGCGCAGCGGCACGCCGACGATGTCGGCCACGGTGCGGCGCGGGTTGAGCGACGAGTACGGGTCCTGGAAGATGGGCTGGATGCGCCGCGCCAGCGCGCGGCGCTGGCGCGGATCGATCTCCTTGCCATCGACCAGCACGCTGCCCGAGCTGGGCGGCAGCAGGCCCAGCAGCATCTTGGCGAGCGTGCTCTTGCCGCAGCCGGATTCGCCGACCAGGCCCAGCGTTTCGCCCTTGCGAACGCGCAGCGAGACATCGTTCACCGCGTGGATCTCGCCGGGCGCGCGGAACAGTCCGCGCTTCAGGCGGAAGCTGCGGTGCAGCGCGCACAGCTCCAGCGCGATGTCGCTGCCGGGTGCGGGGGGGAGGGATGAAGGGGTCATGCGGCCTCCGCCAGGGGATGGGCATGCACGCAGCGGACCGCGTGGTGGGCATTCACCGCCACATAGGGCGGCGTGTGCGCACACGCGGCTTGCACGTGCGCGCAGCGGTTGGAAAAAGCGCAGCCCTGCACGGTGCCGACGAGACTGGGCACCACGCCGGGAATGGCCTGCAGCCGGCTGCCCGGCAGCGTCTTGCCGCGCACGGGAATGCAATTGAGCAGGCCCTGCGTGTAGGGGTGCGTGGGGCGCGCGAACAACTCGCCCACCGGCGCGGTTTCGATCACCTCGCCCGCATACATCACCGCCACGCGGTCGGCGATGCGCGCCACCACGCCCAGATCGTGGGTGATGAAGACCACGGCCGTGCCGAACTCCTGCTGCAGCTCGCGCAGCAGCCGCAGGATCTGCGCCTGGATGGTCACGTCCAGCGCCGTCGTGGGCTCGTCGGCAATGATGAGGTCGGGCTCGCACATCAGCGCCATGGCGATCATCACGCGCTGGCGCAGGCCGCCCGAGAGCTGGTGCGGGTACTGGCGCAGGCGCTCGGGCGCCTGCGGCACGCCCGCTCGCTCCAGCAGGTACACGGCCCGCTCGCGCGCCTGGGCCATGCTCACCTTGCGGTGCGCGCGCAGCGCCTCGCACAGCTGGTCGCCCAGCGTGTACGACGGGTTGAGCGAGGTCATCGGCTCCTGGAAGATCATCGCCATGCGGGCACCGCGCAGCGCCGCCATGCCGCGCTCGGGCAGGCCCTGCAGCTCGGCACCGTCGAAGCGGATGTGGTCGGCCGTGCGCACCGCCTTGCGCGGCAGCAGGCCCATGAGCGCGAGCGAGGTCATGGACTTGCCGCAGCCCGATTCGCCCACCAGGCACAGCAGTTCGCCGCGGTTCACGTGGAAATCGATGCCGCGCACCGCATGCAGCATGCCGCGCTCGGTGGGCAGGTCCACGCGCAGGTTCTTCACGTCCAGCAAAGGGGTGGTCATGGGTCTTTGCCTTTCAGTTCCGGCCATCGGGGGCCGTGAGATCGCGGATGCCGTCGCCCACCAAATTGATGGCCAGCACCAGCACCGCCAGCACCACGCCGGGGATCAGGATCACCCAGGGCTGGAAGAACATGTAGGCCTTGCCCTCGGCCACCATCAGGCCCCACGACGGGGTGGGCGGCTGCACGCCCAGGCCCAGGAACGACAGGGTCGATTCGAGCAGGATGGCGTGCGCCATCTCCAGCGTGGCGACCACGGTGAGTGCGCTCATCAGGTTGGGCAGCAGCTCGCGCACCAGGATGTACGGCGTGGAGGCGCCCAGCGCCTTGGCCGCCGCGATGAACTCGGCATCGCGCAGCTGCTGCGTGGCCGAGCGGGTCACGATGGCGAAGCGGTCCCACAGCAGCAGGCCCAGCAGCACGATCACCACCTGCAGCGAGCCGCCCACGAGCGAGGCCATGGCCAGCGCCACCAGCACCACCGGCATGGCCAGGCGCGTGGTGATGATGTAGCTGATGACCGCATCCACCCGGCCGCCGAAGTAGCCGGCCAGCACGCCCAGCGTGGTGCCGATGGCCCCGGCGATGAGCGCCGTGACCACGCCGATCAGCAGCGACACGCGGGCGCCGTAGATGAGCCGGCTCAGGTAGTCGCGGCCGAGCTTGTCGGTGCCCAGCACGTGCTCCCAGCTGCCCTTGGCGTGCCAGACGGGCGGAATGAGGCGCTGGGTCACGTCCTGCGCGTAGGGATCGTGCGGGCTGATCCAGGGGGCGAGCAGCGCGGCCACCAGGGCCAGCACGAGCACGATGGCGCCGAGCACCAGGCCGCGCTGGCCCAGCACGCGGCGCAGCCAGCGGCGCCAGGCCGGTGGCGACGGCAGGGCCAGGGTGGCCGCCGCGCCGGGAGAGGAAAGGGTGGTGGAAGCGTTCATGGCAATCTCCGGTGCGGAGGCTTCAGCGGGTGCGCATGCGCGGGTCGAGCGCGGCGTTGAGCACGTCGGCCAGGAAGGTGAGCGCGATGTAGAACACCGCGATGATCAGCACCACGGCCTGCACCACGGGGTAGTCGTTGCGCGCGATGGAGTCCCAGGCGAGCTGCCCCAGTCCCTGCATGGAATACACCGACTCGATCACCACCGAGCCGCCGAGCATGAAGCCCAGCTCCACCGCGGCCAGCGCCACCACCGGAATGATGGCGTTGCGCAGCGCGTGCTTGAACACCACGCGCGAGCGGCTCAGGCCCTTGGCGCGCGCGGTGCGGATGTAGTCCGCGCCCAGCACGTCCAGCATGCCGGCCCGCGTGAGCCGCATCATGGCCGGCATGGCGTAGTAGCCCAGCGCCACCGCCGGCAGCACGAAATGCTGCCAGCTCGTGTTGCCCGCCACGGGCAGCCACTTCAGGCCCACGGCGAACAGCAGCACCAGCGTGAGCGCGAACCAGAAGGTCGGCATGGCCTGGCCCACCACCGCCACCATCAATGCCAGGCGGTCGATCCACGTGTCGCGGTAGAGCGCGGCCAGCACGCCCAGTGGAATGGCCACGGCCACGGCCAGCAGCAGCGCCACGCCGCCGAGCTTGAGCGTGATGGGCAGGCGCTCGCCGACCAGCTCCATGACGGTGTTCTGGAAATAGAACGACCGCCCGAAATCCAGCCGCGCCGCCGCGCCCAGCCAGTCGAAGAACTGCTCCACGATGGGGCGGTCCAGGCCGTACTGCACGCGGATCTTCTCCACGTCGGCGGCGCTCGATTCCGGCCCCGCGATGGCGGTGGCCAAGTCGCCCGACAGGTGCAGCAGCATGAAGCTGACGACCGCCACGGTCAGCATGACGCTCAGCGCCACCAGCAGGCGGCGAAAGATGTAGATCAGCATGGCAGGGGCCCGCGAGGGTGTGGGAGGGACACGAACGCCGGGGCCGTCACTTCCAGCTGGCCTGGAAGAAGCGCGGCAGCTCGTCGGGCTGGGCCTCGAACTTCAGGTCCGAGGTGAACGCGTAGTTGGTCGAGTACGAGAACAGCGGCGCCCACATGGCCTGGGTGGAGATGCGCTGCAGCGCCTGGGCGTACTTGGCCTTGCGCTCGGCCTTGTCCACCGTGGCGTCGGCCGTCTGCATCAGCGCGATGACCTGCGGGTCCTTGGCGGTGTCGTCCGGGCCGCCCTTGAAGAAGTTGCCCACGAAGGCCGAGGCGTCGTTGATCGAGAACGATCCCCAGGCCTGGAAGGTGAGCGGCGCACGGCCGGCGCGCAACTCGGTGCGCAGGGCCGGGTACTGCACGAAGTGCAGCCGCGCGCGGATGCCGACCTTGCGCAGGTCGCCGATCATCGCCTCGGCGTACTCGCGCTCGCGGTAGGCCCACAGCGCGGTGTCGAAGCCGTTGGGGTAGCCCGCCTCGGCCAGCAGCGCCTTGGCCTTGGCCGGGTTGTATTCGTACTGCTGCACCTTGCTGGTGTCGCAGCCGAACTGCGTGCGAAAGCACGGCGCATACACCGGCTGGCTGCCGCCGCGCACCAGGCTGTCGGCCAGCCCCTTGCGGTTGATGGCGTAGTTGAGCGCCTGGCGCACGCGGGGGTCCTTGAAGGGCGCGGCCTCGGGCGTGGTGCCGTTGTTGTTGATGGAGATGAAACCCACGCGCATGGTCTCGCCGCTCAGCACCGAGAGGTTGGGCGCGGCCTTCAGCGAATCGGCCTGGTCGGCCGGCACGCGCCAGATCCAGTCCACCGCGCCGGTCATCAGCTGGGCCATGCGGGCTTCCGGGTCGCGGATGACGGTGAACTTCACGGTGCCGATCTTGGGCTGGCCCGCGGGGCTGTCCTTGAAGTAGGCGGTGTTCTTCACCATCGTCACGCCCTGCCCCGGCACCACGCTGGTGATCTTGTAGGGGCCGCTGCCCACCGGCGCCTTGCTGAAACCTTCCAGCCCCACCTTGGTGAAATAGGCTGCGGGGTAGATGGGCGTGGGGCCGGCCAGGTATTCCAGCGCCGCGGGGAACGGCGTCTTGAGGTGGATGCGCACCTCGTAGTCGCTCACCTTGTCCACGCCCTTGATCCAGTCGGTGTTCTGGCGCGTGGCGATCTTGGCGTCGGGGCCGGTCACCACGTTGAAGGTGTAGGCCACATCGTCGGCGGTGAACTTGTCGCCGTTGTGGAAGGTGACGCCCTGGCGCAGCGTGACCAGCAGCGCGGTGGGCGACTCCCACTTCCAGGCGGTGGCGAGCTGCGGCTTGAGTTCGCCCGTCTTCGTGTCGCGGTAGAGCAGCGTGTCCCACGCCATGGCCGCGAGCACGACGCCCTCGCGCATGTTGTTGTGGTACGGGCTCACGTTCTCGACCTCGTTGTCCGACGCGTAGGTCAGCGTGTCGTTGGCCTTGCCGGCGTGCGCACCGGCCCCGAAAACCATCATGCCCAGTGCCAGACAGCCCCGGCGCACCCAGTGGGTGAATAAATGCCCCATTGCGAACTCCTTCATCGTGATGAAACAGGAAACACAGTGAACGGGAGCAAGAATGGGACCTCGGAGGCGTTTCCGCCATTACCGAATATCGCGGCGAGCGATCTCAAAAAGGCAATGCTCCCGCCGCATTGCGCCTATGCTCGAGGGATTGCCGCAGTGCACCACGCCCCGTCGCCCACCGCCATGAAACGCTCGCAGATCGTCGCCCGCCAGTTGCAGGACACGGCCCTGCGCTACTTCCTGGAGGTGGTACTGTGCGGCTCGATCAGCGAGGCCTCGCAGCGGCTGAACGTGGCGGGCTCGGCCATCAGCCGCCACATCGCGCACCTGGAAGACCTCCTGGGCGCGACGCTGTTCGACCGCCACGCGCGCGGCATGGTGCCCAGCGCGGCGGGCGAGCTGCTGGCGGTGCACGCGCAGAAGTCCGCGCACGACGCGGAGCGCGTGGTGCATGAAATGCAGGCGCTGCAGGGCATGGAGCGCGGGCGGGTGCGACTGGCCTCGTCGGAGGGCTTCGCGCTGGAATTCCTGCCCCGGCTCATCAGCGATTTCCGGCGGCGGCACCCGGGCATCCAGTTCCACCTGGGGGTGTTTCCGCCGGCCGAAAGCACGCGGCGCGTGCTGCTGGGCGATGCGGACATCGGCATCACCATGAGCCGCAGCGCCGAAAAGGACATCCGCATCGAGCTGCTGCAGCCCTCGCCCGTGCTGGCCGTGGTGCAGCGCGGCCATCCGCTGACGCGCTTTCAGCAGGTCAGCCTGTCGCAGCTGCAGAACTACCCCGTGGCGCTGCCCGAAATGGACACCACCGTGCGGCAGCTGTTCGACATCGCGTGCAGCCGCCAGAAGGTGCAGATCGACCCCGTGCTCACCAGCAACTACATCGCCAGCCTGTTCGGGTTCGTCAAGCACGAGCCCGAGGGCGTGTCCATCTCGGGCGAGATCACTATGCGCTACCAGATCGAGCGCGAGGAGATGGCCTGCGTGCGCCTGCGCGACCGCGGGCTGGACCTGCGCAACATCGAGGTGCAGACGCTGATGGGCCGCACGCTGTCACGCGCGGCGCAATCGTTTCTCGCGCACCTCAAGGAGCAACTGCAGAACGTGGCCGCGCCGCTGCCTGGCGGCTGACCGCACCCAGCGCCCAGGCCCTGCGCGGCCTCAGCCCAGGCGCTTGGTCAGCAATGCCTTGGCGGCGCGCGAGTTGGACGACCGGCCCAGGAAGTCGCTGATGTACGCGCCCGCATCGATGAGCGCGTCCAGATCGATGCCCGTGTCGATGCCCATGCCGTGCAGCATGTAGACCACGTCTTCGGTCGCCACGTTGCCCGTGGCGCCCTTGGCGTAGGGGCACCCGCCCAGGCCGGCCACCGACGTGTCGTACTGCCACACGCCCATCTCCAGCGAGGCCAGCGTGTTGGCCAGCGCCTGCCCGTAGGTGTCGTGGAAGTGGCCCGACACCGCGTCGATGCCGTAGTGCTGTAAGGTGGCCTCCATGGCGCGCTGCACCTTGCGCGGCGTGCCCACGCCGATGGTGTCGGCCACGCCCACGTGCTGCACACCGATCTGCTTCATCAGGCCCGCCAGGTACGCCACGCGCTCGGGCGCCACCTCGCCCTCGTAGGGGCAGCCCACGGTGCAGCTCATGGCGCCCCGCACGGCAATGCCCGCCGCGCGCGCCGCCTCGACCACCGGCGCGAAGCGCTCGATGCTCTCGGCGATGCTGCAGTTGATGTTCTTCTGGCTGAACGCCTCGCTGGCCGAGCCGAAGACGACGATCTCGTCGGGCCGCGTCGGCACGGCGGCCTCGTAGCCCTTGAGGTTGGGGGTGAGCACCGAATAGCGCACGCCGGGCTGGCGCTCGATGCCCGCCATCACCTCCACGTTGTCCGCCATTTGGGGCACCCACTTGGGCGAGACGAAACTGGTCACCTCGATCTCCGTCAGCCCGGCCGCCTGCAGGCGGTGCACGAGACCGATCTTGACCGCGGCGGGCACGGGAGACTTTTCGTTCTGAAGGCCGTCGCGCGGGCCGACATCGACGAGTTTGACGCGGGAAGGAATGCTGCTGCTCATGGGGAAATCCTGCGGTAAAGAATGCGGGGCGGTGCCCGAGGCCTAGTAGCCGCGCCGGGGGTCCACGATGCCGGCCACCGGCTCGCCGCGCTGCATGGCGGCGATCTTGCGCGCGATCTGGGCGATGATTTCTTCGCGCAGCGTGCGGGCGGAGGTGTGGGGCGTGGTCGTGATGCGGGGGTGCGTGCGCAGCGGATGGTCGGCGGGCAGCGGCTCGGTGCGGAACACGTCGAGCGTGGCCCCGGCCAGGTGGCCGGCGTCGATGAGGGCGATCAGGTCGTCTTCGACCAGGTGCGCGCCCCGCGCCACATTGACGACATAGCCGCCCGGCTGCAGGCGCGAGAGCGTGTCGCGGTTCATGATGTCCTGCGTGTCGGGCGTGAGCGGCAGCAGGTTCACCAGCACGCGGCTGGCAGCCAGGAAGCTGTCGAAACCCTCCGCGCCATGAAAGGTCCGCAAGCCCTCCACGGCCTTGGGCGAGCGGCTCCAGCCGTTCACCGGGAACTCGAAGTGCGCCAGCGCCTTCGCCACCCGCTCGCCCAGTACCCCCAGGCCCATGACGCCGACGGAGAAGTCGCTGCGCAGGCGCGGCCGGCGGTAGGCCCAGCCCCCGGCGCGCATGTCGGCCTCGTAGGCCTCGAACTCGCGGAAGTGGCGCACCACCGCGTGGCACACGTATTCGGCCATCTGCACGGCCATGCCGGCATCGTCCAGCCGCACCACCTGCGCGCCGGGCGGCAGGCGCAGGGCCAGCAGCGCATCCACGCCCGCGCCGATGTTGAAGAGCGCCCGGATGCCGGCCTGCTCGTCCATGAACTGCTGGGGCGGCGCCCAGACCACGGCGAAATCGGCCGGGGGGGCGCCCGGTTGCCAGACGGTGATGTGCGCCCCGGGCAGCGCGGCCTGCAGGCCCTGCAGCCAGGGCTCGGCCTTGGTGTGCGTACAGCAGAAGGTGATGTTCATGGCGCAAGAGCGTATCGCGGCTGCGGATGGCGCGCTGTCACGCGGGCGAGAGCTTGAGCAGCTCGGCGCCTTCGGTCACCTGGTCGCCAGGCGCATAGAGCAGCTCCTGCACCGTGCCGTCCACGGGCGCGGCGATGGTGTGCTCCATCTTCATGGCCTCCATCACGGCCAGGGCCTGGCCCTTGGTCACGGCATCGCCCGCTTTCACGGCGAACGACACCACCTTGCCGGGCATGGGCGCGGTCAGGCGCCCGCCTTCGGACTGGGCCTCGCCCGCATGGGCCAGCAAATCGATGGCGACGATCTGCGTGGCGCCGCGCGGGGTGAAGACGTGGTCGGCCTCGCCCTGGGCATGCACCACGGCGCGCGTGCGCTGGCCGGCGAAGTGCAGGTCCAGGCCTTCGCCATCGGCGGTGAAGGCCAGCGACCCCGCCACCGCGGCATCGCCCTCGCCCACCGCCAGCTCCATCGCGCCGCCCGCGGCGTAGGTGAGCCAGGCATTGGCGGGCTGGCCGCCGAACTCGAACGCGAACCGCCGGCGCGTCACGCCGTGCGATTGCCAGCCGTCGCGGCGGCTGAACGGGTCGGCCCCCTCGGTGGCACGCTCGCGCTGCAGCGTCCGCGCCACCGCCGCCGCCGCGGCCAGCGGCAGGCCCACCGGCTCCTGGTGGAACAACACGGCCTGCTCGCGCGGGATCAGCGCCGTGTCCAGATCGGCCTGCACGAACGAATCGGTGCGGGCCACGCGGCGCAGGAACTGCACGTTGGTGGACAGGCCCACGATGCGGGTCTGCGCCAGCGCCTCGTCGAGCCGGGCCAGGGCCTGCTCACGCGTGTCGCCGTGCACGATGAGCTTGGCGATCATCGAGTCGTAGAAGGGGCTGATGGCATCGCCCTCGCGCACGCCGTCATCGATGCGCACACCGCCGCTGCCCAGGGGCGCGCGCTCGAAGCTGGTGGCCGCGGGCTTGCGGTACACCTGCAGCGTGCCGGTGGCGGGCAGGAACTGGTTGTCGGGGTTCTCGGCGCAGATGCGCGCCTCGATGGCATGGCCGCCGATGCGCAACTGGTCCTGCGCCAGCGGCAACGGCTCGCCGCAGGCCACGCGCAATTGCCACTCCACCAGGTCCTGGCCGGTAATGGCCTCGGTCACCGGGTGCTCCACCTGCAGGCGGGTGTTCATCTCCATGAAGAAGAAGTCCATGGACCCATCAGCCCGCTGCTCCACGATGAATTCCACCGTGCCCGCGCCCACGTAGTTCACCGCGCGGGCGGCGGCCACGGCGGCATTGCCCATCTCGGCGCGCATGGCCGGGGTCATGCCGGGGGCCGGGGCCTCTTCCAGCACCTTCTGGTGGCGCCGCTGCACCGAGCAGTCGCGCTCGAACAGGTACACGCAGTTGCCCAGGGTGTCGCCGAACACCTGGATTTCGATGTGGCGCGGGCGCTGCACGTATTTTTCGATGAGCACCGCGTCGTCGCCGAAGCTGTTGATGGCCTCGCGCTGGCACGACGCCAGGGCGGCGGCAAAGTCTTCCGACCGGTCCACCGCGCGCATGCCCTTGCCGCCGCCACCCGCGCTGGCCTTGATGAGCACGGGGTAGCCGATGCGGTCGGCCTCGCGCTGCAGCAGCGCGGGGTCCTGGTCGGCCCCGTGGTAACCGGGCACCAGGGGCACGCCGGCCTTTTCCATGAGCTGCTTGGACTCGGCCTTCAGGCCCATGGCCTGGATGGCGGACGGGGGCGGGCCGATGAACACCAGACCGGCATCCGCACAGGCCTGGGCGAACTCCTCGTTCTCCGACAGGAAGCCGTAGCCGGGGTGCACGGCCTGCGCGCCCGTGGCCCGGGCCGCGTCGATGATGCGCTGCCACTGCAGGTAGCTTTCCTTGGGCGAGCTGCCGCCGATGTGCACGGCCTCGTCGCATGCGGCGACGTGCTTGGCGCCGGCGTCGGCATCGGAATACACGGCCACGGTCTTCACGCCGAGCCGGCGGGCGGTCGCGGCCACACGGCAGGCGATTTCACCGCGGTTGGCAATCAGGATCTTCTTAAACATAAGCCACCTCCGCGGTGAAACCGCCTGCGCACGCTGCGCGTGCCACGCCATTTACCGAAACGGCTGCGATGCAACCGCTTTCACCGCGGTTGGCAATCAGGATCTTCTTAAACATAGGCCACCTCTGCGGCGAAACCGCCTGCGCACGCTGCGCGTGCCACGCCATTGGACGAAACGGCTGCGATGCGGCCGTTTTCACCGCGGTTGGCCATCAGGATTTTGGAGAACATTCAAACCACCTTCGCAGGACCGGAAAAGAGAGACGACACGCGCCGCAGCACGGCACGCAGGAATTTGAAAAGCACGATCAGCAGCAGCGCCGACAGCACCAGCATCACGACCAGCGCAATGCCGAACAGCACCGGGTGCTGCGTGGCCATCCACACGACGGCCACCACCAGGCCGTCCTCGAAGAACGACAGCAGCCAGTTGGAGAACGGCTCGGGCGAGGTGTTGGCCGCGGCGCGCGTGGTCATCTTGGTGGCCAGGGCCGTGGCCGAGAGCGAGCCGCCCAGCAGCCCCGCGACGAGGCCCATGGTGGCGTTGTCGGCGCCGAATACGCCCGCGGCCAGCAGCGCGCCGCCGGGAATGCGGATGACGGTGTGCACCGCATCCCAGGCGCTGTCCAGCCAGGGCACCTTGTCGGCGAAGAACTCCACGCACAGCAGCAGCCCGCTCACGGTGAGGACGGCCGGGTGCTGCAGCACGTGCAGCCCGGCAGGCAACGGCAGCCAGCCACCCGCACCCATGAGCCCCACGATGAAGACCACCGCATAGAGCCGGAAGCCGCTGGCCCAGCCGAGCGCAGCGGCCAGCGCCAGCAGGCCCGGCAGGTCCATCGCCGAAGTGGCCTGGGCCGCGCCGGCCGCCACGTCGCGGGCGGTGCCGGGGTCCACGTGCAGCCCTACGGCGTGGAGCCACTGAACGATGTGCAGCCAGAGCGCGTCCATGCCGTCCCCGGTCAGCCCGGCCCCACCAGCCAGGACGGCTTGCGCTTTTGCAGGAAGGCCTGCACGCCCTCGCGGCCCTCGTCGCTGGCGCGGATGTCGGCAATGCCCTGCACCGTGGCGGCGATGAGCGCGGCATCGATGTCGCGGCCGGCCACGTCCTGCACCAGCCGCTTGCAGGCGCGCACCGCGGCCGGGCTGGCGCCGGTGAGCGCCTTGAGCCAGGCATCCACCGTGTCGTCGAGCTGCTCGAACTCCACCACCGCATGCACGAAGCCCAGGTGCAGCGCCTCGGCCGCACCGAAGCGCTCGGCGGTCAGGAAATAGCGGTGGGCGGCGCGCGCGCCCATGGCGCGAATCACATAGGGGCTGATGGTCGCCGGGATGAGCCCCAGCTTCACCTCCGACAGGCAAAAGCCCGCCGTATCGACGGCCACCGCCATGTCGCAGGCCGCCACCAGGCCCATGCCGCCGGCATACACGTCGCCCTGCACGCGGGCGATGGTGGGCTTGGGGCATTCGTAGATCGTGCGCAGCATCTCGGCCAGCGCGCCGGCGTCGGCCACGTTCTCCTCGCGCGTGTAGTCGGCCATGCGGCGCATCCAGTTCAGGTCGGCACCGGCACAAAAGGCCGTGCCCTGCGCGGCCAGGACCACGGCACGCACGCCGTCGCGGCTGCCTGCCTGCGCGAAGGCGTCGGTGAGCGCGGCAATGGTTTCGTCGTTGAAGGCGTTGCGCAGATCGGGCTGCGCCAGCGTGATGCGCGCCACGGCGCCGTCATAGGCTGTCTGGACGGAGTTCATGGGTGGGTTCCTCGGTGCTCTGCAGAAAAAGGCGAACGCGAATGCGGCCGGATGCGTGCGGCGGGCGAATGTGCGGGCCTCATGGTGCGTCCCAGACAACGTGGTCGTCCACGGCATACAGGTGGCAGGTGGCCGCCTTGGCGTTTTCGTTGCAGCGGGCCACCGCCGCGGCCATGGCATCGGCCCGGCCGTAGTAGTAGGCCCAGGCGCCGCTGGGCGCGATGGCGTAGGCCCGCGGCCACGGCGCCGCGAGAAACTTGCGGTAGCCCTCGCGCGCCGCATCGCGCACGTAGGGGATGGCCGACGCATCGGCCACGGGGTAGGCGTCGGTGGCCCGGGGCACGGCGCTGTCGTGCGGCATCGGAATGTGCGTCACCGGCCGGGACGGCAGGCCCAGGCCGGCCAGGAAGCGCTCCACCTCCGGCAGCCAGATCGGCACGCCGCTTTGCGAGGCGAACAGCCGGTGCGAATCGGTTCCGAACCGGCCGTACGCCACCAGCTGCGCCCGCCCACCGGACGCCACGTAGCGGGCATACATGTCGCGGTACAGCGAGGTGGGCCAGTACGAATCGTTGTCGCCGTAGAACCACAGCGACGGCAGGCGCGTGCCCTGGCCGTAGGCACCGAAGGCGCTGGCCAGGTTGTTTTCCCAGCCGGGGCATTGCTCCTGCCGCAGCCCGCCGGCGAAATTGATGAGCCCGCGCACGCCGGGCGGGTTCAGCGTGCCGAGCGCCAGGGTGGTCAGGCCGCCGTGCGACTGGCCGACGACCACGATGCGCTGGCTGTCCGCGTCCGGCAGGCGGCGCACGTAGGCCAGCGCGGCCTGCACGTCCTCGGCTTGGTTGCGGCCATTGCCTTCCACGTTGCAGCCGCTGCCCAGGTAGGCGCCCGTGGACCGCGAGAAGCCCTGGCGCATCGGAATCACCACGAGGTAGCCACGCTCCACGAACACGCGCGCGGCCGCCAGGTAGCGCGCACGCTCCTGCAGGCGCGGATTGCCGTTGGCCTTGCCGTGGTTGATCACGACGACGGGAAACGGCCCCGTGCCCGCCGGGCGGTACACGGTGGTTTCCAGCTCGGTGGCCAGCAGCCCTTCGCCCTTGGGCACCATCACGATCTGCTCGCGCAGCGTGGCATCCAGCGTGGGCGGTGTGGACGGCGCCAGTTGCGCCAGGGCGGGCAAGGCGCCCAGCAGCAGCGCGCAGCGCAGCAGCCAGGCCAGGGCGTGTCGGCGAAGGGTCATGACAGGACCTGCGGCGAAAGTTTTCGGGGGATGGTCGAGGTCACATGCGGAACAGGCCGAACTTCGTGTCTTCGATGGGCGCATTGCGCGTGGCCGACAGGCCCAGCGCCAGTACGCGGCGCGTGTCGGCGGGGTCGATCACGCCGTCGTCCCACAGCCGCGCGGTGGCGTAGTAGGGGTGGCCCTGGCTCTCGTACTGCTGGCGGATGGGGGCCTTGAAGGCTTCCTCCTCCTCGGCACTCCACTGGCCGCCCTTGCCCTCGATGCCGTCGCGCTTGACGGTGGCGAGCACGCTCGCGGCCTGGTCGCCGCCCATGACGGAGATGCGCGCGTTGGGCCACATCCACAGGAAGCGCGGCGAATACGCCCGCCCGCACATGCCGTAGTTGCCCGCGCCAAAACTGCCGCCGATGACGATGGTGAACTTGGGCACGGCGGCGGTGGCCACGGCGGTGACCATCTTGGCGCCGTTGCGCGCGATGCCCTCGTTCTCGTACTTGCGGCCCACCATGAAGCCGGTGATGTTCTGCAGGAACACCAGCGGGATCTTGCGCTGGCAGCACAGCTCGATAAAGTGCGCGCCCTTCAGCGCGGACTCGCTGAACAGGATGCCGTTGTTGGCGATGATGCCCACGGGCATGCCCTCGATGCGCGCGAAGCCCGTGACCAGCGTGGTGCCGTAGCGCGCCTTGAACTCGTCGAACTCGCTGCCGTCGACGATGCGGGCGATGATCTCGCGCACGTCGAAGGGCTTGCGCGTGTCCACCGGAATCACGCCGTACAGCTCATCCGCTATGAATTTAGGAGCAACAGAGGCATGCAATTCCCCGGCATGGGCCTTGTTTCTATTCAAATTGCGCACCGCGTTGCGGGCCAGCTGCAGCGCGTGCAGGTCGTTTTGCGCCAGATGGTCGGCCACGCCGGACAGGCGCGTGTGCACGTCGCCGCCGCCCAGGTCCTCGGCCGTCACGACCTCGCCCGTGGCCGCCTTCACCAGCGGCGGGCCGCCCAGGAAGATGGTGCCCTGGTTCTTGACGATGATGGATTCGTCGCTCATGGCCGGCACGTAGGCGCCGCCGGCGGTGCACGAGCCCATCACCACGGCGATCTGCGCTATGCCCTGCGCGCTCATGTGCGCCTGGTTGTAGAAGATGCGGCCGAAGTGGTCGCGGTCGGGAAACACTTCGTCCTGGTTGGGCAGGTTGGCGCCGCCGGAATCCACCAGGTAGATGCACGGCAGGTGGTTCTGCGCGGCCACCTCCTGCGCGCGCAGGTGCTTCTTCACCGTCATGGGGTAGTAGGTGCCGCCCTTCACCGTGGCGTCGTTGCACACCACCATGCAGTCCACGCCGCTCACGCGGCCGATGCCGGCGATCAGCCCGGCGCCGGGCGCGTCGTTGTTGTACATGTTGAGCGCGGCCAGGGGCGCCAGTTCGAGGAACGGCGTGCCGGGGTCCAGCAGCATCTGCACGCGTTCGCGCGGCAGCAGCTTGCCGCGGGCGGTGTGCTTGGCGCGGGCGGCTTCGCCGCCGCCCTGGGCCACCTGGGCGGTGCGGGCGCGCAGGTCATCGACCAGGGCGCGCATGGCGGCGGCATTGGCCAGGAAGTCGGCCGAGCGGGCATTGAGTTGGGATTCGAGGATCATGCGGTGGTGCTTTCCTGCAGGCCGAGCTGTTCTTTCATGGCGTCGCGGATCTTGAATTTCTGGATCTTGCCGGTCACCGTCATCGGGAACTCGGCGACGAATCGGATGTAGCGCGGCACCTTGTAGTGCGCGATCTGCCCCTTGCAGAACGCGCGGATGTCGTCCTCGGTGGGCGCGGCCGTGCCGGGCTTGGGAATGATCCAGGCGCACAGCTCTTCGCCGTAGCGGGCATCGGGCACGCCCACCACCTGCACGTCCTGCACCTGCGGGTGGCGGTAGAGAAACTCCTCGATCTCGCGCGGGTACACGTTCTCGCCGCCGCGGATCACCATGTCCTTGATGCGGCCGACGATGTTCACATAACCCTCGGCGTCCATGGTGGCCAGGTCGCCGGTGTGCATCCAGCCCGCATCGTCGATGGCCTCGCGGGTCCTGGCCGGGTCGTCCCAGTAGCCGTGCATGACCGAGTAGCCGCGCGTGCACAGCTCGCCGCGCTCACCCACGGGCACCACGGCGCCGGATTCGGGGTCGATGATCTGGATCTCCAGGTGCGGCTGCACCTGGCCCACGGTGGACACGCGCTTGTCCAGCGGCGTCTCGGTGCTGCTCTGGCAGCTGACCGGGCTGGTTTCGGTCATGCCGTAGGCGATGGTGATCTCCGACAGGTGCATGTCGCTCACTACGCGCTTCATCACCTCGATGGGGCACGGCGAGCCGGCCATGATGCCGGTGCGCAGCGTGGACAGGTCGAACTCGGCGAAGCGCGGGTGGTCCAGCTCGGCGATGAACATCGTGGGCACGCCGTGCAGGCCGGTGCAGCGCTCGGCCTGCACCGTCTCCAGCACCTTGAGCGGATCGAAGCCGTCGCTCGGGTACACGATGGCCGCGCCGTGCGTGAGACAGGCCAGGTTGCCCAGCACCATGCCGAAGCAGTGGTACAGCGGCACGGGAATGCACAGCCGGTCCTCGGGGGTGAGCCGCATGCACTCGCCGATGAAGAACCCGTTGTTCAGGATGTTGCGGTGCGTGAGCGTGGCGCCCTTCGGAAAGCCCGTGGTGCCGCTCGTGAACTGGATGTTGATGGGGTCGTCGGCGTCCAGCGTGGCGGCCACGGCATCGATGCGCGCATCCTGCGCGTCGCCGCGCGCCATCAGTTCGGAAAACCGCAGCAGGCCGGGCGAGTCGTCGCCGCCCGCCGCGTCTCCCGGCGCGCCGTCGATCCACACCACCGTGCGCAGCTGCGGCAGCCGGTCGGACTGCAGTGCGCCGGGCGTGCCGGCGGCCCACTGCGGCGCCAGTTCGCGCAGCATGCCCAGGTAGTCGCTGGTCTTGAAGCGCGCCATCGTCACCAGCGCCTTGCAGCCGACCTTGTTGAGCGCGTATTCCACCTCCGAGGTGCGGTAGGCGGGGTTGATGTTGACCAGCACCAGGCCCACCTGCGCGGTGGCCAGCTGCATGAGCACCCATTCGGCGTTGTTGTGCGACCAGATGCCCACCCGGTCGCCCGGGTTCAGGTCCAGCCCCAGCAGCGCGCTGGCCAGGCGGCGCACCTCGGCATGCAGCTGGCCGTAGGTGTAGCGCAGGCCCTGGTGCACGCTCACCAGCGCCTCGCGGTCCGGCTGGCGCTGCGCCATCGCGCTGAAAAAGGTGCCGATCGTCTGCTCGATCAGGGGCACCGCCGTGCTGCCGCGCGCGAAGGCGGAAGTCAACGGGGCGGTCGGGCTCACTGGGTCCATGGCAATGTCTCCTCGTGTGGCACGCCCCCGGCCCGGCCGGGAACGGCGATGGGCCGCAGCATACGCCCGCCCGGGCCCGGACCGCATGACAGATGGGGTCACAAAGGTTGCAATATGCGCCACGCAAGGCAAACTCCCCCCATGCCCGAATCCGCCACCGCCCTGCCCCGCACCGCCCCCCATGCACCCACCGCCGCCACGCCCATGGCCTTCGTGCGGGCCATCCTGCAGGCCTACACCCAGCGCGGCATGGATGCCTCGGCCGTGCTGCAGCAGGCACAAATCACGCCATCGGACATCGCGCATCCGCAGGGGCGCATCACGGCGCTGCAGATGGAGCAGCTCTCCGACGGCGCCATGCGCGAACTGGACGACGAGGCCCTGGGCTGGTTCGGCCGGCGCCTGCCCTGGGGCAGCTACGGCATGCTGGCGCGGGCCTCGATCAGCGCGCCGCACCTGGGCCTGGCCCTGCAGCGCTGGTGCCGCCACCACGGCCTGCTGACCGACGACATCGCCCTGCACCTGACCACGGACGGCGCCACCGCCACGCTGGCGATCACCGAACACCGCGACCTGGGCACGCTGCGCGAGTTCTGCCTGGTCTCGATGCTGCGCAACGCGCTGGGGCTGGCCTGCTGGCTCATCGATTCGCGCCTGCCGCTGCAGGGCGCGGATTTTCCCTTCGCGCCGCCGCCGCATCAGGCGGCCTATCCGCTGCTGTTCGCCGGCCCCATCGCCTTCCGTGCGCCGCATGCCGCGCTGCGCTTCGATGCGCGCTACCTGGCAATGCCGCTGCAGCGCGACGAGAACGCGCTGCGCACCATGCTGCAGCGCGCGCTGCCCCTGACCGTGCGCCAGTACCGGCGCGACCGCCTGCTGGTGCAGCGCGTGCGGCAGGCGCTGGCAGCCGACACCGGCACGCTGCAGGGCGCGGACGCGCTGGCCGAGCGGCTGCACCTGTCGCCGCGCACGCTGCACCGCCAGCTCAAGGAAGAAGGCGCATCGCTGCAGGCGCTGAAGGACGAGGTGCGCCAGCACCGCGCCATCGAATGGCTGCACCGCACCGACCGGCCGATCAAGCAGGTGGCGCAGGCCGCGGGCTTCCTCAACGAAAAGAGCTTCATCCGCGCGTTTCGGGGCTGGACGGGGCAGTCCCCCGCCGCGTTCCGCCGCGCGGCCCGGCTCGCGGGCGGGGGTTGATCCGGCCAGGGCCTGCGACCTATGCCTTACCGGTGGTGGCCTCGTCCGCAATGGGGCGCACGAACAGCTTGGCATAGCTGCGCAAGGTGCCCGATTGCGACAGGTCGTCGGTGATGAACGCCCGGTACTTGGCGCTCAATGCGTCGCCCGACGCGCCACTGCCGTGGTTCACCTGATCGAGAAAATCCTGCCGCATCTGCTGCAGTTGCACGTGCGACATGCCGCGGTCCTTCAGCGCCTGGAACGCCGCCTCCCGCTTCATCCCGGCGAGGGCGATGGGCTTGGCTCCTGCGGCCGCGGGCACCGCCGCCGGCGCTTGCTGCACCTTGGCGGAGGGCTTCGGCGCCTCCTGCCGCCCGGCGCCCGCATTCGGCCGGGGACCTGCATTCGGCCGGGGCTCCGCCTGCGGCCGGGGACCGTTGTCTGGCTTGGGGCCGGCATCCGCCTTGGCACCTCCGGCGTCCGCTTTCGGCGGAGGCGGCAAAGCCGTCAGAAAATCCACCACACCGGCCGTGTCGTTCAATAGCAACTGCTTCAGTTCCGGCTCGGTGAAGTTCTCGCGCAGCCGCTGCCAGTTCTCGGCACGAATTTCGGGGCCCTTGCCCTGGGCATGCCCACCCAGGATCGCCACGAGATCCTTCAGCCTCGGTGGGTCCATGCGGTCGATCTCATGCAACTGGAACACGGCCAGCACCTGGGCCGCAGGCGATTTGGGCAGTGCCGGCGCCGTCAGGAACTTCATCACGTCGGCGGTCTTCTTCAACAGCAACTGCTGCAGCTCAGGCCCTTTGAACTGGCTGCGCAGCAGCTTCCAGTTCCGAGCCAGCAGCGCGGGGTCCACGCCCAGGGTGCGCCCGCCCAAGAGCTTCGTGAACTGCTTGACCTGCATCGGGGTCATGCGGTCGACTTCGTGCAGTGGGATGCTGGACAGCACCTGCGCGACCGTCGGCTTTACCGGAACGATCGGTGGCGCGCCCGGCCGCCGGGCATGGGCGCTGGCGTGTCCCGCGAATTTTTGTGGAGCGGGCCCCCGGCGGTCGGTGGCGGTGGCGTTGTCGGCCGGGTGGCCCGCCGCCCTGCGCTGCGGCATGGGCCCCGCGCCCACGCCGGGCTTGGAGCGGCCCAGCCGTGCAGGCTCCCGGTACTCCGGAACGGCGTTGGCACCGCGTTCGGAGGTGCTATTGAAACGGGAGAAAAGGTTCTTGGGAAACTGAATCGACATGGGCGGCTCCTGAGGGAGGGCAGCAAGCGGTGCCGCGCACCACGTCCCATCCCACCGCTTCGGATCGTGGGAGCAAAAGCCCCGGACCTGCCGCGGAGGAGCGAACCCATGCCCCGTGCTGCGAAGGCGCGTCGGCATGGCCGCCCCGGTCACCCGCCCCGACGGCGCCGGCAGCCCGTGGCCGCCGTGCCGCCGCCTCTCCGTCAACCCAGCAGTTCGGGCAATTCGGCCATGTGGAGCATCACATGCGCCGCCCCGGCGGCGCGCAGCGCCTGGGCCGACCCATGCCCCACGGGCGCCGGGCTGTAGCCGACCACCGTGGCGCCCGCCGCCACGCCGGCCTGCACGCCCGTGACCGAGTCCTCCACCACCAGGCAGCGCGCCGGCGCCACGCCCAGCGCGGCAGCCGCGGCCAGGTACACATCGGGCGCGGGCTTGGTGCGGGGCATTTCGTGGCCGCTGAAGACGCGGCCCTGGAAGAACGGCGTCAGGCCCACCTTGGCCAGTTGCAGCTCCACTTTGAAGCGGTCGGCGCCCGACGCGCAGGCGATGCGCCCACCGAGCCGCGCATGCACGGCCCGCACGGCATCGGGGGCGCCGGGGATGGGGCCCAACTCGGCCTGCAGCGCGGCATTGCGGCGCGCATAGAAGTCGGCCATCCAGGCGTCGGTCAGCGGCTGGCCGGTTTCGGCCTCGATGCGCGCCGCCTCGCTGCGCACGGCCTTGCCCAGGAAGACGGCCAGGCATTCCTCGGGCGTGAGCGACCAGCCCGAGGCTTCGAGCCGGTCGCGCAGCACGCGGTGGGTGATGGGTTCGCTGTCCACGAGCACGCCGTCGCAGTCGAACAGCACGGCGTCGTAGGAAGAGGGCAGGACGGATGGGGGCATGGCAGGGTCGGGGCGGGAGCGCGCAGGATCGGCGCGAGGGTGCAGGCAGCACAGGCACTGCGTGCGATGCATCCGGCGGCGCCGAAGCCGGCGCCGCTGGAAACCAGCCCCGGAATCTACCGCATGCCTGCGGCGGCCCGGACGATGCCGGCCTTTACGGGTAGGTGATGCCCGCCAAGGGGTTGCGCATCGCGAGCGCGCCCCCGACCGAGACCGAGAACCGCGCACTCTGGCTGGTGCCGACATCGGTGACACCCACGTCGCTGTAATAGAACAGGCCCTGGGCCGCCCGCGCATTGAACTGGGACTGCAGCTGCGCCAGGCTCTGCGCACCGCTCGACGGCTCCACGCTGTAGCGGATGGCACCGCTCTGGGCCGCGCTCTTTTCGAAGATGATCGCGCTCGCGCCTGCCTGCAGCACGAAGTCCCCGATCCACAGGCGGCCTTGCCCGCCCTGCTCGTCCAGCCGCTGCCGCAATGCGTCGCCGTAGGTGGCTGGGGACGACGGCAAGCCGTCCAGGCCCACGTAGGCATAGGTATTGGCCGACGAATCCTTCATGTAGAGGTTGAAGGATTCACTGCCTGCCACCATCGGCCCCACCAGGCGAAAGCCGCGCGCGCCCTGCGCGTTGAGCTGGGCCACGAAGCCGTCGCGCGACAGCGCGGACGACATGGGCTGCCGTTCATAGGTATAGGTGAGGGACTTGGAGGTGTCCTTCACGAAGAGGCCGCGGATGCCCGATGCCGAGCCGAACGACAAAGGCGCCTTGTACGCGAAGCCGCCCGCGCCCTGCTGGTTGAGCAGCGCCAGCAGCGCGTCCGCCGTGGCGGGCTGCGCGATGGCCGCGTACTGCAGGCGCGAGCCGGCATGGGCCGTGTCCTGCAGGTAGAAGTCGCCCGATGCCTGCGCGCTGCCACCGGCATCGGCCACGAAGGTGGACACGAACGCGTAGCCCTGGGCGCCCTGAGCGTTCATGGCCGCCAGGGCGGCATCCATCGACGTGGCCGCGCTTTCCTGGCGGTATTGGCCGGTCACGCTGGCGGGGGCCGGAGCGGGCGACGGCGCCGGGGTGGGCGTGGTCGGCTCGGGCGAGGGGGCGGGTGCGGGCGTTCCCGGGGCGGTCGGCGCCGTGGGGTCGCCACTGCCGTCGCTTCCGCCGCAGGCGGCCAGCAGGGAGACGATCAAGGCCGCAGCCGTTCGGCGGGTCAGGTCCGCAGTGTTCATGTTTTGTTTCCTGAAAAGGGGTTGAACAGGTGCCCTCCCGGAAGGGAGAACACCCACGATCGCAGCGGACGCGCGTGGTCCGGCACACAAGCGCCGGCACGCCCCTGCGTCGGGGTGACTGGCATCAAAGCAACGAACGCGGACGATATCCGCCCGGTTCGGTACAACGAGCGGGTGATTTTCAGTACATTGCACCCCATGCCCTCCCCCCTTTCGGGGGGTATTTGTTACGCGGTGCACCGGTTCCGAGGGCGGGCAGCCTGCACCGGCACGGAAGTTTCCTTGAGCTTTTCTGAATCCCTGCGCCCTGGCGGCGACCACTACGGGCTGGTCGTGGACGACCACCCTCTCGTCGCGCACGGCATGGCCGCGTTCCTGCGGTTACATAAGAAACTGGACGATGCGGTGAGCGCGGGCAGCCCGCCCGAGGCCCTGCGCACCATCGCCCAACGCGGCGCCCCCGCCATCGCGCTGGTGGATTTCTGGCTGGCCGACGGGGCCACCGACCTGTTCGTGCGCGACGTGCTGGCGCTCGCGCCGTCCACCCGCGTGCTCATGGTGAGCGGCGACAGCCATCCGGCCATCGTGCTCAAGGTGCGGGCCAGCGGCGCCCATGGCTTCGTTCACAAACAGGAGGCGCCCGAGGCGCTCGCCGCCGCGGTGAGCGCGGTGCTGGACGGCGGCACCTGGTTCGACGCCGCGCCGGACAGCCCCCCGGCCGTGGCCGACACGCCGCTGGCGCGCGAGGTGCCGCTGGCTCCGTCCGACCTGGGGCTGACCCCGCGCCAGGGCGAGATCCTCGCCCTGCTGCTGCAGGGCCTGCCCAACAAGCCCATCGCCGCAGCGCTGAACGTGTCCGAGCACACCGTCAAGGAGCATGTGACGGCCATCCTGCACAAGCTGCAGGCGCGCAACCGGGTCGAAGCCATCGCCAAGCTGCGCGGCGTGCGGCTGGAAGTGCCGCCAGCGCACTACCCGCGCTGAGCCCGCGGCCGAGCCGCCCGCCCGATCACGTCGGGTCCGTGCGCGCCAGCCAGCGCGACAGCACCGCGTGCAGCGCCTGCGGCGCCAGCGGCTTGCGGAACACGAGGTAGCCGTCGTCCTCGGCCTGCACCAGCGCCGGGGCGTCGTGCTCGCCACTCACCATGGCGCCGTGCGCATGGCCGCAGCGCGCCAGCAGCGCCTGCAGCACGGCCAGGCCGCTCTCGCCCGCGCCCAGCCGGTGGTCGCACAGCACGGCATCGGGCTCGAAGCCGCCGTCCACCCGGGCCATGGCCTGCGCCCCGGTGGCCGCCCATTGCACCTGCAACCCCCACGACTGCAGCAGTTGGGACAGCGACGTGGCGATCTGCGGGTCGTCCTCCACCAGCAGGCAACGCCCCTGCAGCGAGGCCATGCGTTCGGCCCAGGGCGCCGCCGGCTGCAGCAAAGGCTCGGCCGGCAGCGGACCGTCGGGCTGCGCCGCCGGCAACTCCAGCCAGAAGCACGAGCCCCGGCCCGGCGTGGATTCGAACCCGTGCCCGGCGCCGATCAGCCCCTCCGAGCGGGCCACCACCGACAGCCCCAGGCCGTGCCCTTCGGCCTGCTGCACCTGGGCCTGATCGCTGCGGTAGAACGGCGCATAGATGCGGTGGCGGTCCTTGGGGGCCACGCCCGCACCGGTGTCCCACACCTCGATGCGCCAGCGGCCGCCCCGCCCCCGCGCCCCCAGCAGCACCCCGCCCGAGGCCGTATAGCGCAGCGCGTTCTGCGCCAGGTTGAACACCATCTGGCGCAGCAGCGCCGGGTCGCCGCGCACCGCCGCCTCGCGCTGGCGGGGCAGGCGCAGGCGCAGGTGCAGGCCGCGCAGTTCGGCGTCCGGCGCGAACACGGTGGCCACGTCGTCGAACAGGGCGCGCAGGGACACGGTCTCCTCGCGCACCGTGAAGGTGCCCGCCTCGATGCGCGACAGGTCCAGGAGCGCGTTGAACATGAAGTTCAGCGACCGCACGCAGCTCTGGACGTCCTGCAGCACGGCGTTCAGGCGAACGTCGCCGTTGCGCTGCAGGGCCGTTTCCAGCAGCAGGCCCATGGCGTGCAACGGCTGGCGCAGGTCGTGGCTGGCGGTGGCGATGAACCGGTTCTTCTCCTCCAGCGCGCGTTCGGCGGCCTCCTTGGCGGCGCGGTACTGCTCGGCCAGCTGCGCGCGCTGGCGCTCCATCTCCACCTGCTGCACCACGAAGCGGCGCGATCCCCAGGCATGGCGGCACAGCACGGCGCCGTACAGCAGCATCAGCGGCAGCAGGTAGTGCCAGCGCTGCGGGAAGTACCAGTAGATCGCCAGCGTGGGCGGCAGGTAGCTGGCCGCGAAATAGCGCCAGAAGATGACCGGCACCGGGGCGAGGAACGTCGTGGCCGACGCGATGACCGCGCACAGCACCATGTACAGGAAGAGCCGGAATTCGAGCGGGGCCGCGGACATCGTGAGAAAGACGGGCAGCGTCCACATCAGCCCCGTCCCCAGGGACAGCCACTGGAAGATGCGCTCCCATTTGGGCACGGCCACCGCATCGGGCAGCGCGGCGTCGCGCTGCAGGCCGCGGCGCAGGCGCAGCAGCCCCAGGGCCACGACCCCGAAGAGCACCCACCAGGCGATCAGCGGACCGGGCGGCGCGAAGCGGCTGTAGAACCCCACCAGCACGCCGGGGATGACCCCCGCGGCGATCTCCGAGGAGCCGCGCGAGGCCAGCGACTGCAGCAGCCGGCGGCGCACGGCCAGGTCCAGCGCCTGCCCGTCGGCCCCCTCGATCCCGCCGGCCCGGGATGCCAGCGGGCCCAGCACGTCGGGGAATGCGGGCACGGAGGCGGAAACGGGCGTCACCGCGCCGCTGGAGTGATCGGGCATGCGGCAGCGCCTAGCGGAGGTCGCCGTCCACGTAGAACCAGCGCCCGTCCTGCCGCACGAAGCGGCTCAGTTCATGCAGGCGGTGGGCACGGCCGCCGGGCATGCGCTGGCGGGCGACGAACTCGACCTCGGCGCGCTCGCCATCCAGGCGGCGGTGCGCACGCACTTCCAGGCCCAGCCAGCGCACACCCGGATCGAACGCCACCTGCGCGGGCCGGTGCGCCACCTCCCAGGTGGCGAGCAGGTAGGGCGCCTGCTCGCGCACGAAGGCGGTGTAGCGCGAGCGCATGAGGCTTTCCGCATCGGGCGCGGGGGTGGTGTCGAAGTGGTCGATGTAGCGGCCGCAGCACCCGGCGTAAGGCAAGGGCCGGCGCTGCGGCAAGGGGCCGGACGAACGGCCGCAGGGGCACGCGGCAAGGCCATCGGGCGGGGCGGGCGATCGTGGGGTGGCCGGGCTCACCGTCTCGCCCCCTGTCATTTCAGCGCCCCGAACACCTTGCGCAGGATGGCGCTGCCCGAGCCGACCGGGTCCTGGCGGATCTTCTTTTCCTCCTCGCCGATCATGAGGTACAGGCCGTCCAGGGTCTTGCCCGTGACGTACTGCGACAGGTTGGCATCTTCCTGCCGGATCAGGCCGAACCCCGCAGCCTTGCTGGCGAAGGCGTTGTACTGCTGCGTGAGCCCCACCTGCTCGATGGCGCGGTTCACCACGGGCAGGAAGCGCTCGCCCAGTGGCACCCGGGTCCTGCGCGCGAAGAACTCGGTCACCGAGGTTTCGCCACCGGCCAGGATGCCCTTGGCATCGGCCACGGTCATCGTCTGCACCGCGCCCACCAGCAGGTCGCGGCCCATCGGCACGGCCTGCTCGGCTGCGCGGTTCATGGAAGTCACCAGTTCGTCGATGCGGCGGCCCTGCCCGAAGCGGCGCATCAGCTCCGCGGCTTTTTCCAGGCGCGCCGGCAGCGCGATGCGCACCTGCGGGTTGCCCAGAAAGCCGTCGGGCCGCCCGAGCAGGGACACGGCGGCCTGCGCGCCCTGCGCCAGCGCGGCTTTCACGCCGCTGGCGGCATCGGCGCCGGACAGGTCGCCCAGCGACAACGCCAGCGCTTGGCCGCGGGCGGCCAGCAGCCCCAGGGCCAGGGCCCCGGCGCACGCGCGGTGGTGGAAGGTGCGACGCTGCATGGCGGTCCTTTGCTGCAAAAACGGAAAGCAAGAAAGCGGCCCGGCTCGGGCCCGAGGGGCGCATTCTTGCAGATGGCACACTGCACCCCGCCCATGTCGGGCGCAACTGGAGAATGGCCATGTTGGCAATGAGCGTGCCGTGGTGGGAATTCATCGTTCGCGGGGTGATCGTGTACCTCTTCCTGCTGGTCTTCCTGCGCCTGACCGGCAAGCGCCAGACCGGGCAGACCGCGCCGTTCGACCTGGTGCTGCTGCTGATCCTGTCGAACGCAGTGCAGAACTCGATGAACGCGGGCGACAACTCCCTGGTGGGCGGGCTCATCTCGGCCCTGACCCTCATCGCCTGCCATGTGCTGCTGGCCCAGCTGACCTTCCACTTCCCGCGCCTGGCGCACTTGGTGGACGGCAAGCCGGAGGTGCTGGTGCAGGGCGGCCAGGTCAACGCCGCACTCATGCGCAAGGAACTGATCTCCACCGAGGACCTCGCCGCCGCGCTGCGCGCCGGGGGCAGCCTGCACCTGCACGAGGTGGAGCGGGCCACCATCGAGACCAACGGCCAGATCACCGTGGTGCTGCGCGAGCGGGGCACAGGATCATGACAAAATAGGCCTCCAGCGCAATATCTTCTAGGGCATATAGCTACAAATTTAATAGCAAAATATGACCCAGGTCATTGCCCCCTTCTTCGTTTCCCACCACCCCACACTTCTCTGGATCCCATCGGAACACCCCCATGAATCTTCTGCTCCTGAGCAACTCCAGCAGCGACGCAGGCTATCTCACCCATGCGCTGGACTGGGTCCGCGACTGGGCCGCGCTGCCCTCCGGCCCCGATGGCGCGGACGCCGGCGAGGCGCTCTTCATTCCGTTCGCCGGCGTCACGCGCGGCTGGGACGACTACGAGGCGCTGGTGGCGCAGGCCCTGCGGCCGCTGGGCCTGAACGTGCGGTCGGTGCACCACGCGGCCGACCCGCTGGCCGCCGTGCAGAGCGCGCGCCGCATCGTGGTGGGCGGTGGCAACACCTTCGCGCTGCTCGGCCATCTGCGCCGCCAGGGCCTGCTGCCCGCGATCGCCGCCCGGGTGCGCGCCGGCGATGCGTCGTACCTGGGGTGGAGCGCGGGCTCCAACATCGCCTGCCCCACCATCCGCACCACCAATGACATGCCCATCACCGATCCCGGCGGGCTGGACGCGATGGGCCTGGTGCCGTGGCAGATCAACGCGCACTACACAGAGGCCCATCCGCCCGGCCACCGCGGCGAGACGCGGCAGGAGCGGCTGCAGGAGTTCTGTGCGCTCAACCCCGGCACCCCGGTGCTGGGCCTGCCCGAAGGCACGGGCGTGCGGGTGCGGGGCGATGCGCGCACGCTGGTAGGCGACGTGCCCGCGCGGCTGTTCCATGGCGCGGCCACACCCCGGCTGCTGAATGCGGGGCCGTTGCCCGCCGACCTCTGAACCAGGGGCGGCGTTTTGCATCGGTCGCCAAACTGGTGCGCCAGGTGGAGGGCTAGAAGACCTGGTGCTTGGTGCGCTCGCGGCCGATGTAGCTGTTTTGCGCGGTGAAGTGCGCCTGCATCGCTGGATCAGCCCATTGGGCGGGCTCGATGACCAGGCCCTGACTCTTCAGGTGCTCGACATGCAGCCTGAGGCCCTGCAGGCGAGAGACCGTGGCATCGACTTCGTCGTCGCTCAGTTGGTTGTCCAGCATCGCGTGCAGATCATCGTCATCGAGGTCATCGAGCTTGCTCGCCATCGCGGTATCGATCACCGGGGGCAGCGCCGTGCCATAGAAAGGCAGGCCACTGCGCGGCCGGATATCGGACGGACTGAGCAGGTGCTTGCCGAAGCACTGATCGTTGTCGATGCCCGTGACCTTGACGTCCCCGCTCGGTCCGACGTCAATGAAGTAGTTGTTGTCATGGCGATCGACCTGGCCCGTCAGGTGGTCCAGCAGCTGCAGCTTGGTGACCTCCGCGAAGACCGCCGGATTTTTGAACCAGTCGGCATCGGCGTTGCTCGCCTGCTTGCCGGGTGCGCGCTCCATGAGCAGGCCGAGATCGGGGTCCAATGGGCCCCGTCCGGTGTCGATCAGTGCCAACCGGGTGTCCGCGATCACATCGAGGCCGAGCTTCTTCGCGCAGGACAGGGTCGCGATGTTGCGGATGGCCACTTGCGGATCGTCCATGGGGATGCCGGACCACTTGCCCACCCAGCCTTCTTCCGTTGCCTTCAGCGGCTTGAAAACACTGTCTTGCGCAACGCCATCGGCGTTCTCGACCTTGAGCGAGAAGAGGGAAGCGAAGCTGCCCGACGTGAGGTGCTTGGGCTTTTCCAGCACCTGCGTGTCCGTGTAGGCCAACCGAGTGTCGGGCGTGATCTTCAGGTTCAGCTGCCGGTAGAGATGATCGGCCGGGTCTGCCAGCTGGCCCAGGATCTCCAGCAGCAATTCACGGTCTTCCTTCAAGACGTTCTGGCCCAAGGTGCCATCCTCGACCGCCATTCGGACCCTGTCCACCGCAACGCGGGCATCGAGCTGACCGGCTTTGGCCACCGCCATCGCATCGGCACGCACCCGCGCCACGAACGCCTCTCTGCGCCGGCCCTCCATGGGCTTTGGTGGCCCATTCAGGCGCGCGCGCCATTTGTCGGCCATCGTGACGGGGGTTTCTCGGCCCGCTCGTTCCTTCAGCCGCTTCATCGCCCGGCCGCCATGGGGCAAGGCCAAATGCAAGAGCTGGTTGCGTTCGGCTTTTTCTTGCTGCCGCGCCTGCTCGACCAGCGCACCCAATGTGGAACGGGGCACGGGGCCAGTGGCTGGCTCTGGCTGGATCTCGCTGCTGGAATGCCTCGAATGGATGGCGGGCGAGGACGGCGCCGTGACAAAAGGCGTCAGGGAAGGCGACACGGAAGGCGATGCCACGCCGGCCGGGTCAGGGGCTGCGGGCGGTTTTTCAGCCGGGGCCTTGGGCAACGCACTGCGCAAGGGCGAAAGTTGCCCGGCCAGCCCCGAGGGCCGCGTGGACGCGCTGCTCACCAATCCAGCTGGTCCCTGCAGCGCACCGCGGGAAGGCGAAGCGGGCGTGGAGGGCACGGCGTCGAAGTCGACGCGCGGCGCACCGGGGCTGGAACCCCGGGTGATACGGAACGGGCTTTCTGGCAAGGCGACTCTCTCTGCCACCCCAAATCACAGGATGGCACCCGGAAGTGTGCGGATGAGCCGGCGCTGAAGGCCGCCGGGTTGCGAAGCCCCAGCACGGGGGGCGAAGCGGGCCGCTACGCCGGCGCCAGCCCACGTCCTGCACGACACCTCTCACCAGTTGCTTTGCAGGCCCGCGGCATAGAACGGCACCCACTGGCGCTCGCGCCCGATGTAGCTGTTGTGCTCGGTCAGCAGCTCCTTCACGCCGGGCTCCCCCCAATGTTCGGGGTCGATCACCCGGCCGATCTCGCGCAGTTGGGCAATGTGCGCCTTGACGCCCTGGTGGCGCTGTATCGCCGCGCTGATTTCGGCCTCGTTCAACTTGTCTCCCAGCATCGAACGGATATCGCCCTCCGTGAGCGCCTGGATCGAACGCTCCATGTCGGTGTCCACGACCGGAGGCAGTCCCACACCCCGGAACCGGGCTTGTGCAGTGCCATCGGCGCCGGGCCGGATGCCCGCGGGATCGGTGAGCTTTTGGCCAAAGCACTGGTCGTTGTCGATCCCTGTGACCTTGGCCCGCCCGTCCGGCCCGATATCGATGAAATAGTTTTCATGGTAGCGGTCGGTTTGCCCCGTGAGGTGGTCGAGCAGTTGGAGCTTGGTCACCTCCGCACACACGTCCGCGCGGTCCAGCGTCTGCACGTCGGTGTACAAGGCTGGCTTGCCGGGGGCACGCTCCATGACCAACCCCAACTGGAGGTTGGAAACCGAAGGGGCTTGCCGGGTGTCGATCAACGCCACTTGCGTGTCCACGATCACGTCCATACCGAGTTTTCTGGCATAGGCAAGCGTCGCGATGTTGCGCATCGCGGTCTGCGGATCGCTCTCTGGAATGCCGGTGCCTGCGGTCGTCGGATTGTTCTTCTCCGTGGCCTTGAGGGGCTTGAAGATGCCATTGAACACCGAACCGTCCAGCTTCGCGAGACGGACCCCGAACACGGTGTGAAAGCTCCCTGATCTGAAAGCCCTGGGTGGTTCCAGGACCTGGACGTTGGTGAAGGCGGGCGACGTCTCGGGCGTGACCTTCAGGTTGATTTTTTGGTAGAGGCGGTGGATGGACAACTGGTCCAGCGCGGCCAGCAGCGCCTGCCGGTCCGTAGGCAGGATGCCTTGACCCAGCATGCCCTCCTCTATGGCGGCGCCCAGCGCGTCGGCGGCCAACGAGGGCTCCATCGCGCCGGCCTTGGCAATCGCCATCACGTCCGCGCGCACCAATGCAGCGAATGCCGCATCGCTGTGCACATCCAAGGCTTCGGGTGCGCCTTTGAGTTGTGCATTCAATCGCTCGGCCAGCGTGGCCGGGTGCTGCCTGGCCGCGCGTTCCTTCAAAAACCTCAGGGTTCCACCACCGCTTGGCAGGGCCGATTCGAGCAACCGCATTCGGCCGGCTCTGTCTGGCGTGTGCAGGCCGGGTGGCGATCGTCCGGTGCTTGCTGGCGAAAGGCCCGTCAGTGGCCGGGGTGCCGAATTGCGCACAGGCGAAAGCGGCCCTGCCGCGGCCTGATGCAGCCGCGGTGCCAGGCCCGGTCCCAAGGGCCCCTCCAGTGCGCGGGACGAAGAGGCAACCGGCCTGGCTGGCAAGGTGCCGGGCTCGATGCGCGACGGGCCGGGGTTTTGGCTCCGGGTGACCCGAAACGGACTGTCTGGCAAGGCAACTCCCTCCGCCGTTCAAAACGCACGGCACCGGGCAGTGTGTCGGCCAACGGCACTCGCGATCCAGCCTGTGGCGAAACGGCAGCCCGGCAGCCGAAGGAAGGCGGCGCACAGCGACTAAGTCATCGGCCCCTGCGGATTCGACCCACCAGCCAATGCCCGGCCAGCGATCACCGCCTCAAGCTCCTGAAGCACGGCCGCTCTCATGCCGCCGGCCGGGTTCCACGGCGTCTCGGCCGCGTTCTGCCCTGCGGCCACCCAGCGCCAACCCGCGTGATCAAAACGGCTCGCCGCCACGTGCAGCCGCATGCCCGACGGTATCTTGCCGGCCGATTCGGCACGTTGCAGGTGCGATAGCAAGGCAGCGGCCCAGTCGAACATTTCAGTGATATGCGCGCGGGCGGGCTCGGGCTCCAGGTAGGCTCCACCCCAGGGAAGCTTGATGAAAAGCGCCAACCCCTGGCCGACCAGGTAGAAATGCACCGCCCAGCTGTTGGTGCCATGCCCGTCGAAACCCACCACGGCGTAATCCGCCACATCGGGTTGCGTTTCGACTTCATCCAGGAAGTGATGGAAATCGTAAGGAGACGAGGCCACGGGACGCGTGGCGAACCATGCCCGCCCCTGGACCTGCAATGCGCTCGCCAGCGCTGTCGGTACGGGAGGAAACGGCAGTCCTTCGTCAGCGAAGAGGGTCAGGGCTGAGGACGCGCCGGCATGGCGTTCGGCTTCGTTGGCAGAGAGGTTCATGTGGGTTGTTCAATGTCTATGGTTGGCTGGCAACCCAGGCAAGATCGCGATCGCGGCCCAGATAGCTGTTTTCCGGGGTGAGGAGTTCCTGGATGTCGGAACGGCTCCATTCGTTCGGCGCGATGACGAGCCCCGCTGCGCGCAACTCGGCAATGTGCTGCCTGACGCCTCGGTACCGCTGGATGGCGGCATCAACCTCGGCATCGTTCAGCTTGTCTTCCAGGATCGAGACAATGCCTTCTTCCGTGAGGGCAAGGACTGCGCTTTCCATGTCCGTGTCCACCACAGGGGGGAGCGCCGTACCGCGGAGCCCCAGGCGCGACGGATCGATCACGACGCCTTTCGGGTTGGTCGGCGGCGCTTTGGCGCCGGCTGGATCAGTCAGTGCTGCGCCGAAGCTGGTGTCGTTATCGATGCCCATGCCCCTGGCCCGGCCATCGGAGCCGAGCTCGACAAAATAGTTTTTTTCGTAGCGATCGGCCTCCCCGGTCAGATGGTCAAGCAACTGGAGCTTCGTCACTTCAGCGCACACGGAGCCCTCCTTGAACACTTCAGCATCGACCTCTTCAGCCGGCTGACCAAGGGCGCGTTCCATGATCAGCCCCAAGGCAGGGTTGAACGGGTCATCTCCGATGGCGATCAACGCCACGCGCGTGTCGGTGACCACGTGAAAACCGATCATCTTCGCGTAGGCGACGGTTGCAAGGTTGCGCATCGCCGTCTGCGGATCTTCTCTCGATATGCCCGCCAGTCTGGCAGCCGCACTCCACTCCTCCACGCTGGGCACTTCGGGGTTCAGCGGCTTGAAAACGGCATCCAGTTCAGAGCCATCAGTGTTCTCAAGCTTGACTGCGTAAACCTTGTTGATTTTCCCCGCCTCCAACTCCACAGGCGCCTCCAGCACCTGCGCGTTGGTGAACGCGGGCATGGTGTCGTCCGTCATTTTCAGGTTCAGCCGCGTGTACAACCGGTCGATGACCAAGTCGTCCAGCACTTGCGTCAGCAATTCAAGGTCGCTCTTCAACATGCCTTGGCCAAGTATCCCCTCTTCCAAAGCCTCGGCCATCTTGTCGACCGCCACCAAAGGATCGACCCCACCAGCCATGGCCATCGCCCACAGGTCGTCACGCACCAGCGCCTCGAACGCCGTTTTCCGGGGGCCTTCCATCGGTTTGGGGGTTCCATGGCGGATCAAAAGCAACCTGTCGGCCAAAGTGGCCGGGTGCTCCCTGGCCGCGCGCGCCTTCAATCGTTTCATGGCCTGACCGCCATCCGGCAATGCCGAGTGCACCCATTGCGCCAGCGCAGCGCGGCGGGCCTGTTTGGCTTGCTGGGCCTGCTCCGCCTTCTCGGCCTTTTCTTCTCGCAGGGCCTCGTCCAGCAGTTGGCGCAGCGTCTGGCGTCGTACCGGCTGAGAAGGCGAGGTCTCGTGCGTCGGCGAGGTATGGCCGTCGGAGACATGGGGCTGGATCTCTGTCTGCGAGCGGTCGATGACCGGTTGGCGGTTCAGTGCGGACGGTGGCAACGGACTGCGCACGGGGGAAGACTGCTCACCAGCGCCCTGCAATCGCTTTGGCGCGCCCATGAGACCTTCAGGCCCCTTCAGCGCTACCGGAGTATGCGGCGTACGCGCGGGAGGCACGCCGCCAGACTCGACGCGCGGCGCATTGGGCACGGAACTGCGAGCGGTCCGAAACAGGTGATCCAGCAAAACGACTCTCTCTGCCGTCAAAGGGAACGGTGCAAATGAGTGTGTCGGCCAAGGACACCGGACGAACCCATTGCAGCGAAGCACGGGGTCGGCATGCGAAATGTCATGACCTTCCGCCGCAGAGCCCCGTGGCTCAAACGCCTGCCACTCGTTGAAGATCGCGTGCCAGGTAGCTGTTCTGAGGGGTCATGAGCGCCTGCACCTGCGGCGTCTCCCAATCTTTCGGATCGATGACCAAGTTCTGCTCCCGCAACTGAACGATGTGCGCTTTCAAGCCTCGGTACCGCTGAAGCGCGGCGGCAATTTCCGCGGTGTTCAATTTGTTGCCGAGCATGGAATGGATGTCGTCCTCCGTCATCGCCTCAATAGCGCGCTCCATGTCGGTATCCACCACGGGAGGCAGCCCGACTCCCTCCAAGAGCCTGTGCTGCGAGTCATCGGCGTATCGGGCACCGTCGGGATCGGTCAACTTCTCGCCAAAACACTGGTCGTTGTCGATGCCCATGACCGTGGGCCGATCGTCCGCGTCGATATGGATGAAGTAATTGAAACCATGGCGGTCCCCCTCCCCCGTCAGGTGGTCGAGCAGCTGGAGCTTGGTCACTTCCGCGCGAACATCTGCCCGGGCCAAAACGCTCGCAGGCGTGCGCTCGGCCGGTTCGCCAGGGGCCAGCTCCATGAGCAGGCCCAAGGAGGGATCAAACGGTTTTTTATCGACGTCGATCAGTGCCACGCGGGTATCCGGGATCACATGGAACCCGAGCTTCCTGGCGTAATCGACGGTGGCGAGATTGCGCATCACGGTCTGAGGGTCATATCTCGGAATGCCGGTCACCAAACCGGCATAAGACCAATCCTCCTTCGGAATCGGCTTGAAGAGGGCATTCAGCACCGCGCCGTCGGTTTCCTTGAGCTTGACTTCATAGACGTGTGTGGATTTTCCGGCGCCGAACGGTTTAGGCACTTGCAGAAGGTCTGCGTCGGTAAAGGCAGGCTTGGTGTCGTCTGTCATTGCCAGATTCCACCGCCGGTAGAGACCTTCCAAGGACAGGTCACCCAATATTTCCAGCAAAAGCGCTCGATCCCTTTTGAGGATGCCTTGGCCGAAGATGCCTTCGCCGAGCGCCTCGGTCAATTGGTCGACCGCAGCCCTGGGTGCGATCTGGCCAGTGGATGCCAGCGCCCGCAGATCAGCGCGCACCAACGTTTCGAAAGCCGACCTGCGCTGGTCTTTCATGGTTTTGGGCAGTCCGGTCTGGATCGAATGCCATATCTGAGCCGCCGTCTTCGGGTGCTTTCTGACTGCGCGCTCCTTGAGCCGTTTCATGGCCTGTCCCCCGTCGGGCAGCGCCGAATGCACCAGTTGCTCCAGCGCGGCACGCCGTTGCTGACGGTCTTGCTCGGCCTTTTCGGCTTGCTCGATTTTTTCCTGCCGAAGCTCCTGCTTCAAAAGTTCGCCCAGTCTCGGACGGCCAACCTTCTGCGATGGCGGAGCCGCATCCGGCCCTTGCGATGGATTGGCGCCAGAAGACAACTCTTGAATCTCACTTTGCAGTCGAATGCTGGGCTGCCTGTTCAGGGAGGGCAACGGGCTGCGAAGGGGTGAGAGTTGCTCCAACGATCCTTGGGGCCGTTTGGGCGCATGCCGGAGTCCCGCAGGACTTTCCGAAGCGAGGGGCGAAGGCGTCTCAGGAGGCTTCGGTACATCGGCGGAGGTGCGGGGCTTATTGTGTATAAGGCCTCGGGCAAGCCGGGAAGCGATATCCGACAACATGGCTTTCTTTCTGCCGCCAGAATGGTTCGGCCCGAGCGACTATGCCGGACAACAACACGGGCCTGCACGCTGCTGCGAAGCCCACGGCCGAAAGGCGAAAAAACGAAGAGCGATTGGCAATGAGCCACTGGCAATTCGATGGCCATGCGTTGGCGATCAATGCCTCACCAGGTGGTGATCGACAGCGCATGGTCACGCTCGCGCCCCACGTAGCTGTTTTGGCTGTTCAGGAGTTGCTGCACGCCCGCATCGCCCCACTCGGCCGGATCGATCACGCGGTTGGTGGAACGCAGTTGCGCAATATGCTGCTTGACGCCTTCGTGCCGCTGGACCGCCGCGTCGATCTCGGCCTCACTCAACTTGTCTCCCAGCATCGAACGGATGTCGGTTTCAGTGAGCGCGCCAATCGATCGCTCCATTTCGGTATCCACCACCGGAGGCAGCCCCGTCCCGCGGAACCCTTTACGCGAGGGATCATTCCGGATTCTTTCGATTCCGGCCGGGTCCGTCATTTTGTGTCCGAAGCATTGATCGTTATCGATCCCCATCACCTTGGCACGCCCGTCCGGTTCGAGGTTGATGAAATAGTTGCCGGCATGGCGATCGCCTTGCCCTGTGAGGTGATCCAGTAACTGCAACTTGGTCACTTCCGCACATACGTTCGCTTGCCTGAAAAGTTTTGGATCAGTGTCGGCGGCCGACTTGCCGCGGGCCCGCTCCATCACCATACCCAGTTGACGGCCTTGTCCGGTATCGATCAACGCGACGCGTGTATCGGCAACCACGCGCATGCCGAGCTTTCTCACATAGGCCACCGTGGCCACGTTGCGCATTGCGATCTGTGGATCGTCAGGGGGAATACCGGTTTCCATGGCCACCCATCCACGCTCCACCGTGCTGAGCGGCTTGAAAATGGCGTCGATCGGAGCACCATCCGGGCCCGTCAGCTTGACCGAAAACACCGTGTTGAACTTTCCCGATCCCAGCTTCTCGGGCTTTTCAAGAACCTGGTCGTCGGTAAAGGTCAGCCGCGTATAGGGAGTGATTTTCAGGTTCAGTTCATCGTATCGGCAGTTGACGGCCCATCCCTCAAGCACTTCCAACAGCATCTGCCGGTCTCGCTCCAGGATGGAAGGGCCAGCGGTGCCATTTTTCAACGCGTTGATCATCTCGTCGATCGCGCGTGAGTTTTCGATATCACCAGCCTCGCCAAGCGCCACGACGTCTGCCCAGATCAGATCCTCGAACGCCTCTTTGCGTTTCCCCTCCATGGGTTTGGGCTTTCCATTCAAGATGGCGTGCCATCGCTGGTCCATCGTGGACGGATGCATCCTGGCCGCGCGGTCCTTCAACCGCTTCAGTGCTCCACCGGCATTGAACAGTGCCAATCGCGCCTGCTCGGCCTCCTCCCGGCGCTCCTGAGCCAGCAATTGCCCCAGTGTCGTTCGGGGCACACGCGCGGATCGCTGGGCGCTTGCCGCGCGCTGCAGGGGATCGGACGCGCCACGGATGCCGGCGTGTGGCGGGACGAAGGGCGTATGGCGTACCACCGCAGGCAGAGGCAACGCCGATGCTGCGACAGACGCCTTGGTGCTTGCCTGCGCCTTGCCTAACAGCGACTGTGGCAACGGGCTGCGCACGGGAGAGCCATGCTCTTGGGTGCCCGGTGGGCGCCTGGCAGCGCTGCGCAGTCCGGCTGGTGCATTAAGCACTGACGGAGAGGGCGATGCCGACCGGGATGGCTCCACGTCGGTGTGAATGCGCTGCGATCCCAGGCCGGGGTTTCGATCTATCCGAAATGAGTTCTCCGGCAACATGGCTCTCTTTCTGCCGCCAAGACCTGCCGGCGTCTCGGAGCATCCGATATCTGCGCGCGCGCCAACCCATCATGGCGAAGCACTGGGCAAACCAGCGAAAAATGCCGGCCGTCTTTCTAGACTTTGAAGGAACAGCACGCCCGGACCACTCGCCCCCTCACAGCACCGGAATTCCATCAACCGCCGCGCCTGATGGCGCGGTCAACCCATGCGAGGATGCCCGCACCCGCACCACCACCGCGCCATCAAACTCAGGCCAGCGCGCGCTGGATGATGATCTTCTGCACGTCGCTCGTGCCTTCGTAGATCTGGCACACGCGCACGTCGCGGTAGATGCGCTCCACGGGAAAGTCGTTCACCACGCCGTAGCCGCCGAGCGTCTGGATCGCCGCGCTGCACACGCGCTCGGCCATCTCGCTGGCGAAGAGCTTGACCATGGCGGCCTCTTTCAAGCACGGCCGGCCGGCATCGCGCAGCGCCGCCGCGTGCCAGATGAGCTGGCGCGCCGCCTCGATCTGCGTGGCGCAATCGGCCAGCCGAAAGCCCACCGCCTGGTGGTTGAAGATGGGCGTGCCGAAGCTCTCGCGCTCCTTCGAATACGCCAGCGCGGCCTCGAAGGCGCTGCGTGCCATGCCCACGCTCTGCGCGGCGATGCCGATGCGCCCGCCCTCCAACGCGCCGAGCGCGATCTTGTAGCCCTCGCCCTCCGCACCGATCAGGTTCTCGGCCGGCACGCGGCACTGGTCGAACTGGATCTGTGCCGTGTCGCTGCTGTGCTGGCCGAGCTTGTCCTCCAGCCGCGCGACGGTGTAGCCCGGCGAGTCGGTGGGCACCAGGAAGGCGCTCATGCCCTTCTTGCCCGCGCCCTTGTCGGTGACCGCGATGACGATGGCCACGTGGCCGTTCTTGCCGCTGGTGATGAACTGCTTGACGCCGTTGATCACGTAGCCGTCGCCGTCCTTCACCGCCGTCGTGCGCAGGGCCGATGCGTCCGAGCCCACGTGCGGCTCGGTCAGGCAGAACGCGCCCAGAATCCGGCCCTGCGCCAGCGGCGCGAGCCAGGCCTTCTTCTGCGCGGCGTTGCCGTAGCGCATGAGGATGGCGTTCACCGGGCAGTTGGTCACGCTGATGGCCGTGCTGGTTCCGCCATCGCCGGCCGCGATCTCCTCCAGCACCAGCGCGAGCGTCAGGTAGTCAAGGCCCGCGCCGCCATCCTCTTCAGGCACGCAGATGCCGTAGGCGCCCAGCGCGGCCAGGCCCTGGTGGGCCTCGCGGGGGAAGTGGTGTTCGCGGTCCCATCGGGCGGCGTGCGGCCACAGCTCGCGCTGGGCGAAGTCGCGCACCGCGTCGCGGATCATTTCCTGGTCTTGGTTCAACAGCATGCTTTTTGTCTCCGTCGTCGAAAGGAATGGCTCTGAAAAAGGCCCTGAAAATTCGTTTGCCGAAGCCGGCGCATCCGCCTCGCGGTGCCGGCCAGCGCCGGCTACACCGGCGTGCCGTGCATGCGCAGGCCGCGGCGGCGCGACCACTGCTCCACCACGCGCCGCCCATAGCGCACTCCGGGCTTTTCGATGCAGAACCACGAGAACGCCGCCATGGCCAGCGTCAGCGCGAGCGACACCGCGATGCACACCGCCAGGCTCCAGCCGCGCCTGAGGCTGATTTCCGTCACGGCCTGCTGGATCGGAAAGGCGTAGATGTAGACGCCATAGGACAGGTCTTCGCGCAGCCAGCCGCCCGAGCGGCCGCCGCCCACGTGCGCGGCCCAGAAGATGCCGGCCGCCACCAGAGCCCACACGCCGATCTGCACGCTCCACGCCTGCGGCGTGAACCACGCCAGTGCGCCGCCCAGCACGGCCACCGCCAGCAGCCACGGGCCGCTGCGCACGCGGTAAGCCGCGAAGGTGCAGCCGAGCAGGAACGCCACGCCGAACCCTGACACCTCGGCCCAGTGGAACAGGTGGAAGAGCGCCGTGAGCCACCGCGGCCCGGCATCGACCCAGGCATCCCAGCCGGCCACCCGCACCCACTGCCAGGACACCGCCATGAGCAGCGCAGCCACGGGATACACCCAGCGCCGCCGCGTCCACCCCGCCACGCCCGCCATCGACAGCAGCAGGTACATCAGCAGCTCGTAGCGGATCGTCCACAGCGAGCCGTTCACCGACCGGGCGAACGGGTTGTTCTCGAACACGCCCGGCAGCACCTGCATGGCGGCCAGCCCCACGGCGTTGTTGAGGAAATGGATCCACGTGCGGGCATCGGACCAGTACTGCGCCGTCGGCAGCTGCGTCATGGCCCAGCCCAGCACGAACACAGCGAACGCGGTCGCCACCACCAGCCCGGGAAAGATGCGCGCCACGCGCTTGGCCCAGAACACGCCGATGTCCGGCTCGCGCTCCCAGCTCTGGCACACGAGGTAGCCGCTGATGAAGAAAAAGCAGTACACCGCCAGCGAGCCCAGGCTGTGTCCGGCGAAGGGCACGGGCATGCTCAGGCGGTAGAGGAACTCGCCATGCGACAGCAGCACGGCGATCGCCGCTGCCAGGCGCAGCAGGTTGAAATGGTTCGCGCTATGCGCGGTCGGCGCGATCACCGCCGCCCCACGCGGGGCGTCCAGCACTGCGGTGCTCACCAGTGCGCGGCCCGGCGGCCGTCGTGGTGCAGCAGCCGGCCCCGGTCGGCCGGGGTAACGCCCGCCAGCACCGCGCGCATGCCGCGCACGCTCGCCTCGGGCGTGAGCGCCGCGCCCTCGCCCCCCATGTCGGTCTGCACCCAGCCCGGGTCGATCGTGATGAGCGTGGCCCCCGGATAGTCGTGCTGCGCCGCGGCCACCGCCATGTTGAGCGCGGCCTTGCTCGTGCGGTACAGCCACGAATCGCTGCCCGGCACGCTGCCGATGAGCGACATGGCGGACGACAGGAACGCCAGGGTGCCGCCCGCCATCGCCACATGGGGCGCGACCTGCGGCAGCGCCTGCATGGCGCCGAGCACGTTGGTGCGCATGACCGCATCGAAATCCTCGCGCGTGGGCGGGGTGAGCGCCGAGGGCCGGCGGATCACGCCCGCCACGTAGAGCGCCACGTCGAGCTTTTCGCCGTCCAGAAGCCAGGCCAGGCCGCTGACGCTGGCCGGGTCGGCCACATCCACGCGCATCGGCTCGGCCCCCATGGACTGCACGCGCTCGCGACCGGCGTCGTCGCGCACGGTGGCGATCACGCGCCAGCCGGCCTCACGGTACTGCCGCACGAATTCGAGCCCGATGCCGCGCGATGCACCGATGACGAGAACGGTCTGAGTCACTGCCTGAGTCCTTGTATCCAATCGGCTTCCACCGCAATCAATTCTAGGGCGTATTGCTATATATTTAATAGCAATACACCAAGCGCCTCGATCAGATCAGATCAGCTCCAGCGCGACGGCCGTGCCTTCGCCCCCGCCGATGCACAGCGTGGCCAGGCCGCGCTTCTTGCCGCGCGCCTTCAGCGCATGGATCAGCGTGACCATGATGCGGGCGCCGCTGGCACCGATGGGGTGGCCCAGGGCGCAGGCGCCGCCGTTCACGTTGACGATGTCGTGCGACACGTTCAGCTCCTTCATGAGCGCCATGGGCACGACGGCAAAGGCCTCGTTCACTTCCCACAGGTCCACGTCCAGCACGCTCCAGCCGGCCTTGTTCAGGGCTTTCTGGGTGGCGCCGACCGGGGCGGTGGTGAACCATTCCGGGGCCTGCGCGTGCATGGCATGGGCCACGATGCGGGCGATGGGCTGGCGGCCGAGCTTGAGGGCGGTGGACTCGCGCATCATTACCAGCGCGGCCGCGCCGTCGTTGATGCTGGAACTGGAGACGGCGGTGATGGTGCCGTCCTTCTTGAACGCGGGCTTGAGCTGGGGAATCTTGTCCAGCTTGACCTTGCCCGGGCCTTCGTCCACCGACACCACGGTCTCGCCCGCACGGGTCTTGACCGTGACCGGCGCGATCTCGTCGGCGAACGCGCCGGAGTCGCTGGCCGCCTTGGCGCGCTGCACGCTGGCCACGGCGAAGGCATCCTGCTGCTCGCGCGTGAACTGGTACTTTGCGGCGCAATCCTCGCCGAAGGTGCCCATCGAGCGGCCGGGCTCGTAGGCGTCCTCCAGGCCGTCGAGCATCATGTGGTCGAAGATGCGGTCATGGCCCAGGCGGTAGCCGCCGCGGCCCTTTTGCAACAGGTAGGGCGCGTTGGTCATGCTCTCCATGCCGCCGGCGACGATCACGTCGTGCGTGCCGGCCAGCAGCAGGTCGTGCGCGAACATCGCGGCCTTCATGCCCGAGCCGCACATCTTGCTCAGCGTCACGGCGCCGGCGCTCTGCGGCAGCCCGCCCTTGAAGCCTGCCTGGCGCGCGGGCGCCTGGCCCTGGCCGGCCATCAGGCAATTGCCGAACAGCACCTCTTCGACCAACTCCGGCGCGATGCCCGCGCGCTCGACGGCGGCGCGGATGGCCACGCCGCCCAGGTCGTGCGCGGCCAGGCTGGAGAAATCGCCCTGGAAGGCGCCCATGGGGGTGCGTGCGGCACCGACGATGACGATGGAATCACTGCTCATGCTGTTGCTCCTGCTGCAAAAAGAGGGGAAGGGGTGGAAAAGCCGAAGGGAAACGGCCAGGGTGCGGCCGCGGCGGCGCTCAGGAAGGCGGCGCAGTCCTGGACGAGAACCGCCGTTCGTTGTCGTAGGGAAAGACGTCGTACACATGGCCCGCCTGGATGCGCTCCTTGTGCGACTGCCAGAAGTCCGCGTCCAGCAGATCGGCGTGGTGGCGCATGAACACGTCGCGCACCGCGTCGTTGCCGAGCAGAAAGGGAGCGAAGGTTTCCGGGAACACGTCGCGCGGCCCCACGGCGTACCAGACCTCGCCGCTCATCTCGTCCTCTTCGTTGCGCGCCGCGGGCACGCGGCGGAACTGGCAATCGGTGAGGTATTCGATCTCGTCGTAGTCGTAGAACACGACCTTGCCGTTGCGCGTGACGCCGAAATTCTTCCACAGCATGTCGCCGGGAAAGATGTTGGCGGCCACTAGGTCCTTGATCGCGTTGCCGTACTCGACCACGCTGCGCTCCATCTGCTGGCGCGCGCGCGCATCGTGCAGGCCGGCATCGAAGGCCTCCTGCAGGTAGATGTTGAGCGGAATCATCCGCCGCTCGATGTACAGGTGCTTGATGATGACCTCGGTCTGGCCGTCGCCATCGCGGTCGCTGATCTCCAACTGGCTCGGGGCGAATTTTTCGATCTCGGCGATCAGCCCGTCCTCGAATCGCTCGCGTGGAAAGGCCACCTCGCTGTATTCGAGCGTATCGGCCATGCGGCCCACGCGGTCGTGCTGCTTGACCAGCAGGTATTTGGACTTTATCTGCTCGCGAGTCGTGTCCTTCGGTGGCGGGTAGTAGTCCTTGATGAGCTTGAACACGAACGGAAAGCTGGGCAGGTCGAACACCAGCATCACCATGCCCTTGATACCCGGCGCGATGCGAAAGCGGTCGCTGGAATAGCGCAGGTGGTGCAGGAAATCGCGGTAGAACAGCGTCTTGCCCTGCTTGGCCAAGCCCAGCGCGTTGTACAGCTCGGCCCGGGGCTTGCGCGGCATCAGGCTGCGCAGGAACTGCACATAAGCGCTCGGGATTTCCATGTCCACCATGAAATAAGCCCGCGCGAAGCTGAACAGCATCTGCAGGTCGTCCTCGCCGAACAGGGCTGCATCGATCACCAGGCGGCCCGCGCTGCCGTGCAGGATGGGCAGGGCGAACGCCAGTTCGTTGAAGCCGTTGATCACCTTGCCCACCAGGTAGGCGCCCTTGTTGCGATAGAACAGGCCCGAAAGCACCTGCACCTGGAAATTGGCGCGCAGCTTGGTGTGCGGCCCCAGGCGCTGCTGGAGGGCGGCCAGCACATGGCGGGTATCGCGGTCCAGGTCTTCGAACTCGCGCTGCAGCTGGAAGTTGTCCACGATGCGGACCAACGTCTCGTGCAGTGTGTCCGGCGACGGGTAGTAGGCGCGGTACGTCGGCCGGGCGGCCGGCTCTTCGTTTTCGATGTACTCCGTGCTCACGGCCGGCCGCACGAAGATGAAGTCGTTGTGGAAATGCGTGCGGTGCAGGATCTTCGTCGTGACCGAGTTGAAAAACGTCTCGGCCAGCTCGGGCTGGTGGTGATCCACGAGCAGGCCGATGTAGTGCAGCTTGACCTGGTGCCACACGTCCATGGGCTGCTCGCCCGCGTTGAACTCCTTGTCCAGCCGCCGCACGCATTCCTTCACGCGCAGATCGTAGAACTCGATCCGCTCGCGCTGGGCCCTTTGCTGCCCGTGCCAGTCGGCCGTCTCGAAACGGTGCTTGGCGCGCGCGGACTCCTTACGGAACAGCTGATAGTGGCGGTTGAAGCCATCCATCATCGCCTTGGCGATCGCGTAGGCGTGGGGGGAGTCCAGTCGCTGGGGAAACATGGGCCGCGTCCTGCGAAGGAGAGCGAGCTTACTCGCGGCGGGTGGCCGCAATGTCGGCAACGGCCGCCTGGTAGAGCGCGTCGAGGCCTTCGGTGCCAGAGACCTCCAGGTTCAGGTTCTTGATCAACCCGTCCTTGAGGCCGTAGCACCAGGCGTGCAGGGTGACGTTCTGGCCGCTCGCCCAAGCGTCGAGCATCACAGTGGTCTGCGCGACGTTCATCACCTGCTCGACGGCGTTGAGTTCGCACAGCACGTCGTGGCGCCACGCCTGCGGCGTCGCGGCGATGAGGTCGCGGTGGCGGTCGCGCACATCCTTCACGTGGCGGATCCAGTTGTCCGCCAGGCCCACACGCACGTCCTGCAGCGCGGCCAGCACACCGCCGCATCCGTAATGGCCGACCACCATCAGGTGTTCGACCCGCAGTTGGTCGACCGCGTACTGGATGGTGGAGAGACAGTTCAGATCGGTAGGCACCACCACGTTGGCCACGTTGCGGTGCACGAACACCTCGCCGGGCTCCAATCCGGTGATCTGATTGGCCGGCACGCGGCTGTCGGAACAGCCGACCCACATGTATTTGGGCTTTTGCTGCGCCATGAGGCCAGTGAAAAACCCGGGACGTTCCCGCTCCATCTGCGCTGCCCACGAACGGTTGTGGACAAAAAGTTGTTCGATGTCGGGAACGGCCATGTCAGTTCTTTCGAAGATTGTTCAACAAATCAGCATGTTTCCGCGAACAATTCGCGGCCGATTAGCATACGGCGAATTTCGCTGGTGCCGGCGCCGATCTCGTACAGTTTTGCATCTCTCCAGAGGCGGCCCAAGGGGTATTCGTTGATGTAACCGTTTCCGCCGAAAATCTGAACTCCCTCGCCTGCCATCCAGGTGGCTTTTTCGGCGCACCACAGAATGACGGAAGCGCAGTCCTTGCGAACCTGGCGCACATGGTCGGTACCCAGCATGTCGAGGTTCTTCGCCACCGTGTAGGCAAACGAGCGGCCGGCCTGCAGCACGGTGTACATGTCGGCCACCTTGCCCTGGATCAGCTGGAACTCGCCGATGCTCTGGCCGAACTGCTTGCGGTCGTGGATGTAGGGCACCACGTTGTCCATGACCGACTGCATGATCCCCAGCGGCCCGCCGGTCAGCACCGCGCGTTCGTAGTCGAGCCCGCTCATGAGAACCTTGGCACCACCGTTGACGGTGCCCAGGACCTGGCTCGCTGGCACTTCGACGTTCTCGAACACCAACTCGCCCGTGTGGCTTCCCCGCATGCCGAGCTTGTCGAGCTTTTGCGCAATGCTGAAGCCCTTCATTCCCTTTTCGATCAGAAAAGCCGTGACGCCGCGCGCGCCCAGTTCGGGCTCCGTCTTGGCGTAGACCACCAGCGTGTCGGCATCCGGGCCGTTGGTGATCCACATCTTGGTACCGTTGAGCAGGTAGTAACCACCTTTGTCTTCGGCCTTGAGCTTCATGCTGATCACATCGGAGCCGGCACCCGGCTCGCTCATGGCCAGCGCGCCCACGTGCTCGCCACTGATCAGGCCGGGCAGGTATTTGCGCTTTTGCTCTTCGGAGCCGTTGCGGTTGATCTGGTTCACGCACAGGTTGCTGTGGGCGCCATAGGACAGGCCCACCGATGCGCTGGCCCGGGAAATTTCCTCCATCGCCACCATGTGCGCGAGATACCCCATGTGCGCACCGCCGTAGGCTTCCGGCACGGTGATGCCGAGCACGCCCAACTCGCCCATCTTGCGCCAGAGGTCCATGGGAAATTGGTCGGTGCGATCGATCTCCCCCGCACGCGGTGCGATCTCGGCTTGCGCGAAATCGCGCACGGCATCGCGCAACGCGTCGATGTCTTCACCCAGTTGGAAATTCAGGCCGGGAAGGCTGGCGAGGGTCATGGAGTCTCCTATTTTGGGAATCAATGAAGAAGAAATTCAGCCAGCAATGCCATCGCGCCCGATGACGGACATGAGCGTGCAGCCCATGGTGGCGATGAGTTTTTCCTGGCTGCCGTCAATACCGTAGGCCCGGCCCTCGCACACCGTGATGGTCCGGCCTGGCTTGATGACACGGCCTTCCATGCGAAAGCGGGGTCCGCGCGCCGGCGCCAACAGGTTGATCTTGAATTCGATCGTCAACACCGCGGCTTCGTCGGGCATCAAGGTGAAGGCCGCGTATCCGCAGGCGGAATCCAGCGCGGCGGACACCATTCCCGCATGCAAAAACCCATGCTGCTGCGTCAGAGACGGGGCCCAATCCAGTTCGATGTCCACCTCGCCAGGGGCAATGCGCCCCAGATGCGCGCCCAAAGTGTGCATCGCGCCCTGTAGCGCAAAACTCTGGGAAACGCGTTGTACATGGTCGGGGTGGGCAAGGTCAGACAACGTGATCGGCATGGCTTGGCTGAGTTACGTTTACGTAAACGTCAATTATGGCCTATTTCTTCTTTTCTGCCTTGAGGAGCAGTGCCCGCGCTTCTTTTTCATGCTCCCGCACCTCCTCCAGATTCGCCTGAAGATCGGCCATCTGGGCTTCCAGTTGCTTGCGGTGGTCCGCCAGTACGTCCAGGAATTTACGAAGCTGCACGCCCGTGTCTCTGGGGCTGTCGTAGAGATCGATGATCTCCTTCGCCTCGGTCAGCGAAAGCCCCAGGCGTTTTGCCCGCAAGGTAAGCCGCAACCGAGTGCGATCGCGAGCGGTGTAGATGCGAGTACGGGCGCCGGGTCCGGTGCGTTGGGGTTGGAGGAGGCCCATGTCTTCATAGAAGCGCATGGCGCGGGTGGTGAGGTCGAACTCTTTGGCGAGGTCGCTGATGGTGTAGGTGGTGGCGGCCATAGGAGGTGGGGGAGACTCGTGGAGATTCATCCCTGTCAGCGGCTGCGGTGGTGGGGGGAGGGTTCGCTGACGTTGACGTAACGTCAATCGTAGCGTATCCACTGGGCCTGGAGCGGATTGAACTGGCCTGGATCGGGCCAAGCTGATCGGAATGGCAGCGTGGTCGCGTGATCCGTTGAATGCCTGAGGCCGACGAACAGCGCCGCATTGAAGCCTGCAATGCGTTGTCAGGCTTGGGCCGGAGGCCAAGGGGCGTACCTGACTGGAGACTGATTCACCCAAGCAGGCTACGTTTAGCGAAGATTTGGAGGAGAGATTTTCATTCTCCAAAGCAAAGCGCCCCGACATCGTTGGATGTCGGGGCGATTTGGGCTGTAAGAGCCTGACGATGACCTACTTTCACACGGGAACCCGCACTATCATCGGCGCAAAGTCGTTTCAC
>NZ_BQXI01000031.1:0-68347 GCF_030158955.1 Acidovorax sp. SUPP1855 | reverse complement strand
TCTTGTGTTGGCGCGAGGCCTCAGCGAACAGGTCGAACTTCAGGGCGCTACGGGGAGTGATCATGGCAAAGGATGGAGCACGCGTTCTCGATCAACAAGGGACCGGATGGGTTTTGAGAGGTTCCCCAACGTCTGCAGCGTGTGCGAGCTACCCCCGCCGTGGGCAGCTCGCTGTCAGAAAAAAGAACCCGCGTGCCTGCGCACGAGCTCAAGCCAAAGAGGAGCGATCGGAAGGTGCTCTGCGACGTTTCTCCGCTTGCCACTACCGCTTCTGTGAATCACGGGGCCCAACGCCATGCCCCGACTTCGATCTCCAACGCTTGGGTCGTCAACCCCCGCGCTTCACATCCAGATCCGCCAGCACCCGCAGCAACCCCCGATTCACCTCTTCCAGATCCATCTCGTGCGCCTCGCACAGCTGGCGGATCGCCGCGCCGTTGTCCGTCTCCAGCGCGCAGGCCATCTCCAGGCTGGCGGCGTACGGCCCGGTGTGCAGCACGGTGGCGTCGTAGATGCGTTCGGACAGGGGCAGTCGGCGCAGGATGGCGCCCAGGGGTTCGCCCAGCAGGTCGTCCATCTGCGAGAGCAGGCCGCACAGGTAGATTTCGCGCCGCAGGTCGTTTTCCACGCCGGCGTCCAGCAGGCGCTCGGTCAGGCGGGCGCGCAGCACCATGGATTCGCGGATGGGCTGCAGGTTGGGGTCGGTGCTGGCGTGCGGCAGCTGGTCCGACAGCCAGCGCTTGAGCGAGCCGTAGCCCATCATCACCAGGCCGCGCCGCAGCGAATCCACGCCGGTGCGCAGGCCGAGCGCGGCCGAGTTGGTGTAGACCATGAAGCGGTAGGCGAGCAGCGGGTCTTCGCCCAGGATCTGCTCGAAGGCCTCCAGCGACTGCTCGGCGTCGATGGCCTTCATCAGCTTGAGCACGGTGTCGTGCCCGGGCTGGGGCGGCTGGTGGCGCAGTTCGTACAGCACGTCTTCCGCGGGCCAGCCGGCCAGGGCCAGGGCCTTGTGCCGGTCCAGGCAGTGTTCCATGAGGGCGCGGCTGGCCACGTTCTCGTACATCTGTCCGGCCAGCACGGGGCTGGGCTGCTGCGGCTGCTGGCCTGCGGCGGCGTGGGGGGCGCCCGATCCGGCGCGGGGCACGGCGGCGGTGGCCTTGAGCGCGGCCATGGCGTCGGCGGCGCTGAGGGTGAGCAGGCTGTTGTCGAAGCAGCCGGCCACGGCGGGTTCGGGCAGGTGGTGCAGCTCGCCGCGCCAGACGAGTTTCAGGCCGCGCTGGTGGGCGGCCTGCACCTGGGCGAGCAAGGCCGGATCGCCCAGCCATTCGTTGCGCACTTCGATCCAGGGGGCGCCGCGCGGCGCCTGGGTGAGCAGGTCGGTGAGCAGCTGCGGCGTTTGCGGGGACAGCAGCAGGGGGGGCGAGCTGGCGCTCCACAGTTCCTGCAAGGTGCGCAGCAGGTGGGGCGCATCCACGACAGCGGCGCCGTCGCTTTGCACATAGAGCTGCACGGCTGCCAGGCGCCGCGCCTGGTTCCACAGTGGGCGGTAACCGAGGAGAAGGCTGCCAAGAACGGATTGGACCATGGGATGCGAAGGCGGCCGTTACCGCGCGGGCTCAGCCGATGTAGTTGAAGAGGGACAGCTTCTGCACCTGGGCATAGGACTTCAGGGCCGCTTCATACCCGATCTGGTTGTTCTGGAAGTCGGAAATGCCCTTGATCATATCGAGATCCTCCGCGCGCGAACGGTCGGCTTCGAGCTGCACGGCGCGCTTGTCCTGGTCGCCCGTGATGCGGTCGGCGCGGTTGAGCAACTCGCCCGCGTAGCCCCGCATGTTGTGCATGCGCTCCATGCCGATGTCGATGTTGTTCAGGGCCTGGCCCACGGCCTGCGAGGCCGCGCCGCTGGTGGTGGCGTTGCCGATGTCGCGGATGGCGCTGTCCAGCGTGCTGAAGATGCTGGCGCTGGGCTGCAGCGAAATGCTGTCGCCATTGGCGGGCGAGAGGCTGTAGGTGCCATCGACCTTCTTGACGGGCGTGCCGGTGATGTTGAAGCTCATGCCGGGGATGCCGGGGATGCCGGTCACGCCGATGCTCACCGGCTTGTCGGACGGAAAGTCGGGCACCGTCACGGGCGCGGACGACACGCCGGTGGTGGTGTTGGTGATGGTGTACGTGGCCGTGGTGGTGCCGGCCGTGGCGCCCGGGCCTACGCCGCTGAAGACGATCTGGTAGTTGTTGCCCGTGATGAGGCTGGTGTCGGTGGGCTTGATGCCGTCGGTGGTCAGCAGGTGGTCGGTCGAGCTGGTGGTGACGGCGGCGTTGTAGGCACCGTCGCGCTGCGGCACGAACATGAAGGCCGATTCGCCGTCCAGCGACAGGGGCAGCGAGCTGTCGGTGCCCGAGCCCTGGCCGGGCAGGCCGGAGAAGGTGTAGTCGGGGCTGCCGGACTGCGGCCCGAGAAACGGCGTGAGCGCGCTGCCCAGGGCGCCCAGCAGCGGCATGCCGTTGCTGTCCTTGCGGTTGACCATGGAGGACAGCTGCTCGCGCAGGCCCTGCAGCTGGTTGGCGATGGTCTTGCGGTCGTTGGGGGTGAGCGACCCGTTGCCGGCGCTCACGATGAGCTGGCGGGCCTCCTGCACCAGGTCCACGGCTTCGCCCATGGTCGATTCGGCCTGGGCGATGGAGTTGCGCTGGTTCTCCAGCGCGCGCTGGTCGGTCTGCACGCGCGCCAGCCGGGTCATCGCGCGCTCGGCCTGCGCGGCGGCCACCGGGTCGTCGCTGGCGCGCACCACGCGCTTGCCGGAGGTGAGGTTTTCCTGCAGGTTGGACAACGCCGTCTGCCGCGTGCCCAGGTTGCGCAGGGCGTTGTCGTACATGTTGGCGGTGGAGGTGCGATAGAAGTTGGCCATGTCTTTCTCCGGCGCGGTTTATCGGCCCATCGTCTGGATCAGGCTGTCGAAAATGCTCTGGGCGATCTGCAGGACCTTCGCGGAGGCCTGGTAGGCCTGCTGGTATTGGATCAGCTTGGCGGCCTCTTCGTCCAGGTTCACGCCCGAGACGGCCGTGCGGTCCTTTTCGAGGTTGCCCGCGATGGTGGTGGACAGCTGGGCGGAGTTCAGCGCGCTCTGCGTGCGCGTGCCCACCTGCGCCATGAGGCCGGCGTAGCCGTCGCTCATGGTGGATTCGTCGAACATCTTCACGTCGCGCAGCGCGTTCATCGCGGAGGCGTTGCCGGCGTTGCGGGTGTAGGTGTCGCCGTATTGAGGATCGAGCGCATTGCCCACCGTGACGGTGTCGCCGGTGTTGGGCGTGCCCTTGAGCGTCAGTTCCCAGCCGTCGATCTTGATGGGCTGGCCCGGCGTGTAGGCCAGGCCCGCGGTGCCCGAGGGCGGCGTGGTGGAGCCCGTCACCGTGTAGGTGGTGGGCGGGCCGGCGGCGAAGCTCAGGCTCACGCCCGCCGGAATGGGAGGTGCGGTGAAGCCCGTGGAGGTCGCCTGCACGCTGGTGAGCTGCATCGACCCGCCGTTGGTCTTGCCCATGGCGGCGTTGACGGGGCTGGCCACGGCCAGGTCGCGGGGCGACAGCACCTTGGCCTGGATGTTCGCGGCCGTGGTGCTGAAGGGCTTGAACAGCACGCGCTCGCCCGTGGCGCCTGCGGCCGTCATATTGAAGTTCAGCCCGTCGATCTGCTTGCTGGCCAGGTCGGTCAGGTCGGTGAAGGCGGTGGCCTTGCCGTCGGACATGCGCACCACCTGGCCGGCCGGCGGCGTGGTGAAGCGCACTTCGTAGTCGGACGCGGCGAACTTCGTCGCATCGCTGAACGACACGGTGCCCACGGCCGTGCCCTTGGTGTAGCCGGGCATGCTGGTGGGGACCGAGAACAGGTCCTTGCCGGCCTGTCCGTCGAGCGTGAGGCCCAGCTTGTGCTGGGCATTCATCGTCATGCCGATGGACTGCGCCATGCGGCCGAGCAGGTTCACGCCCTCGGCCAGATCGGTGTTGTTGAAGCGCAGCAGGCCCGAGACCTCGCCGCCGCCGAGCATGTTCTCGTCCAGCTCCACGGGCGCGACGCCGGGGCGGTTGAAGAACAGCTTGGTCTGCCCGCTGCCGGGAAAAGACGTGGCCTCGCCCACGGACAGCTGCGTGGCGGTGGAGCCCAGCACCAGGGGCTGGCTGCCCGCGACGAACAGGCCCACGGTGCCGTCGTCGGCCTGCACCTGCGTGGTCTGCACGTACTGGTTGATCTCGCGGATGATCTGGTCGCGCTGGTCCAGCAGGTCGTTGGGCGATTGGCCGTTGCCGGTGGCGCGCGCGATCTGCTCGTTCACGCCGGCCATGCGGCTGGCCAGGCTGTTGATCGCGTTGACGTTGCTGTTGAGCTGTTCGGTGACGGTGTACTGGATCTCCGATAGGCGGTCGGCCGCGGAGCGCATGCGCCCGGCGGTCTCATCCATGCGCGTGAGCACCACCGTGCGCGCGGTGATGTCGGTCGGGGCCGCCACCACATCGGACAGGGCGTTCAGCATGTCGGTGATCGAGGCGCCCAGGCCGCTCGTGCCGCCGCTGAACACGTCCTGCATCTGCGACAGGCGCTCGCCGCGCGTCTTGTCGGCCGCCTGGGTGGCGTTGGCCGCGGCGGCCTGCCGCGTGAGCAGCTCGTTGTGGTTGCGCAGGATGGTCTGCACGTCCACGCCCTGGCCGATGTAGCCGCCGCCGGTGAACTGGCCCTGCACAGTCTGCAGCGACAGCGTCTGGCGCGAGTAGCCGGCGGTGTTGACGTTGGCGATGTTGTGGCCCGCCGTCTGCAGGGCCACCTGGTTGGCTAGCAGGGCGCGGGCGCCGACGTTGAGCAGGCTCATGGAGCGCTTTCCGTCACGCCGCCGTGCGCGGCGAGACGCGCAAGGTGCTGTTGATGGCCCGGCTCAGCTTGCTGGCGTATTCGGGGTCGGTGGCGTAGCCCGCCTTCTGCAGCTCGGTGGCGTAGGCCACGGCGGAATGCGTCTTCTCGCGCGCCTTCTCGTAGCGCGGGTTGTCGTTGATGAGCTTGGCGTAGTCCTTGAAGGAGTCTTCGTAGGAGTCGTAGGCGCGGAACTTCGCGGTCACCTTGCGCGGCACTCCGCCGATGTACTCGGTGGTGGTGATCTCGGCGACCTTGCCCGTCCAGCCCTTGCCGGCCTTGATGCCGAACAGGTTGAAGGAGTTGTCGCCGTCCTTGCTGCGGATCTCGCTCTTGCCCCAGCCGGTCTCGTGGCCGGCCTGGCCCAGCATGAAGCTGGCGGGAATGCCGCTTTCCTTGGCCACGCGCTCGGCTGCATCGCGGTGGTGCTGCACGAAGCTCTCGCGGCCCTTGGGCGCGGGGGCGGACGGGTCGGCCGCCACGGCGGCGGCGCGCTGGCTGGCGGCGCCCAGGCTCAAGGTGGAGGGCACCGAAAACGTGGGCTCGGCGCCGGCGCCGGCATCGCCGCCGCCGATCTGGCGCGTCAGCTGGCGCTGGATGGCCTCCGAAAGCCCGCCCTGGCGGCCCGACATCTGGATGGACAGCTGCTGGTCGAGCATGTCGGTGCCCAGGTCGGCCTGGCCGCCTTCCATGAGGCCGGACTTCATCGTCGCCTCGCGCATGCTCTTGATCATCTCGCGCATGAAGAGCGATTCGAACTGCTTGGCCGCTTCCTTGGCGGCCTGCGGGCTGTTCTGACCGGCCTCGTACTTGAGCGCGTTGAGCGAGCGCGAATCGACGGCCAGCGCATTGGTGGCGGTGGTGGTCGCGGCAGAGGGCAGGGTCATGGCCATGTGCGGTCTCCCGTCAGGTCGGGCGCTGTCCCGCGCGGCGCAGGGACGGCAAGGTGGCGGCCTGGGTCATCAGATGACCTCCAGCTCGGCGTTCAGGGCGCCCGCGGCCTTGATGGCCTGCAGGATGGCCAGCAGGTCCTGCGGCGTGGCGCCCAGGGTGTTGAGCGCGCGCACCACGTCGGCCAGCTGCGGCGACGGCGGCATCTGGATGATGTTGCCCGGCTCCTGCTTGACGGTGATGTCGCTCTTTTGCGCCACCACGGTCTGCCCTTGCGACAGCGGGTTGGGCTGGCTGATGACGGGTGTGGAGCTGATGGTGATCGACAGGTTGCCGTGCGCGATGGCGCAGGGGCCCAGCGTCACGGCCTGGTTCAGCACGATGGAGCCGGTGCGGGCGTTGATGACGACCTTGGCGGAGGGGACGGAGTCGGCCACCGCCAGTTCTTCCAGGTCGGCGATGAAGTTCACCCGGGCCCCGGGGTCCAGGGGCGCGCGCACCTGCACCGTGCGGCCGTCCAGTGCCGTGGCGATGCCGGCGCCGTTGCCCAGCTTGCCGTTGATGGCCTGGGCGACCTTGCGGGCGGTCTGGAAGTCCGAGGCGTTCAGGCCCAGGGTGATGGTGTCGCTGTCGTTCAGCGGGGTGGGCACCGAGCGTTCCACTTGTGCGCCATCGGGAATGCGGCCGGCGCTCAGGTGGTTGATCTGCACCTTGCTGCCGCCGGCAGACGCCCCGGCACCGCCCACGACCATGTTGCCCTGCGCCATGGCATAGATCTCGCCGTCGGCGCCGCGCAGCGGCGTGGCGATCAGCGTGCCGCCCTTGAGTGACTTGGCGTTGCCCATGGAGGACACGCTCACGTCGATGGTCTGGCCGGGCTGGGCGAAGGCGGGCAGCTGTGCGGTGACGATCACCGTCGCCACGTTCTTGAGCTGGGGCGCCGCCGTGCCGGGCGGCAGGCTGATGCCCATCTGCTGCAGGTAGTTCGTCATCGCCTGCGTGGTGAAGGGCATCTGCGTGGTCTGGTCGCCCGTGCCGTCCAGGCCCACGACGAGGCCATAGCCCGTCAACTGGTTGCTGCGCACGCCTTGCACGGCCGCCACTTCCTTGATGCGCAGGGCATGGGCGGGCAACGCCGCGCACAGGGTGGCCAGGGCGGCCAGCAGCCACACGAGCCGCGACGCGCGCGAAATCAGGGGAGAGGGCAGGGCTTTCATGGCCTCGATTGTGAAAGCGGACCGCTTCACGGGATGGGCCAAAAAGATGCCGGATTACCGGTCAATTGGGGCGGCCGGCCCCGGGGGAATACCAGCGAAAAATGCCGCCAGTGCAATCAGCACTAGGGCATTGTGCTATGAAAATAATAGCAATCTGCCGCCAGGCCGTGGCGGCAGATTGCGGGGAGGGGATGGGTGGCGGCGCGGTTAGAACGGCGTGACCGAATTGAAAGCCCGCGACAGCCAGCCCATGGCCTGCGCCTCGCTCTGGGCGCCGCGCCCGCGCGACTGCACCCGGGCGTTGGCCACCAGCGTGGAGCTGATCACGCTGCCCGGCTGCAGGGCGCGGGGGTCCACCGTACCGGAAAAGCGCAGCACGTCCACGTTGTCGTTCACGCCGATCTGCTTTTCGCCGGCGATCACCAGGTGGCCGTTGGGCAGCACGTCGATCACGGTGGTGGTGATGGTGCCGGTGAAGGTGTTGGTGCTTTCGGTGCCGCCCTTGCCTTCGAAGTTGTTGGTGCTGGTCGCGCCCAGCGAGGCCTTGCCCAGGTTGGTCGAACTGATGAACGGCAGCGCGGTGATGCCCGACGCCGTGCCCGACTTGCGGTCCACGGTGGAGGTCGATTTCTGGCTGGCCGACACCGTCTCGATGATCTGGATGGTGACCACATCGCCCACCAGGCGCGCGCGGCGGTCCTCGAACACCGGCCGGTAGCTGGCCGCGTGGAACAGGCTGCCCGTCGCGGGGCCGGAGGGCCGCGGCGTGGCGGCCACGGGCGGCGGCGTGGTGGGCAGCAGGTCCACGGGCGGCGGCGGCGACAGCGTGGCGCAGCCGGTGCACAGCAGCACGAGGCCGGCGACGGCGGCCAGGCGCGCGGACGGCGCCGGCAGGGGGGACGAGCGGAGGAAGGAGGCGGTACGCATGGCGGAATCCTGCAACAAGCGGTGGGGGCGTGGGCGTTCTTCGTGGGAACGGTCGGCGTTGCGCTTCAAAGCTGCGCGAGCTTGGCCAGCATCTGGTCCGATGTCTGGATGGCCTTGGAATTCATTTCGTAGGCGCGCTGGGTCTGGATCATGGTCACCAGCTCTTCCACCACGTTCACGTTGGAGGTTTCGAGGAAACCCTGGCGCATGTAGCCCAGGCCGTTCGTGCCCGGCGTGCCCTGCTGGGGCTGGCCGGACGCGGCCGATTCCTTGTACATGTTTTGCCCGATGGGCTCGAGGCCGGCCGGGTTGATGAAGCTGGCCATCGCGATGCTGCCCAGCTGCTGGGGCGCGGTGCTGCCCGGCACGGTGGCGGAGACCACGCCCTCGGTGCTGATGCTGATGGCCGTGGCGTTGGCGGGCACGGTGATGCCGTTGGCCACCGGCAGGCCGCTGGAGGTGACCATGCGGCCCTGCGCGTCCAGCTGGAACGAGCCGTCTCGGGTGTAGCCGATGGTGCCGTCGGGCTGGGTGATTTCGAAGAAACCGTTGCCGTTGATCGCCACGTCCAGGTTGTTGTTGGACTGCTGCAGGCTGCCCTGCGTGAAGTTGCGGCTGGTGGCCACCGTGCGCACGCCCAGGCCCAGGTGCAGGCCGGTGGGCAGCTGGTTCTGCTCGGTGGTCTGCGCGCCGACCTGGCGCTGGTTCTGGTAGATCAGGTCTTCGAAGACCGCGTTGTTGCGCTTGTAGCCGTTGGTGGAGACGTTGGCCAGGTTGTGCGAGATGACATCCAGCTGGGTTTGCTGGGCGGACATGCCGGTCTTGGCGATCCACAGGGAATTGATCATGGCGGTTCCTTTGGAGAGGCGGTTGCGTCGGGCTCGGCGGTCAGCCGTTGAGGCTCAGCAGCTGGCTGGCCGACTTGTCGTTGGTCTCGGCCGTCTGCAGCAGGCGCAACTGCGCCTCGAACTGGCGGGAGGCGGCGATCATTCCGACCATGCTCTCCACGGCATTCACGTTGGAGCCTTCCAGCGCGCCGGACAGCATGCGGGCATTGGGATCGCTGGGCAGCGGATCGCCCGAGGTGGTGCGAAACAGGGCATCGTCGCCGCGCTTGAGCGGGTCTTCCAGCGTGGGCGTGGACAGCTTCAGGCGCCCCACGGCTGCGGGGCGCTGGCTGCCCACCTTGGCGGTGATGGTCCCGTCCGAGCCCAGCGCGATCTCCGCGCCCTGGGGCACGTCGATGGGGCCGCCGCCGTCCGAGAGCACGGTCAGGCCGTTGCTCGTGAGCAGCTGGCCCGTGGCCGAGACTTCCAGGCTGCCGTTGCGGGTGTAGGCCTCGGTGCCGTCGAGCCCCTGCACGGCGAACCAGGCATTGCCCACCGCCATGGCATCCAGGTTGCGGCCGGTGCGCTGCACCGGGCCGGACGCTTCGGAGTGGCCCGAGGTCGCCTCCAGGGCGAACACGCGGGTCTTGGCACCGTCGCCCTGCACCGGCACGGCGCGGAAGGTGGACATTTCCGCCCGGAAGCCGTTCGTGGAGGCGTTGGCCAGGTTGTTGGCCAGCACCGACTGGCGCTGCGCGGCAGCGCTGGCGCCCGTCATCGAGGTGTAGATGATGTGGTCCATGGAGGGTCTCGCGCAGGCGTCTCAGTCGGTGGTGGCGGGGTTCAGGAAAAGGATCAGCGCAGGTTGACCAGCGTGGACATCACCTGGTCCTGCGTCTTGATGGTCTGCGCGTTGGCCTGGTAGGCCCGCTGCGCCGTCATCATGTTCACCAGCTCGGCCGTCAGGTCCACGTTGGAGTCTTCCAGCGCGCCGGAGCGCAGGGCACCGAACTTGCCGTCGGTGGGCGCGCCCATCACGGCCTGGCCGGATTCGAACGTCTCGGCCCAGTTGTTGTTGCCGATGGACGCCAGGCCCTGCGTGTTGCGGAAGCTGGCCAGCGCCAGCTGCCCCTCGGCGCGCGTCACGCCGTTGGAGTAGCGCGTCATCACCATGCCGTTGTTTTCGATGTTGATGCCCGTCAGCTCCCCGGCGGTGTAGCCGTCCTGCGACAGGTCGGACACGGCGAACTTGGTGCCGAACTGCGTCACGCCGTCCAGCTTCACGTTCACGCTGTAGTCGGTGAGGTTGTTGGGGTTCGGCGGCGTGGGCGAGATCGTGAGCGGCAGTTGAAAGCCGGTGGCGGGCGGGGTCGCCGCGGGCGCGGTGATCTTGCCGTTGTTGTCGAAGGTGATCTGGCCGACGGGCGCGGCCACCACGGGCGGCGTCGCCGTGGGATCGTCCAGCTTGTCGTACACGTCCCAGGTGTTGGCGCCGTTCTTCTGGAAGTACAGGCTCACCGGCTTGGCGACGCCCTGGCTGTCGTAGACGTTGATCGAGGTGCCGTAGGTGGCGCGCGGCGTGGCGGGCACGGGCGGCGTGGCGGTGGAGTCGCCCGCGGCGTCCGGCGCGCGCGCGTCGAGGTTGAACGATGCGGTGATCGACGTGGTCTGCTTGGCCGGGATCGGCTGCGAGGTGGGGAACGACAGCGGCGTGGCGTTGCTGGCCGTGCGCAGGCCCGTGGCCGGGTCCACCGTGTAGCCCATCACCTTGGCACCGCTGTTGGTGACCACATTGCCCAGGTCGTCGAGCTTGAAATTGCCCGCACGGGTATAGGCATTGGTGCCATCGGGCTGCTGCAGCTTGAAGAAGCCGTCGCCGTTGATCGCCACATCCAGGCTGTTGCCGGTGATCGACAGGTTGCCCTGGTTGAACTGCTGCGCCACGTCGGCGGTCTCCACGCCGATGCCGGCGTTGGTTCCCCCCGCGGAGCCGATGGCGGAGGCCACCATTTCAGCGAACTCGGCGCGGGAGGCCTTGAAGCCCACCGTGTTGGAGTTGGCGATGTTGTGGCCGATCACGTCCAGGTTCTTGCTGGCGGCGTTGAGGCCGGACAGGCCTTGCTGAAAGCTCATGGTGTTCTCCTGAGAGGAAGAAGGAAAGCGCGTGGATAGGTGGGAAGGGCGTGCCGGTCAGAGCACCGCTTTGATCTGGCTGTAGTTGACGGTGCTGCCGGTGTCCAGGTCGAGCGTCAGCGCGCCGCTGTTGGAGCCGGTGCCCACCACCTTCGCCTGCATGAGCGCCGTGGACTGCACGGTGCCGTCCTTGGTGGAGGCGACCACGCGGAACTGCAGGTCGCTCTTGTTGCCCGCGTACTTGCTGGCGTCGAACTCGAACTCGTGGCGGCCTTTGTCCTGCGCGCCCATGTCCACCGTGCCGACGACCGCGCCGCCGGGCGTGACGACCTCGACCTTGGTGCTGGTCGCCGCGCCGGCCAGCTCGAAGTAGCCCTTGCCCGTGCTGTCGGTGTAGGTCATCTTGGAGCCTTCCGCGAGCACCGAGCGGCCGATCATGGCCGTGCCCTGCAGCGTCTGCATTGTGGAAAACTGCTCGGCCATGGTCTGCATGGTGAGGTTCAGCGTCTGGATGCCGGTGACGGTGTTGATCTGCGCCATCTGCGAGGTCATCTGCGCGTTGTCCATCGGATTCATCGGATCCTGGTTGTTCAACTGCGCGACCAGCAGCTTCAGGAAGCGGTCCTGCGCGGCGTTGGGGTCGGTGGCCGAATTGGCGCTGGTGCCCGAATTCACGGTGGCGGTGGAGCCGATGGGATTGAGGATCATGGCGAGGTTCTTCCCGAAAAGTTACTGGCCCATCTGCAGGGTCTTGAGGAGCAGCGACTTGGCCGTGTTCATGACCTCGACGTTGTTCTGGTAGGAGCGCGAGGCGGAGATCATGTTGACCATCTCCTCCACCGCGTTCACGTTGGAATGGGTGACGTAGCCCTCCGCATCGGCGGACGGGTGGCTCGGGTCGTGCACCCGCTTGCCCGGCGCGTTGCTCTCGCTGATGGCGCTCACCCGCACGCCGGCGGCGCTCTCGGCGCCCATCGGCGCCGTCTGGAACACCACCTGGCGCGCCTTGTAGGCCTGGCCGTCCGGGCCGGCGACGGCCTCGACGTTGGCCAGGTTGCTGGCCACCACGTTGAGCCGCTGCGACTGCGCACTGATGGCGCTGCCCGAGACATTGAAGATGGAGAACATGGACATGGCGGTTTCCGCTTTCCGTGGGTGGGGGCGTTACGGCGCTTACTGGCCCTGGATGGCGCTCAGCATCGTCTTGGCGTTGCCGTTGATGAACCGCAGCGTGGCTTCGTAGCGCACGGCGTTGTCCACGAAGGCGGCCCGCTCGCGATCGAGGTCCACCGTGTTGTTGTCCAGGTTGGGCTGGGTCTGCACCGAGTAGCCCAGCGTGCTGCCTGACCCCATGCCCGTCGTGGCGGCCGGCAGCGGAATGTGGCGCGGATCGGTGGCGCTTTGCTGGCGCTGGCCGGTGGCCAGGGACATGGTCGACCCCGATCCGGTGCTCAGCGTGGTCGAACCGCCGCCGGTCGCGTCGCGCATCGCGTCGGCGAAATTGAAGTCGCGGGCCACGTAGCCCGGCGTGTCTGCGTTGGCGATGTTGCTCGCGATGGCACGCTGGCGCTCGGCACGCAGCAAAAGCGCGTTGCCGTGGAAATCCAGCCTTTCAGTCATCTTGTTGAGCATGTCAGCCTCGCAAAGCGTTGGGTCCTGGCCGGAGGAAAAGAGGTGTTCCGGCGTGGGTTCGATTATGGAAATGGGCCGGTTTTTCTAAAGCGCGAAGAACGCGGCGATTGGCGCGCAGTTCGGTGCTTCGTGAGCGCCGGCCGGCCCTAAAGTGCCAGGGGTCGAATGGCCTTCCCTGTTGGGCGGCGCATTCCCCGCCACAGGAGGCCTTCCCATGTCACATACCACCGCTCCCCGATTCCTTTCCACCCTGCGCCTGGCCCGGATGGCCGCGCTGGCGGCGGCCTTTGCCCTGCCCGCCGCGGTGCTGCGGGCCCAGGCCGTGGCCGAACCGGCGGCGGACCTGGGCGGAATCACCCAGCGCTGGCTGGACGATGCGCTGCAGCGCGGCCAGTCGGGCACGGCCAGCATGCCGCTGCGCATGGAAGTGAGCGTGGGGGCCCTGGACCCGCGCCTGCGCTTGGCGCCGTGCGCCCGCGTCGAGCCCTACCTGCCCGCCGGCTCGCGGCTGTGGGGCCGCACCCGCCTCGGGCTGCGCTGCGTGGACGGTGCCACCGCGTGGAACGTGTTCCTGCCCGTCACCGTCAAGGCGTATGGCCCGGCGTGGGTGCTCACGGGCAATGTCGCGTCCGGGGCTGTGCTCACGGCCGCCGATGCGACCGAGGCCGAAGTGGACTGGGCGGCGGAAACCACCGCGATCGTGGCCAATCCCGACAGCTGGGTCGGCATGGTGGCCTCGCGCCAGCTCATGGCCGGCCAGGCCGTGCGCCAGCACATGGTGAAGGCGCCGACCCTGTTCAAGGCGGGGGCGGCGGTGCGGGTGGTGGCGCAGGGGCGGGGTTATTCGGTAACATCCGCAGGCCAGGCGATCACCGCAGGCGCCGTTGGCGAGACTGTGCGCATCCGTATGGAGAATGGCCGTGTCGTCGCCGGTGTTGTGTCCGAAAATGGAACAGTAGAGATCACTTTGTAAGCGATGGGGCGCAAGAAAAGCCTAAAGTCCCTGTCGAAGTGGTCGAAAACATTGCTACTGTGCCCCACATCGAGCGGGGTGGGAGAGAGCGATGAAGATAGGTCAAAACCCCGAAATAGCCAATGCAGTGTCGCAAGCCGCCACTGCCGCCAAGCAGGCCAAGGCCCCTGCGGCTGCCGCCGAAACGGCTGCCAAGAGCGCCGCGCCCGCTGCCGCTGCGGCCGCTGGCGTGCCTGTCACGTTTTCCAGCGCCGCCCGCGGACTCGAAGCCAACGGCCGTGCCAGCACCGATTTCGATGCCAACAAGGTGAAGGCCGTGCGCGCCGCCATCGAAAAGGGCACGTTCACGGTGGACGCCGATGCGATCGCGGACAAGCTGCTGTCCAATGCGCAGGAAATCATCTCCCACACCAGCAACAGCCACTGACCCCGGGTTTCCTGCAGGGGTTGATCGGCACAGGATCCACCCATGCAACTCGAAACCACGCTGTCTGAAGTCGAATCCCGGTTGAAAGACGTCGGTGCCGCCCTGCTGGAAACCGACGCGCTCGCGGTAGAACGTACCGCCCCCCTGTTGCGCCAGGCCGCTCTCGATCTGTCCCAGGCGCTCCAGAAAATCCCCCGCCCCACCGAATTGCCGGCCGACATCCAGCGCCGCATCCAGGCCCTGCGCAGCCAGTTGTCCCAGCAGCGTGAACAATTGGCACGCCTGTCCGCGTTGACCGAGCGCCAGGTGGCGACCCTGCTGCCGCCCCAGGAGGCCTCGACTTATGGAAACGGTGCGCCGGCACGCTCGGGCGGCGCCGCTCGGATCTACCGGTCGCAGGGCTGATCCCGCCCGGCTTCCCCTTCGTTCCTGCAAAAGCCAGTCCCCCAAAGCAAAAAGGCCGCATCTGCATGCGGCCTTTTTCGTTGGCTCCAGGGGATGTGCCCGGTGGGGCAGCGGCGCTCCGCTAGTGGCTGCGCATCTTGGCGCGCAGGCGGGCGATGGACTGGCTGTGCAGCTGGCAGATGCGCGATTCGGTCACGCCCAGCACGGCCGCGATTTCCTTCAGGTTCATGTCGTGCTCGTAGTACATGCCCATGATGTGCTGCTCGCGCTCCGGCAGGCTCTTGATGGCGGCCACCAGCGAGGCCTTGAGCCGCTGGTCGCGCAGCATGGTCATCGGATCGGCTTCGCCATCGGCCACGTGCCGGTCGAGGAAGCTGTCGTCGCCGTCGTCGCCCCGCGTCATGTCTTCCAGGTAGACGAGCTGCGTGCCGCGCACCTTGCCCAGCAGCGTCTGGTATTCGCCCAGGCTCAGGTCCAGCTCGGCGGCGATCTCGGACTCCAGCGGGCTGCGCCCGAGTTTCTGCTCCAGCCGGTGGACGGCGTGTTCGATTTCCTTCTGGCTCTTGCGCGAACTGCGGGACATCCAGTCGCCCTCGCGCAGTTCGTCGAGCATGGCGCCGCGGATGCGCTGGGTGGCGAAGGTCTCGAACTGCACGCCCTGCGCCACCTCGTAGCGCGACAGAGCCTCGCTCAAGCCCATCATGCCCACCTGGATGAGGTCGTCCAGCTCCACGTTGGGCGGGAGCTTGGCGATCATGTGGTGCGCAATCCGGCGAACCAGCGGCACGTGCTGGCGGATCAGCGCATCGCGGTCGAGCTGTCCTTTGGCGGTGTACATCGGGTCAATGTCTCCGGGCGAAATGCGCTGCCGTCTCCGTCATGCCGAAGGGCGGGGTGGGGGGCGGCGTTGCGGCGCCAATGGTGCACGCGTTTTCCAGCAGTTGCAAGGCCAGGCGCTGCACGTCCTGGGCGTGGTTGGCGCGCACCGTGCTGGTCAGGATGCCGCTGCCCAGGTGCCGCTCGGCGCAGCGCTGCAGCGTGTTCAACGCCGCATGCGTCGGGTCGGCCTGGGCCGGCCCGCCGGGCGGCAGGATGGAGGCCACCGAGCAGTGCACGCCGGCGTGCATCGCCATGTGTTTCAGTTGCCGGTAGCTTTGCACCACGCTGTCGGGGCCGCCCTCGGCGATCACCAGGGGGATGGCCGAGGTCGCGCGCACCAACGGTGCCAGCACCTCGGCGCTGGCGTAGAGCACGAGCAGCGCATAGGTGCGAAAGAAGGGTTGCAGCGCCTGCATCGCGGCCGGGCCGTCGGCGGTCTGGCGGGCGAGGCGCTGCATGCCGTAGCCGGCCGGAATCACCGCCAGCGACGAGGCTGCCGGACCGGTTTCGAGCGGGGCGCCGTTCTGCCAGGAGGGCTCGGCCAGCAGGTGGGCCAGGCCCGGCGCGTCGTCGGTTTCGCGGGCGGTGCCGTCCAGCACGGCCACGGGATACCCCAGCCGCTGCAGGCTGGAACACACCTGCCACAGGGTTTCCAACCCGTAGGCGGCGTCGGGCTGCGCCACGACGGACACGACCCGCAGGTCCGACTGCGGCGTGATGCTGTGCAGGCTCGTGGCCTGGTGGAATCCGGTATCAAGCATCGACCAGTCCCCTTTCCGAGGCCAGCTCGGGCGAGTGCGAGAAGAAGAAGTTCAGGTCCGACGCCTTGGGGTCGAAGGCCGACTTGGCGGGCGAGCGCATCGAGGTGCTGATGAGCTTGTGCGCATCGGCGGCCTCCCAGTCCTCAGGCACACGCTGGCCGTTGGTCACGCCGCGCAGCACCATCTGGTGGCGGATCAGGGCGTCGATCGAAGGGCCGAGCTTCACGGCCTCGTCCACCTTGGACAGGATGGCCTGCTGAGAGCCGGCGGTCTTGAAGGCGCTGAGCACGTCGTCCAGCGTGTCGCCGTGGCAGCCGGCGTTCAGCACCAGCAGGCGGTTGACGTTGGGCAGGTCCAGCACATCCAGCATGTCGCGCTTGCGCGGGTCGCGCGGGGCGACGCCGGTGGTGTCGATGAGCACCATCTTCTTGCCGCCCAGCAGGCCGAGCAGGTCCTGCAGCGCGGCGCGGTCGTGCGCCAGGTGGGCCACGACGCCCAGCATGCGGCCATAGGTGCGCAGCTGCTCGTGGGCGCCGACCCGGTACGTGTCCAGGGTGATGAGGCCGACGCTGCCCGGGCCGTGGATGCGGGCGCACAGGGCGGCGAGCTTGGCCGTGGTGGTGGTCTTGCCCACGCCGGTGGAGCCCACCATGGCGTAGATGCCGCCTTCTTCGTACAGGGGGCGGGCGTGCGCGTCGGTCTTCAGGTTGCGCTCCAGCACTTCCATGAGCCAGCGCACTGCATCGCCTGCGCCCAGTTCCTCGGGCAGGCGCTCCAGCACGGCGCGGGCCAGCGACGGCGAGTAGCCGGCGCGGATGAGCTTGAGCATCAGGTTCGACTGGATCGGGTTCTGCCGCGCCTGGCCGAGCCAGGCCAGGGTGTTGAAGCGGTCCTCGATGAGGTCCTTCATGGACTGCAGCTCGCTCATCAGGTTCTGCTGGCCGGCGGCGGGGGCCAGCGAGGGCACGGGTACTTGCACGCGGCGCGGGGCCACGGGCTCGGGGGCGACGTCCATCGGAATGGAGCGCAGCGGGTTGTGGCGCACCACAGGCGCGGCGGCCGGTGCGGGCATGCGTTCGCGCTCGCGGTCCGGCGCGCGTTCGCGGCTGCGCTCGTTGATCGAAGGTGCCTCGGCCGTGCCGGTCAGGGCTTCGTGGCGGCGGCGCAGCATGCGCTCGCGCACGTAGTCCTGGAACGACAGCGTGCTCATGGCCAACTGCTCGGTGTCCTGCGCCACCGCATTGCGCTGGGGCTCGGCCCGGGCCGCGGCGGCTGCGGGGCGGGCCAGGGTGCGCGCGGGGCTGGCGGCCATGTCGGAGGCGCGCTCCTGCAGGCGGCTCGGCGCGGCCTGCTCGGGCGCGTTTTCCAGGCTGGACAGCGTGTCTTCCGCCGTGGCCATGACTTCCACGCCATTGGCGGTGGGGCGGTTGGACAGGATGAGGGTGCCGTCCCCGAAGGCCATGCGCGCCTTGGCCAGGGCCTCACGCGAGGTGGGGGCGGTGAAGCGTTTGATGTTCATGCGGATGCACCTTTGAGGATCGGGCCAATGCGGATGGTGTGGGTTTCAGGGATCTCGCTGTGGGCGAGCACCTGCAGCCGGGGCGCGACGCGGCGCACCAGGCGGGAAATGGCGTTGCGGATGGCGTCGGGCACCAGCAGGCAGGCGGGCATGCCCAGTTCTTCCTGCTTCATGGCGACTTCTGCGGCCTTCTGCGTGAGGATGTCGGCCACGCCCGGGTCCAGCGAAGGGCCGGCGTTGTTGCTCAGGGCCTGCACCAGCAGGCGCTCCAGGCCGGGTTCGATGGCGATCACGTTCAGCTCGCGGGTCGGGCCGTAGATCTGCTGCACGATGGCGGGCGAGAGCGCGATGCGCACGCGGCGGGCCAGTTCCACCGGGTCGGTGGTGGCGCCGGCATGTTCGGCCAGCGTCTCGATGATGGTGCGGATGTCGCGGATGTGCACAGACTCTTCCAGCAACAGCTGGAGGACTTTCTGGAACGTTGCGATCGACACCATTTTGGGTACCACTTCCTCGATGAGCTTGGGGGCCAGTTTGGCCACGTGTTCCACGAGTTGCTGGGTTTCCGTGCGACTCAGGAGCTTGGCGGCTTGAACTTGCATCAAGTGTGACAAATGCGTCGCCATCACGGTTTCTGAATCAACGACCGTAAAACCCGCCATTTGTGCCGCTTCCTTCTGGTGTTCGTCGATCCAGTGGGCGGGCAGGCCGAATGCGGGGTCGGTCGTGGGCGTGCCGATCAGGGGGGTGGTGATGCCGCCGGGATTGATCGCCAGGTGCATGCCGGGGAAGGCCTCGCCTTCGCCCACCACCACGCCGCGCAGGGTGATGCGGTAGGCGCTGGGCTTGAGTTCCAGGTTGTCGCGCACGTGCACAGCCGGCGGCAGGAAGCCCACTTCCTGCGCGAACTTGCGGCGCACGCCCTTGATGCGGGTGAGCAGGTCGCCCTGGCGGTTCTTGTCCACCAGGGTGATGAGCCGGTAGCCCAGCTCCAGGCCCAGCAGGTCCACGGGCTGCAGGTCGTCCCAGCTGGCTTCGCCGTCGTGCGCCGGCGGGGGCGCTTCCACCACGGGCTGCGGGGCGTTGGCGCGCTTCATCAGCGTCCAGGCTGCGTAGCCCAAGCCTGAGCCCATGATGAGGAACACGGCGTGCGGCATGCCCGGGATCAGGCCCAGCAGGATCAGGATGCCGGCCGTCACGCCCAGCACGCGGGGCGACATGAAGAGCTGTTGCACGATCTGGTGCCCCATGTCCTCTTCCTTGCCCACGCGCGAGATCACCATGGCCGCGGCCACCGAGATCAGCAGGCCCGGGATCTGCGCCACCAGCGCGTCGCCGACGGCCAGCAGGATGTAGCTGTTGGCCGCCTGGCCGGCCGACAGGTCGTGCTGCAGCATGCCGATGGCGAAGCCGCCGACGATGTTGATCAGCAGGATCAGGATGCCGGCGACCGCATCGCCGCGCACGAACTTCGAGGCGCCGTCCATCGAGCCGAAGAAGTTGGCTTCTTCCGCCACTTCCAGGCGCCGGCGCTTGGCTTCCTTCTCGTCGATGAGGCCGGCGTTCAGGTCGGCGTCCACCGCCATCTGCTTGCCGGGCATGGCGTCCAGGGTGAAGCGGGCCGACACTTCGGCGATCCGCTCGGCGCCCTTGGTCACCACCACGAAGTTGATCACCACCAGGATGGCGAACACGATCAGGCCGACGGCGAAGTTGCCGCCGATCAGGAAGTGGCCGAAGGCCTCGATCACCGCACCCGCCGCGCCCGGGCCGGTGTGGCCTTCCAGCAGCACCACGCGGGTGGAGGCCACGTTGAGCGACAGCCGCATCAGCGTGGTCAGCAGCAGCACCGAGGGAAACGCCGCGAAGTCCAGCGGCCGCAGCATGTAGGCCGCCACCATCATCACCATCAGCGCGACGGCGATGTTCAGGGTGAAGAAGGTGTCCAGCAGCCAGGCGGGGATGGGCAGCACCATCAGCGCCAGGATGGCCACCACCAGCAGCGGGGCGGACATGCCCTGCACGGCCGAGGCGTTGGTGCCGGCCCACTGCCGGACGGATTTGATGGAGGGCGTCATGGGGCGGTCCCTGCGTCGGTGGTGCGGTTCAGCGGATCAAGTTCGGGCGGCACGAACGGGTCGGGCTGGGCCTCGGGCATGCGACCTTCGCCGCGCATCGCGGCCTTGAGGCGGTAAACGTAGGCCAGCACCTGCGCCACGGCGGCGTACAGCGTGGCGGGGATGGCCTGGTCCAGCTCGGCATGCGCGTAGAGCGCGCGGGCCAGCATGGGCGACTGCAGCACCGGTACCGAATGCTGCGTGGCCATTTCGCGGATCTTGAAGGCGAGCAGGTCGGTGCCCTTGGAGATCACCTGCGGGGCGCTCATCGTGCCTTCTTCGTACTTGAGGGCCACGGCATAGTGGGTCGGGTTCATCACCACGAAGTCGGCCTTGGGCACGGCGGCGATGCTGGCGCGGTCGGCGATCTCGCGGGCGCGCTGGCGCTGGCGGCTCTTGGTCTCGGGGCTGCCCTCGGATTCCTTGTGCTCCTGCTTGATTTCCTCGTGCGACATCTTCTGGCGCGACTTGAAGAAGAACGCCTGCAGCGGCACGTCGACGACCGCCGCGAGAAACACCACCAGCAGCATGAGGCTCACGCCCGAGGTCATCCATTCGCCCACCCAGCGCAGAGCCACCGGCGAGGGCTGCAGCACCAGCATGGACAGCTTCTGGATGCTGTTGCCCAGGAAGTTCCAGGCCACGGCGGTGATCACGCCGGTCATGAGCACCATCTTGCCCACGTTGACCAGCTGCTGTTTGGACACGAGGTTGGTGAACCCCGAGATCGGGTTCAGCCGGCTGAACTGGGGCGTGATGGGCTGGAAGCTGAACACCCAGCCGCCGGCGCCGATGGCGCTGACCACGGCTGCGGCGCTGGTGAGAACGGCGAAGACGAGGCTGGCGACCACGCCGATCAGCGCCATCTGGTGCAGCCGGGTGACCATGCTGCCCGTGGCCTGCACCGTGGCGGCGTTGAACACCAGCTGCTCGCGCACGGCCAGCTGCAGGTGTTCGGTCAGCATGGGCGCCAGCACGAGGACGCTGCAGGCGCCCATGCCGAGGACGGCGATGTGGGACAGGTCCCGCGAGCGCGCAGCCTGGCCGTCCTTGCGCGCTTTCTGGAGCTTGTGCTCTGTCGCGGGGAGGTCTTTGTCTTGGCTGGAGTCCATGGTGGCATGACGGCTGGTGGTCATGCCATTGTCGTGAGCGCCCCGGAAACCTAAAGCGCGAATAGACGGCTTGTCGGGCGGCTATTCAGGGTGGCGGCCGGTGGGGTGGGCCGGCAGGGGCGGGGCATCACGCACCCCGGTACATCAAAAATGATAGCAATATGCCCTAGTACTTATTGCTATTGCATGCCAAAAGGCCATGAAATCCCATGTGGATATGCGGTGGATGCTCCTTTCTCAGGAGCGCCAACGCCCGCCCGGCATCAGAAGCCCAGGCTGGCCAGCAGATCGTCCACTTGCGACTGGTCGGTGACCACATCGGGCGTGCCTTCGGGATCGACCACCGGGCCGGCCAGGTGTTCGCGGCGCGCTTCCACCACCGGGGCGACCTGCGCCTGCGCGGCCGGGGGGGCGGTCTGGATGAGCAACTGCACCAGCTGCTCTTCGATCGTGGCCGCCAGGTTGACCACACGGGCGATCACCTGGCCGGTGAGGTCGTGGAAGTCCTGCGCCATCATGATTTCGGTCAGGTGGCCGTCGGCTTCCTTGGTGACGCGTTCCACGTCGTGCAGGAAGTTCATGATCTCGCCCTTGGCGACGGCCGCCACGGGGTCCTTGACCAGCGAGGAGACGACGCGGCGGGTTTCCTCGGCGATGAAGTCGTGCTGGGCCTTGGCCTGCTCCACCCGGCTCAATACCTTCTCCGCCGCTTCGCCCGTGAGGCGCGCGATGTAGGAAAGTCGGCTTTGCGCATCGGGCAACTCGCCCATCGTGCCGCGCAGCTTGTCGGCGTAGCCGAGTTCGTTCAGCGAGTCGTGCAGCTGGCGGGTCAGCTGGCCGATCTTGTTGTGAACGGCGCCGGCTTCCGGAAGGTTGTTGTCCGAGGTATCCATGATCACAGGCCCATTTTCTTGAGGATCAGGGTGACTTTCTCTTCCAGCGTGGCCTTGGTGAACGGCTTGACGATGTAGCCGGCTGCCCCGTTCTGGGCGGCTGCCACGATGTCTTCCTTGCGGGCTTCCGCCGTCACCATCAGCACAGGCAGGTGCTTGAGCTTGTCGTCCTTCTTGATTTCAGCCAGTAGCTGGAATCCGTTCATGTTGGGCATGTTGATGTCGGTGACGACGAAATCGAACTTGCTGTTGCGCAGTTTGTTCAGCGCCACCACGCCGTCTTCCGCCTCGTCGGCATCGGCAAAGCCGCTTTCCTTGAGCAGGTTGCGCACGATGCGTCGCATGGTGGAGAAGTCGTCAACGATCAAAAAGCGGAGTGCAGTGGTCACGTGGGACCCTTTCGGTCGGAAATTGCAGTGTGTATTGTCATGGGCCGCAGGTTTGGTGACAAGACGTTACGGCCGAGGGGCGGATGCCGGATTCTCGCGCTTTTCGGCGGTGAACTCCGTGGAAGTGATGGTGGCAGATTTCTTTCCGAGCAGCCGTTCCTCGGCTTCCTGGGTCAAAACCGTGATCGTGATGCGCCGGTTGGCGGGCGCGCGCGGCTCCTTGGGTTCCAGCAAATCGCTGGCCGCCAGCCCGACAACGCGGCCCAGCTTGGCATCCGGCATGCCGGCGGCCACGAGTTCGCGGCGCGAGGCGTTGGCCCGGTCGGCCGACAGTTCCCAATTGCTGTAGCCGCGGTCGCCGTTACCGTAGGGCGTTGCGTCGGTGTGGCCCGCCAGGCTGATGCGGTTTTGCACGCCGCCGAGCGCGGTTCCGATTTCTCGAAGAATGTCGCGCATGTAGGGTTTTACCAACGCACTGCCGCTGTCGAACATGGGCCGGTTCTGGTCGTCCACGATCTGGATCTGCAGGCCATCGGGCGTCACATCCATGCGGATCTGCGAGCGATATTCATTCAGTTTGGGCGTTTCGGTGATCAGCGCGTCGATTTTGGCCTGCAGCGCCTTGATGCGCATCTCGTCCTGGCGGGCGCGCTCGGCGCGTGCGGCTTCGAGGTTGGCCCGGCGGTTCGTCGACGTCTCCGAGTCGGAGCGCCGCACCTGTCCGTGCACCTTGGACAGGTCGTTGCCGCCGCCGGGAATCACGCTCGAGCTGTTGCCCGCGCCGTCGCCCCCCTGCATGGCCACCTTCAGCGGCGAGTTGAAGTAGGCGGCGATGCCCTGCAGTTCGCCCTTGGCGGTGGAGCCCAGCAGCCACATCAGCAGGAAGAACGCCATCATGGCCGTCACGAAGTCGGCATAGGCGATCTTCCAGGCGCCGCCATGCACGGCATGGCCGCCCTTCTTGACGCGCTTGATGATGATCGGCTGGAGTTTCTTGTCGGCCATGGTGGCGTCTTCAGCCTACTTCTTGCCCTTCACGTGGCTTTCCAGCTCGGAAAAGCTCGGTCGGTCGGTGGAGAACAGGACCTTGCGGCCGAATTCGATCGCAGTGGCGGGGTTGTAGCCCTGCATGCTGGCCAAAAGCGTGGTCTTGATGCACTGCAGTTCCTTGGCGGCATCTTCCAGCTTCTGCTCGACCAGGCCACCGAGGGGTTCAACCACGCCATAGGCCAGCAAGATCCCGAGGAAGGTGCCGACCAGCGCCGAGCCGATCATGCCGCCCAGCACCGAAGGCGGCTGGCCCACCGAGCCCATGGTGTTCACCACACCGAGCACGGCCGCGATGATCCCGAAGGCGGGCAGGGCGCCGGCCAGGCGGGCCAGCGCTGCCACGGGGGCATGCGCTTCCTGGTGGTGGGTTTCGATCTCGCTGTCCATCAGCGCCTCGATCTCGTGGGCGTTCAGGTTGCCGGACACCATCATGCGCAGGTAATCGGTCATGAACTCGATCACATGGTGGTCGTTGCCGACCGTGGGGTATTTCTTGAAGATTTCCGACTCGTGGGGCGTCTCGACATCCTTTTCGATGGCCATCAGCCCTTCCTTGCGGGCTTTTTGCAGGATGTCGTAGAGCATGGCCATCAGTTCCATGTACCGCGCCTTGGTGTACTTGGATCCCTTGAGCGCCATGGGCAGCGCCTTCAGTGTGGACTTGAGCACCTTCGGCTGGTTGTTCACCACGAACGCGCCCAGCGCGCCGCCGAAGATCGTGATCATCTCGAATGGGAGCGCTTTGATGATCACGCTCACATTCCCGCCGTGCACCACGTACACGCCGAAAATGCACCCGAGACAGACCAGGTAACCGATGATTACAAACATGGGGCCATTCTGTCAGAGTCTTTTTGAAGCGCAAAAACGGAAATGCAGGTGGGATACACCCCAATTCGTTCCCCTTGACAAGTCCCTTTGCCCTGTTGGTGAAACCGGCCGCCCACCGCCAAAACAGGCGGGCAAACCATGGTTTATTGGGGCCACCGCAGGCTCCGCGAGCCCCTAAGATGGACCCCATCCGTTTCGATCCACTGCCCCCGATCCAACCCTTCCCCATTGCCTGCCGCCGATGTGCTCCATGCCCACTTCCACCGACGACGCCGATGTGCAAGAGCATGCCGAGCTGCTGATCGCGCTCTTCCAGGCCGAGCAGTGCCTGGCGCAGCAGGACCTGATGGGTGCCCTGACGAAATTCGCGACCGCCCTGGCGTTCGATCCGCAGCGTGCGGACGTGTGGATGCATGTCGGGCGCACCTACCTCAAGATGGAAAACTGGGCGCAGGCCATTCCGGCGCTGGAGACCGCCCTGAACCTGCAGCCCGGCATGCCGGATGCGCAGCATGGCCTGTCGTTCGCGCTGTTCAACCTGGGCCGGCATGCCGAAGCGTTGCAAATGATCGACGATGTGTGTCGCCGCGGCAACAATCCGGCCATGTGGGTGATGCGCGCCTTCCTGCATGACCAGATCGAGGGCAATCCCGTCAAGACGCTGGAGGTCTACCGGGACTGGGGCCGGCGCTACGCCGATCCGCTGACGCGAAAGGCCGCTCCGCTCGTCGTGGCCGATCGGCGGCCGAAGAAACGCCTCAAGGTCGGCTATGTCACGGCCGACTTCCGGGAGCACTCCATCGCTTTTTTCATGCTGCCCGTGTTGCGCCACCACGACCCGCAGGAGGTCGAGGTGCATGTGTACTCGGGCGGGCGGCGCGACGGCATCACCGATGCCCTGCAGCAGTGCGTGCCCCATTGGCACGAGATGATCCACCTGTCCGACGACGAGCTGTACACGCTCATCCGCTCGCACGGCATCGACGTGCTGGTGGACCTGTCGGGCCACACCGCCGGCAACCGCCTGCTGGTCTTCGCGCGCCGCGCAGCGCCCGTGCAGGTGACGTGGCTCGGATTCATGAGCCCGCTGGGCATGAAGGCCATGGACTACCGCCTGACCGATGTTGGCATCACCCCGCCGGGCCATGAAGTCTTCTACAGCGAGCGGCTCTTTCGCCTGGCCTGCATGGCGAGCTACGCGCCGCCCACCTATGCGCCGCTGTGCGAAGAGCCGCCGATGCTGCGCAACGGCTACCCCACGCTCATCTCGCTGAACAATTCCGCCAAGGTCACGGACCGCATGCTGGGCGTCTGGGGTCGCATCCTGCAGGCACGCACCGATGCGCGCCTCGTCATCATGGTGAAGGAGCGGTCTGCCGAGGCCGCGCAGGCCAACATGCAGATGCGGGTCGAGGCACAGGGCCTGCCGCTGGACCGGGTGTTCGTGATGCACCAGCAACCGCTCAACCAGTTCATGGAACTGGGGCATATCGCCGACGTGGCGCTCGACACGGCCCCGATCTCCGGCGGCACCACCACGCTGCATGCCCTCTGGATGGGGCTGCCGATCGTGGCGCTGGACGCCGAGCGCGGTGTGGACGCGAGCACCGCGCGCACGCTGCAGGGCGTGGGCTATCCCGATTGGGTGGCGCGCAGCGACGACCAATACGTCGAGCGGGCCCTGGCGTTCATGGCCGATCCGGAAACCCTGGCCCGCCTGCGCCACGAAACACGGCAACGCGTTTCCGCCTGCGCACTCATGGACTATGCCGCCCGCACGGCCGAGCTGGAAAAGGCGTTCCGGCTCATGTGGCTCAATTACCTGGAAGGCCGTGACGGTTTCCTGGATGTGTTCGCCGATGCGGAGCCGGCCCTGGCACGCCTGGGCGGTGGCGAGAAGCGTGTGCACGGCACGCCCTCCGTATGACCGCCGGCGCTCCCACCGATCCCATTCCTCTGCTGGTGCCGGATGTGCCGGACCCGCTGTCCCTCCTGCCCTATCTGCAGCGCATGCATTCCGCGCGCTATTACTCCAACGGCGGCCCCCTGGTGCGCGAACTGGAGGACCGCTTCGCCGAGCGCTTCGGCCTGGGCGCAGAACAGGTCACGACCGTGGCAAGCGCCACCCTGGGCCTGGAGCTGGTGCTGCAATCGCTGGGGCTGCGTGCCGGCTCCCGGGTGCTCATGCCCACCTTCACGTTCGCTGCCACGGCGACGGCAGTGCTGCGCGCCGGCCACGTGCCGGTACTCTGCGATGTGGATGCCGACAGCTGGCTGCTGACGCCCGACATCGCGCGCGCGGCCCATGCCACCGATGCCGTGGATGCCGTCCTGCCCGTGGCGGCCCTCGGCATGCCGCACGACATGGCGGCCTGGCAACGCTTCGAGGACGAAACGGGCCTTCCGGTGGTGATCGATGCGGCAGCCGGCTTTGGCAGCCAGTGGCTGGCAGGCGCTTCTTGCACCCTCGTGTTCAGTCTCCATGCCACCAAGTCGCTGCCGGCGGGAGAGGGCGGTTTCGTGGTCTCGTCCCGTCCCGGGTTGGCGGCGCGAGTGCGTCAACTGGCCAATTTCGGCATCAACCTCGACCCGGCCAGCCACCTGCCGGTCGGCGCCCTGGCTGCGGTGGGAACGAACGCCAAAATGAGCGAGTTGCACGCTGCCGTGGCGCTGGCATCGCTCGCTTGCTGGGAGCAGGGCGCGCAGGTCCGGCGCGCGTTGCAGCGGGAAATGCAGGATGCCCTTGCACGCGCGGCGGACGGCCGGATTGCATGGCAGATGGCGGGCCCGGCCGGTGCCATTGCAGCACCGACGCTGTTGTGTGCACGGATGCCCGACGCTGCCTGCCGGGGACGGCTCGAGGCACTGTGTGCCGCGCAGGGCATCGCGACGCGTCGCTGGTACCAGCCTCTCATGCACCGCATGGAAGCCCTGTTGCCCTTCTGTACGCTATTGCCCACGCCCCAAGCGGATGCGCTCGCCGAGACCCTGATCGGTCTGCCGTTCTTTCCGAAGATGGATCCTGCGCAGATGCAGCGGCTCACCCGTGTGATGGAGCAGGCAATGCGCAGCTAGGAAGGGGCCCATTTCAGATCACTGTAGAGACAATGGGCTGTACGAGCCGCCGCTGGCTCGGCAGGCCCCAGACCGGTACCGAACACGGAGCCGCGGTCCTTGCAACATCCATCCAGAAGAGTCGATCCATGCCGACCAGTGTCGTTTCCCCCCACTTCTATCGAGATCCCGATCACCACGCCCGCGAACTGGAGGGGCTGTTCCGCGAAAGCTGGGTTTTCGTCTGCATGCGCTTCGAACTCGACGGTCTCGTGCACCGCGGTGTGCAGGTGGGCGGGGTGTCGTTGTTGCTCCAGTGTGACAGCCAGGGGCGGCCGCGTGCTTTCCTCAATGTCTGCTCCCACCGGCATGCCCAGTTGTGCGAATCGGGCACGCACCGCGGGCCTGCGCGCTGCCCCTACCATGGCTGGGTGTACGACCGGGAGGGCGTTCCGGTCGGCATCCCGGCGAAACACTGCTTTCCCGAGGTGGTGGCCGAACCTGCCCGCTTTCGCCTGCAGGAATTCAACTGCGAGGCGGTGGGGCAGTTCGTATTCGTCCGTATTTCCGAAGGCGGCCCGGCACTGCGCGAGTATCTGGGCGAGCAATACGCCTTTCTCGAGCGTGCCAGCGAGGGAATGCAAGGCTTGCTGGACGAGTTCCGAGAGCCGGTGGACGCCAACTGGAAAATCGTGATCGAAAATGCCCTCGAGGGGTATCACGTCCCTGCCGTGCATTCGCGCACCTTCATGCAGGTCGACGGCATGGACCGGGCCGAAACGGCACCCCGCTTCTTCCTCGAAGATCGCCTGCACAGCCACCTGGAGCATGCCGCCGATGCGCAGTGGGTAGCGCGGTTCGCCCGCATGGAGAGCAAGATCGGGCAGTGGCCCTGGCGCTTCGCGCATTACACCCACCACCATATTTTTCCGAACCTGACTGTTACGTCGTTCATGGGTTACAGCTTCCATGTCCAGTCGTTCGAGCCGACCACGTCTCGCCAGACCACGGTTCACTCGAGGACTGTGGGCGTGGAGTTCACCGGGACCACGCCTGCCGGCGCCAAGATGATGGAACACATCCATGCCGACGGCCACGCCTTCACGCGCAAGGTGTTCGCGGAAGACGGTGGTATTTGCATTAAGGTGCAGGCGGGCGTCGATCAGGCGCAGCGCCCGGCCCTCGTGGGCGCCGGGATCGAGGACCGGGTGGCGCATTTCCAGGCGGCCTATGCCCGGGCGCTTCAGGGCTCCGAAACATCGATGGGCGGAAAAGCATGAAGGCCATCATCCTGGCGGGGGGGCTGGGTTCCCGCCTGAGCGAGGAGACGCAGCAAAAGCCCAAACCCATGGTGGAGATCGGCGGCCGCCCGATTCTCTGGCACATCATGAAGATGTATTCGCACCATGGCATCCATGACTTCGTGGTGTGCTGCGGCTACAAGGGCTACGTGATCAAGGAGTACTTCGCGAACTATTTCCTGCACATGTCCGATGTGACGTTCGATCTGGTGAACAACCGCATGGACGTTCACGAGCGGTATGCCGAACCCTGGCGGGTGACCCTGGTGGACACCGGCGATGCCACCCAGACGGGTGGTCGCCTGCGCCGTGTGCGGCGCTACGTGAGCGAGGACGAGGCCTTCTGCTTCACCTATGGCGATGGGGTGGGCGACATCGACATCACGGCGCTCATCCGGTTCCACCGGGCGCATGGACGGCAGGCCACGCTCACCTCCACCCGGCAACCCGGCCGCTTCGGCGCGCTGGACATGGAGGGCGACCGCGTGCTGTCGTTCCGCGAAAAGCCCGATGGCGCCGGCGGCATGGTCAACGGTGGGTTCTTCGTGCTGTCTCCTGCCGTCTTCGATCTGATCGATTCCGACGAGACGGTGTGGGAAGGCCCTCCGCTCGAGGCGTTGGCGCGGTCTGGGCAGTTGCAGGCCTATCGGCACGAAGGCTTCTGGCAACCCATGGATACGCTGCGCGACAAGAACTATCTCGAACAGCTTTGGCAGGGGGGCCATGCGCCCTGGAAGTCATGGTGAGCGGTCCCGACAGCGGTTTTTGGTCCGGACGCAAGGTGTTCGTCACGGGCCACACAGGCTTCAAAGGCACCTGGCTGTCGCTTTGGCTGCAGCGTTTGGGCGCGCAGGTGACGGGGTATGCGCTGGACGCGGACTCCATGCCCGCGATGTTCGCGCTGACCCGGGCCGCGCAGGGCATGCATTCGGTCATCGGCGATGTGCGGGATGCGGCGTTGCTTGCAGGCGCGCTGGAAGCAGCGGCGCCGGAGATCATGATCCACATGGCTGCACAGCCCCTGGTGCGCCAGTCCTACGCCGATCCGGTCGGCACCTATTCGACCAACGTCATGGGTACCGTGCACCTTCTGGACGCCGTACGGCGCGTGCCGTCGGTGCGCGCGGTGGTGGTGGTGACGAGCGACAAATGCTATGAGAACCGCGAGTGGCTCTGGGGCTATCGCGAGGACGACGCGTTGGGCGGGTTCGACCCTTACAGCAACAGCAAGGCATGCACCGAGCTGGTGGCCGCCTGTTACCGCGACTCGTTTTTCGCCCCGGCAAGGCACGCGGATCACGGTGTGGCGCTGGCCACGGCGCGGGCGGGCAATGTGATCGGCGGCGGTGACTGGTCCAGCGACCGGCTGATTCCGGACTTCCTGAGAGCCGCCTGCGGCGGCGATCCGCTGGACGTGCGCAATCCCGCTGCCGTACGGCCATGGCAACATGTGCTGGAGCCCCTGGCCGGGTACCTCCAATTGGCGCAGAGACTCGTCGAGAAGGGTCCGGTGGCATCGGGCGCCTGGAATTTCGGGCCCGCCGAGCAGGACGTGCGAAGCGTCGGCGACGTCATTCGGCAATTGGCTGCCGCGTGGCCTGGCCCTGTCGAATGCCGCTTCGCGGCCGGGCCCGAGGGCGTGCACGAGGCGCAGATGCTTCGGCTCGACAGCAGCAAGGCCTGCTCTCTGTTGGGCTGGGGGCCTCGGTGGTCGATGGCGCAGGCCGTGGAGAGCATTGCCCAATGGCATTCCGCACACGCTCGCGGCGAAGACATGCGCCAGGTGACCGAGCGTCAGATCGAATCGTATTGCGCCGCTGAGCGCTGAAATTCTATGGACAAGTTGCACCACATCCGCGAGCAGATCGCCGCGCTCGTTGGCGAATACGCGGCCCACGCGTATCGCGCCCAGCCATTCCTGCCGGGCGCCACGGCCATTCCACCCTCCGGTAAGGTGATCGGGGAGGCCGAACTGCAGAACATGGTGGCTGCGTCGCTCGACGGATGGCTGACCACGGGGCGTTTCAACGATGCGTTCGAAAAGCGCCTACGCGAGTACCTCGGGGTGCGCCATGCGCTCACGACGAACAGCGGCTCGTCCGCGAATCTGCTCGCCTTCTCGGCGCTCACGTCTCCTGCATTGGGCCAGAGGGCCATCCGCCCGGGCGACGAGGTGATCGGTGTGGCGGCGGGGTTTCCCACCACCGTCAATCCCATCCTGCAGAACGGCGCGGTGCCCGTCTTCGTGGATGTGGAGCTCGGCACTTACAACATCGATGTCGCGCTGATCGAAGCTGCGATCTCGCCGCGCACCAAGGCCATCATGCTGGCCCACACCCTCGGCAATCCCTACAACCTGGAAGCGGTGCAAGCGCTGTGCCGCAAGCATGGACTGTGGCTCGTCGAGGATTGCTGCGACGCCCTGGGGTCCACTTACGACGGACGGCTGGTAGGCACCTTCGGTGATATCGGAACCCTGAGCTTCTATCCGGCCCACCACATCACCATGGGCGAAGGCGGCGCCGTCTTCACCAACGACGATGAACTGGCACGCATCGTCACGTCATTCCGCGACTGGGGGCGGGACTGCTATTGCGGGCCCGGCAAGGACAACACCTGCGGAAAGCGGTATGGCTGGCAACTGGGCGATCTGCCCCCAGGCTATGACCACAAGTACACGTATTCGCATGTCGGCTACAACCTCAAGATCACCGACATGCAGGCGGCCTGTGCCCTGGCGCAGATGGACCGGTTGCCCGGTTTCATCGCGGCGCGGCAGCGCAATTTCGAGCATCTCGTCAGCCGGCTAAAAAGCTGCGAGGAGTTCCTGGTGCTTCCCCGGGCCACGGAGAATTCGCAGCCTTCGTGGTTCGGGTTCCCGCTCACGCTGCGCGAAGCGGCCGGTACCCGCCGCGTCGATCTGCTGGAGTACCTGGAGCAGAGCCGCATCGGCACGCGGCTGCTGTTCGCCGGCAACCTGACCCGGCAGCCTTCGATGCAGGGACAGACGTACCGGGTGGCCAGCAGCCTGGCGAATACGGACACAGTCATGGAGCACACGTTCTGGCTGGGCATCTACCCCGGATTGAGCGAGGCCATGATCGACTTTGTGGCCGATCGCATCGAAACCTATTTCGGCGTCAACTTCTAGCACCCACCATGCGCTTCGAAGAAAGCCCTTTGCCGGGCTGCTACCTGATCCAGCCCGAAGTGCGGCCCGACGAGCGCGGGCGATTCGTGAAGACCTTCAGCCGCGAGGCGTTCCTTGTCCGGGGGCTCGACTGCGACTGGGTAGAAAGCTTTTACAGCGTATCGCGGCGTGGCGTGCTGCGCGGGCTGCACTTTCAGTTGCCGCCGCACCACCATGCCAAGCTGGTGCATTGCAGCCACGGCCGCCTCTTCGATGTGGTGGTCGATCTGCGCCGAGGCTCGCCGACACAGGGCCGCTTTGCCACCTTCGAGCTGGACGCCGAGCTTGGCAACCAGGTCTACATTCCGGCGGGGTGTGCCCACGGCTGCTATGCACTGACCGAAGGCGCGACCATCGTCTATCACGTCACCTCGGCCCACGCACCTCGGCATGATGCCGGCATCCGCTGGGACTCTGCCGGCATTCCCTGGCCCGATGACCATCCTGTGCTGTCGGTGCGCGACCGCGAGCATCCGCGGATGGAAGATTTCGCCAGCCCCTTTGAGATGCCGGAAGGACTGCCGAATGACCACTGAGCGGCATGTATTCCTGACGGGAGGGACGGGGTTCATCGGCCGACACGTGCTGGCATCCTTGCTGGAGGCGGGCCATCGCGTCACCGTCCTGAGGCATCCGGCCGACGCGCCTGCATCGGTGCATCCTCGCCTTGTGTGGCTCAGCCGCGCCATGGACCAGTTGACGCCCGCCGATCTGGCCGGGGCGGACGTGCTGATGCACCTGGCGTCGCCCGGCGTACCGCCGCAGCAGGCCGACTGGCAGGTCCTGTTCTACTGGAACGTCACCGTTTTGCTGCAACTGCTCGATACGGCGCGTGCCGCTGGCGTGAAGCGGTCGGTCCTGGCGGGTACCTTCGCGGAATACGGTCGCAGCGCGGATGCCTTCGACTTCATTCCGGCCAGCGCACCGCTGGCACCCGCGTATGGCTATGCGGCATCCAAGGCCGCAGGTTTCCAGGCTGCGCATGCGCACGCCATCGAACACGCCATGGAGCTGTGCTACCTGCGGATCTTCTCGGTCTTCGGCGAAGGCCAGTACGCCGGGAACTTCTGGCCGGCATTGCGTCTGGCCGCATCGCAGGGCCTTGATTTTTCGATGACACCCGGTGCGCAGGTGCGCGACTACGTCCCCGTGGAGGCGGTCGCCCGGGCATTCCGGCATGCGGCTGAGCGCGGTGACGTCGAGGCGGGCAGGCCCTGGGTGCGCAATGTGGGATCGGGCTCGCCGGTATCGATGCAGGATTTCGCGCAGCACTGGTGGTCTGTCTGGAAGGCGCCGGGCCGACTGCTCGTTGGCGCCCTGCCGTACCGGCCCAACGAGGTGATGCGCTGCGTCCCCGAAATGGCTGCCGACCTGTTCTTGTCTGGATCTGAACATGAGGGGCGACGATTTGCGTGAATTCAACGAACTGTCCGCCCTGGAGGGCTCGCGCATCCTGATCACGGGTGCCGGCGGAATGCTCGGGCAGGCTTTCACCCGCCACTTGGCTGAGCAGGTACCCACTGCCCTGGTCGCGGCCCTCGACCGCCACGCGTTCGATGTGCGCCAGCGCGAGCAGGCCCAGGCCTTGCGCGCTTGGCGGCCCGATATCGTGATCCATTGCGCCGTGTGTTCCGACGTCAACTGGTGCGAGGACCATGCGGACGCGGCGGCGCAGGTGCAGATCGAAGGAACCCGCCACGTGGTCGAGCTGGCCCGCGAATGCGGGGCCCGTTTTTTTTACCCGCAGACCTTCCTGATCTACGACGGAAGCCAGACAGTGGACGAGGCCACGCCCCCCCGTCCTTTGAGCGTGTACGGACGGCTCAAGCTGGAGGCGGAGCAGATCGTGCTGGAGGCATCGCCGCAGGCGCTCACTGTGCGCATGGGCGGGTTTTTCGGAGAGCATGCGCGCGACAAGAATTTCGTCGGCAAGCTGATTCCGCACCTCGCGGGACTGCTGCGCTCCGGCGTGGACCGCATGGAGATCGGTGACCGCATCTGGCAGCCCACGCTCACGGACGATCTGGCCTACAACAGCCTGCTGTTGCTGGCGCGCGGCGAGACGGGCCGGTTCTGCATGGCTTCCCATGGGCAAGCCTCTTTCTTCGAACTGGCGCGGGAGATCGTGCTCCGATTGGGGCTGGATCGCCGCATCGAGATCGCGCGTGTTCCTGCGGAAACCATGGCCCGCAAGGAAAAAGCCGTGCGCCCCGATGCGGTGGTGATGCGCAACGCTGCGCTGAAGGCCCGCGGGCTGGATCGTCAGCGCACATGGCAGGACAGTCTGGCCGCCTATCTCGACCACCCTTATTTCACTGGAATGTTCGCCCCATGAGCCTGCAACTGCTGAGCCCCTTCGTTCACCACGACATGTTCGGTCCCATGCGCAACCGTGTGGCCATGGCCGCCATGACGCGTGGTTTTGCCGATGCGCAGCACCGCTGCACGGACGAAATCGCTGCCTACTACGCACGGCGTGCCGCTGCCGGCGTATCGCTCATCCTGACGGAAGGCATCGTGGTCCATGCTTCGGCGGATGGTTACCGGAACGTGCCCCACCTGCAGAACGACGAGCAGGCCGACAGCTGGATCCCGGCCGTCCGGCAGGTGCAGGAGGCCGGCGGGCGCATCGTGGCGCAACTGTGGCATTGCGGGCGGATCTCGCACCCGGACTTCACTGGCGGGGTGGCACCGGTCAGTTCCACGGACCGGCCAGCGGCGGGCATCAACCGCCAGAACGGCCAGCCCTACGGGCAGCCCCGTGCGCTGCATACATCGGAGATGCCTGGCATCTACCGTCTTTTCGAGGAGGCCGCGCAGCGCGCCTTGAATGCAGGTTTCGACGGCGTGCAGATCCATATGGGACATGGATACCTGATTGACCAGTTCCTGGATGCGCGCATCAATGACCGGACCGATGCCTATGGCGGATCGGTCGAGAACCGCTGCCGCATCGTGCTGGAACTGGTGGAGCGCCTGCTGCCCATTTGCGGCCCCCAGCGACTCATGATCCGCCTCTCGCCTGCGCGGATGATGGGCGGACTGTACGAGTGGCCGGACCTCGACGACATGCTGCAGCATCTCATCCCCCAGCTGGATCGCCTGGGGCTGCGGCAGCTGGACATCAGTTGCGCGGATGCGCCCTATGCCGAAACTTCCGGAAAAATCGTGCGCCGTGTGCGTCCCCTCTGGCCCCACTTCCTGATGGGGGGCGCTTCGCTGTCCGCTGCGGATGCCGAGCACGAAATCCAGGAGGGGCATCTGGACATGGTCACCTGGGGCCGCGCGCTCCTTGCGAACCCGGACTTCGTGCAAAGGCTGGAGCTTGGAGAAGCCCTCGAGCCCATGACGCCCGAGCGGCGCGCCGTGCTCTATTGAACGGGTCGGGGGCCGTCAGCCGACCCGGCCACTGAAGAATTCGGCGATCGTGAAGCCCTGAGCGCTTTCCTCGTGCGCCTGCCGCATGGCCGAGGGCAGATCGGCGTAGACCTCCCGCCACCAGGCGGGCGTGCCGACGAAGCCCTTGTTGAGGGTCAGATTGAACAGCGGGACGCTCTTGAGCGACAGGACATCGGCGTACTCGTCCATCGGCAGAAGATGGTTCGCGGCGAACCGGTAGCCATCGGCGAGGTCCCGGGCCGGCTCACCCCACTTGTGCGCCAGGCTCTGCCACAGCAGGCATTCGACGGCCGCCTTCTGGATCTGCTGGTAGGGCTCGTTGGTCCGGTGCTGGATCTCGGACGCACCGCGCAGGTCTTCCGGCAGTGCCCACAGCTCGCACATGTCCTGGGTGCGGCTCACGAGAAAACGCTCGGAGAAATGGAAGGGAATCTGCTTCCAGGACGAATGCGCCAGGAAGCCGAACTTCCCCTCGTTCCTGCTGCCATCGTCGAACAGTTCTTCCACCGCCCGGTAGAGCGATCCGGTGACGACCGTATCGCTTCGCATGCGCACCGAGTACGGCACGCCCACTTCGGCCAGATGCCGGGCGCCCGCCTTGGCCGAGCGAATGATGGCATTGCGGCTGTCCACCATGTTCTGGGGCTGGGGAAGCGTGATCACGGCGTCCACCCATGGTCGGCAGGCATCGAGGCTGGCGGCGGACTGGTGATCCCAGGTGACGAAGCACAGATGCGCCTCGGGGCACGCCATTCGCTGCCAGGCCAGTGCCATGGGGGTATAGGGAAACACCGGGCCCTGCACGAAGATGCCGAGTGAAGGCGTTCGCAGGGGCGGTTTGCGCTGCAGGGACAGTCCTTCGAACACCCTGGAGAAAGCCTGGAGCTGGTCGATGTCTCCATGCCGGCCGCTGTGGGTGAGCGCCGGCACGCAGCGGTAGTCGCCCCACAGGTTGCGGATCTGGTTCATGATTTCCGCCGAATGCGCTGCGAAGATCACCAGGAGCACTTCCTCATGCGGTTCCTTCATGAGCGCTTCGGGGCTGCGGACGGGAACGCCATGGATCTGCCTGTCCTGGTGGGCGGTGAACGGGCACACGGTGTATTCCACCGGCAGGCCCAGCAGCGGGTAGTAGTCCGTGAACGCCTGTCCAGCGCCCCAGCCGATCAGCCGGACCTTGGCCGGGTCGATTTCCGGATATTTCAGTAGAACGCGGTCAAGGCCGCCCCGAATCTTGGCCATCCTGCGGTGCCCTCTGGGTAGTGGAGTGAATGCCTCTGGAGAGGCGTTTCAGCGATAGAAATACAGGCAGGTATCCCAGCGATCTTCGGTGTGGTGTTGTAGCCCGATCGAGTAGCCGGGGGCCACGGCATCCACCAGTGCCGGGATGTCCAGCAGGTCGGTCGCGCGGTGATAGGCGGAGATCGCCATCTTGGGCAGGCCGGCGCGGATGGCCGCCTGGGCGCCTCGCAACGCCGGGATCTCGAATCCTTCGATGTCCATCTTGATGAAGGTCGGAGGCGCATCGATGAGATCGTCGATGCGCCGGATGCGCACGGTCTCCAAGGGCGCGCTCGGATCGACGGCGATGCTGCCGCCATGCCCTCCCAGATGGTGGAACGGGGCTTCCGCGTCGTTCTCCCCGACGGCGAAGGGATACAGCGAAATCCGGGATTCGAGCGCGGTGCCTGCGTAGCCCTGCTGCAGCTTGCGCAGCACCTCGATGTTCAGCCGATCGGGCTCGATCATCCAGGAGTGTTCGATGCGATCGCCCGTGAGGCCCAGCAGCCCGGTCGTGGATTCGCCGATGGAGGCGCCGCAATCGACGAACCTCTCATGGTCCGAGAATGTCAGCAGGCCCGAGCGGAAGTACAGCGTCGAATAGGGCCTGGCCACAGTGAGATACCACTCGGGATTGCAGCTCAGGTGGAACAGGAGCACGCTGCGCAATGTGCTCACGGAGTGTGCATCCGCAAGCCGCCGCTCCAGCGCCAGGAATTCATCGAACCTGCTGCTGATGGCAGGGGCCCAGTCGGCCGTGCGGTAGTCCACCCGGTCATTCATGCCGAAGAGCCGGGTGACCTGCTCGTGGTTCAAATGGGCGATGCCGTGGCGGGTGCAGAGCCGGTCGAAAAACCGCCTTGAATAATCCGTCCGGCAGCAGTTGATGGCAATGATGTCCGGGTCCTCGCGCAGCATCGCAAGGAAGCGGTCGGTGGAAATGATGTCCACGCCGTAGTAGTCCTCGCCGCTGGCGTGCTTGAAATCATCCACCACGGCCAGGGCCCAGCCTTGGTCGCGGGTTGCACGGATGAAGACTTCCGCGAAGGTCTTCGTTCCCAGCAGGATGAAGCGCGTCCGGTCCCCGCGCCGGGCGAAGATCTCGCGCGCCTGCTCAGGTATGCAGAAATGCGGGTCGCGGCGGTACAGGTCCAGCATGGCGAGCAGTGCTTCATCGAGCTGGAAGCGATCCAGGTTGATGCGGCTGACCAAGGCGTCGGGCGGGAAGGAAGGGGGCAGTGAGGCCATGGTGGGTCGCTCGCGGGGGCATGCGGTGCCGGGGCGCCGGAGACGTTCAACTCCAGGAAAAGCGCCGGGCCGGATTGCCCATGATGGTGATGTTGGGCGGAATGCGGCCATACACCACGCTGCCCGCACCGACCTTGACGTTGTCGCCGATGACCGTGCCGCTGGTGATGACGCAATTGGGATGGATCGACACGAAGTTGCCGATCTTCGCGCCGCCGCCGATGGAGCAGTGGCTGTTGATCTGGCACCAATCCCCGACGCGGACATCGTGCCCGATGACCGTATATTCCTGGACGCACACGAAATCGCCCAGCTGGACATCCACCGAAATGCCGACACGGGGTGCGATGATGCAGCCACGGCCCAGCCGGGCATGCCGCGTCACATGGGCCTGGGGATGCACGACCGTGGCGAAGTCGACGTCGTGGACCGATCGCAGTACCTCGGTGTACTTGTATCTCGCCATCGGATCGCCCAGTGCGGCCATGAAGACGTCGCCATCCACGGGGGTGTAGGTCAGGGGATCGCCCACGATGCCGATCGAGCGCTGCATGCCGTTCAGCGCCGAAGTGCGCGAATCCAGAAAGCCCTTGGGGCGAAACAGCGGGTTGTCGTCTTCGATATACGTCAGGACTTCGCGGCCGAAGCCACCAGCGCCCACGATGAGCAGGTTCCGATGCGGAGCGGACGTATCCGTGGAGGGCGTAGCCATGGGGGGATCAACTGATGGTGAGGCCGCCGTCCATCACCAGCGTTGTGCCGGTGATCCATCGGCTGGCCTGGGACAGCAGGAACACGGCGGCATTGGCCACGTCCTCCGGCTGGCCGAAACCGAGCGGGTAGTTGCCTCGCTCCTTTTCCATCGAGCCCACGAGCGTGGCGGTGGCGTCGAGCAATGGCGTTTCAACCAGGGCGGGCGAGAGGCAATTGGCCCGGATGCCCCGCTTGACGACTTCCATCGCGAGGCAGCGCATCATCGCAATCAGTGCGGCCTTGGTGCCGGAATAGGCGGCCACTCCCGGCACGCCGATGTGTGCGGCGATCGATGCGATGAACACCATCGATCCTCCCGGCGCGATCAGATTGCGCTTGAGAAGTGCCTGCGTCAGCAGCATCGGGGCGTCCACGTTGATGCTCTGGACTTCGCGCAGATGCTGTTCGGTGATCATCCGCACGGGAGACAGGCGCGAGATGCCTGCGCTGTGAACGATGCCGTTCAACGGCACGGAAGCGATCTGCTCCACCAACTCGGAGCGATCGGCAGACTGGGTCAGATCCGCTCGCACCACGAGGTGGCCGGCTGCCGGTGCGGCGGATTGCAGTGCCTGCAGCGTGCGAGCGAGCCGCTGCTCGTCGCGGCCCACACCGATGACCTGGGCTCCCATGCGTGCGCAGGCGAGGGCGGTGGCGTGGCCCAGGCCCGAAGTGGCCCCCGTGACGAGGATGCGCTGTCCCTGCAGGTGAAAAGGCGTGGGCGTTGCGTCCATTGGGTCAGGACTCCAGCATGGCCGGGAAGCGTGCCCCTGCAATGTCCAGGATGCACGTGCCCCAGGACAGGCCGATGCCGAAGCCGCTCAGCAGCAGCTTGTGCGTGCCGCTGGCCAGCGTTTCGTTCAGGCGCGCGGTCATGGTGACCGGCAGGGTCGCCCCACTGGTGTTGCCATAGTCGGCCAGCGTCGATGGGACTTTCTCAGGGGGGAGTGCCAGCTTCTTGCGGATGGTTTCATTGATCATCCGGTTGGCCTGATGGAAGACGAAGTAGTCCACATCGTCCTTGGACACGCCTGCATATTGCAGCGTGCGCTCCACGGCCGGAGGAATTTTCTGTGTGGAGAAGCTGAGCACGGCCGGTCCGTCGAGGAGGAGGCGGTCCGGCCATTGCAGTTCCCCGTCCTCGTCGCGCGTGGGGATGCTGTGATGAAAGGCATAAGGCTCCCGATGCCCACCCACCGGTTTGATGATGGCTTTGTAGCCGCTGCCGTCGCTGTTGAGGTCGAAATACATGGGCGCGGCTGAAGGATCGAATTCCAGTGCGGTCGCCGTGCCGGCGTCGGAGAACAGCGGGTCCTTTTCGCTTGCGGAGCGGTCTCCCACCAGCAGCAGGCCCTTTTTCACCGTGCCGGACGCGATCATGCTGCCCAGCAGGTGCAACCCGAACGGGTAGCCAGAGCAGCCGAGATTCACGTCGAACGCGATCGTGGACTGCGACAGCCCGAGCTTGTCCTGCAGGATGATCGCGGTGGAGGGAATGGGATAGTCGGGCGACTGCGTCACGACGATCAGCGCGTCCACGTCTTCGCGGGCCCACTGTAATTCCTGCAGCAGCTTTTCCGTGGCGTCTTGCGCCAGATCGGAAAAGCATTGCCACGACGCGCACAGGCGGCGCTGCTGGATGCCGATGTTGCGAACCAGCCTTTCCCGCTCCGAGCGGATTTTCGGAGGGCAATCCTCGAGGTTGGAAACCACGCGCTTGGGCACGCAGCTCGCCATGCCTGCAAAGCGCACGTTGTGCAGGGTGGACAGGCCCATGGTGGTCTACCCCAACAGCTTGTAGAGGTCCGTGACCGTGACGCAGTTCTTCAGGTCGTCGCCCACAATCGTTTTCCCGTACTCCACGTCGAACATCACGATGACACCCAGGGCGGCAAGGGAGTCCCACTCGGGCAGAGCACGCAGTTCGGTATCCGCGGTGACCTCCACCGGCTCCTGGAAATCGACGGCGGTCAGAAAGCTTTCGATGAATTGCTCGATGGAAGGCGAAGGCATGCGTACTCCAGAATGAAAAATGTCGCTGAGACCAAGATTTCGGCCTCCAACGGCAGTGTATTAGCCCCGGATGCCTTCTTCTTCAGCCCTGCAGGAGTTTCAGCACTTGCTGGGGCAACTGGTTCGCCTGGGCCACCATCGCAGTGCCCGCCTGCTGCAGGATCTGCGTGCGCGACAGGTTCGCCGTTTCCTTGGCAAAGTCGGCATCCACGATGCGGCCGCGGGCTGCCGACATGTTCTCGCCCTGGATGTCGATATTGGCGATGGCATTTTCGAAGCGGCTTTGCAGGGCCCCGAGGTCAGCGCGCGCCGAATTGACCTGATCGATCGCGCTGTCGATCTTTTTGAGGGCCACCCAGGCCTGGCTCTGCGTTCCGACATCGACGCTGTCGATCCCTTTCTGGCCGGTGCCCGTGGCGTTCGTCAGCGTGGGTGGGGTAAAGCCCGTATTGGCCACGGTGAACCCGGTGGTGCCGCCGAACGTGACGGTCTCCGGCACGGGGGGAACGGCATTCGTCAGTTTCGAGGAGGCGAACTCCAGCCCGTAGCTGCCGTCGTCGTTCTTGGTCAGGAAGGCGGTCACCCCCGTATCGGCCGTCTTGTTGTTGATTGCCGAGATCACCTGGCCGAGCCGTTCCACGCCCGAGCCGGCGGCCTTGATGCTTCCCAGGTCGATGGCGGAGCCCGAACCGACCTGGATCGTCAGGCCGCCTGCGGGGATCGCGCTGCCGAAGGCGGAGATCGACGTATCTGACGCGTCCACGGCGATCGCGGTGCTCGTGCTCGAGTACATGATGCTGGACAGGCCCGAGGCGCGGGTGTCCGCCAGGGCGCCGAGCGTGACGTTGTCGCCGGAATTGGCGCCCACCTGGAACAGGGCGCCCGCAAAGCTGCCGTCCAGGATCTTCTGGCCGTTGAAGCTGGTCTGCTTGGAAACGCGGTCGATTTCGTCGGTAAGCTGCTTGACTTCGGACTGCAGCGCGGCCCGGTCGGCCTTGCTGTTCGTCGCATTGCTGGCCTGAACGGCCAGTTCGCGCATCCGTTGCAGCATGTCGCCCACCTTGCCCAGGGCGCCTTCTGCCGTCTGGGCCAGCGAGATGCCGTCGTTGGCGTTGCGGGAGGCCACGGCCAGGCCCTTGACCTGGGTGTTCATGCGCTCGGCGATGGCCAGGCCGGCCGCATCGTCCTTGGCACTGTTGACGCGCAGGCCGGAAGACAGCCTCTGCATGGTGGTCGTCAGCGAGGCTGCCGACATTCCCAGATTGCGCTGGGCGTTGAGTGAGGCGATGTTGGTGTTGATCGTCGAGGCCATTACGGAACTCCTTCGCAAAAGGGACAAGGCACAGCTGCCGTGGCCAAGGACACCACCATCAGCGGGCAACCCTAGCGTTGGGAGAATTCTCCCCAGGTGGGGTTTTCCTGGCGTGGGGAAAAAAGGGCGGAAAACCGTCCATATCCACCCTTGTGGGAGGTGGCTGACCCGGGCGGAGCCGGGGAAAGTCGATTTTTTTGCTTGGAGACGCTCAAGTTCTCCAGGGCCTGCCCGATAACCTAACCAACAGGTTCAAGCGAATTTGTTGACCGGCAAGCGATGGATGGGTTCACGTGACTGCCGCCCCGGTCTTGGCAGCTGGCCATGGGGGTCAGCGTTGTGATCGGCGGTCTAGCCGGAATTTAAGTTACCAAGGAGCATTTCAATGGCCTCTACCATCAACACCAATGTCGCTTCCCTGACTGCTCAGCGCAATCTGGGGATGTCGCAGAACTCTCTCACCACCTCGATGGCTCGCCTGTCCTCGGGCTTGCGCATCACCAGCGCCAAGGACGATGCAGCCGGATCCTCGATCGCCGAGCGCATGAACACCCAGATCAAGGGTCTGGCCGTGGCAGCCCGCAACGCCAACGACGGCATCTCGCTGGCCCAGACGGCGGAAGGCGCTTTGGGCAAGGTCGGCGACATGCTGCAGCGGATGCGTGAACTGTCGGTGCAGGCCAGCAATGCCACCAACAGCAAGAAGGACCGCGAGGCCCTGCAATCCGAAGTCAAGCAGCTCACCGATGAAGTCGACCGCGTTGCCAAGCAAACCAGCTTCAACGGCCAGAAGATTCTGGACGGCAGCTTCGCAGGCGCCTTGTTCCAGGTGGGTGCCAACTCCGGTGAAAACATCACCGTCGGTGCCTTGACCAACTCGTCGGCTTCCGGTCTGTCGAACATTGAATACTCCACCGGCAGCGTGACTTCCATCAATGCTTCCGACGCAACCGTGACCGGTTTCGGCACCAAGATCGCAGCGGGTGGCCTGACCATTCAGGTGGGTTCCGCCTCCGCCATCGATCTGGGCGAGATCAAGGCTGCCGGTTCGGGCGTGGAACGCCTGGGCCAAGTGGTGTCCGCCATCAATAACAAGTCCGCCGATACCGGTGTGACGGCCTTCCTGACGAAGAAGGACGACGGCACGTACGATCTGGAGTTCGCATCGTCCAAGCTGACCAGCGCAACGCCTCCTGTGCCGGAAACCATCACTTTCGGCGGCACGACCGGCTTCTCCGCGGCAAACACGGGCTTCGCAGCCCCCACGCTGGCAGCGGCCACCGGTACCGACAAGAAGGGCATCGACACCGTGACCGTCGGTACTCAAAAGGACGCGTGGGTCGCTCTGAAGAAGATCGACAGCGCGATCGACCAGGTGAACTCGGCCCGTGCTGACTTGGGTGCCCTGCAAAGCCGCTTCGAAAACTCGGTGGGCAACATCGACATCCAGGCCGAGAATCTGTCGGCATCGCGTGGCCGGATCGTGGACGCCGACTTCGCCAAGGAAACGGCTAACCTGTCGCGCACGCAGATCCTGCAACAGGCCGGCACCGCGATGGTGGCGCAGGCCAACCAGCTGCCACAGGGCGTTCTGTCTCTGCTGCGTGGTTGATCAGTGGCTTATAAGGGGGATCGGAGCGGTCCGAACCCTTTTAAGCGGCGACAGGGCCACTCCTGTCGCCGCTTTTCCTGCTTTTAGATCGAAGCGATTCTCGCCACAATCGTGTATTGATTGTTGATGGCGGCCCCGGCTGCCTGGGAGACCAAAATGGGCATTACCTCGATAGGCATTGGCAGCGGGCTCAACGTCGAAACCATCGTCACCAAGACGGTGGCGCTGGAAAAGCAGCCCCTCGTTCAGCTGCAGGCCAAAGCGGACACCATCCAGACCAAGATTTCCACGTTCTCCCAGGTGAAGTCGCTGCTCTCGACCTTGTCGGACGCCGCGGCCAAGCTGACCCGGGACAGCGCGTGGAACGGCATGGCGGTCAGCTCTTCCAACAGCGCGGCCGTCACGGCCACGGTGTCGGGAATTGCCAGCGCATCGTCTTTCGGTGTGAGCGTGCAGCAACTGGCCCGCGCGCAATCGAATGCTTCTACCGCCGTCGCCAAGGACTCTGTCATTGGCGCAGGCACCATGACCATCCAGTTGGGCACCTGGGATTCCACTGCGAATCCACCGACTTTCGGCGTGGGGTCCTCCAAGCCGATCAATGTCTCGGTCAGCGCGACCGACACGATCACGAACATCGCCGCCAAGATCAACGAAGGCGATGCCGGCGTCACGGCCACCGTGTTGCGCGATGCCTCCGGGGAGCGGCTCCTGCTGCGTTCCAAGACCACCGGGCAAGAGTCGGGCTTTCGCGTGCAGGTGGCGGAAGATCCGGCGGCGCCGGGCCTCTCCAAGCTCGCCTTCGATCCGCAAAATTCCCCAGGCGTGGGGCTGGCGGCCAATACCATCCAGTACGCACAGAACACGCAGGCCAAGATCAACGGCATCAGCGTGACGTCCAAGGACAACACGTTCACCGAAGCCATTCCCGGATTGACCCTGACGGTGTCGCAAGTGACCACGACCGACGTGGAGATGGGGGTGAAGGCCGATACCGCCACGATGAAGAAGAACATCCAGGATTTCGTGGATGCCTACAACGCCGTCAATGACCTGCTGGGTTCCTCGACCAAATACGACAGCGAGAGCAAGACCAAGGGCGTGCTGCAGGGCGACAGCACGGCGGTCGGGCTGCAGAACTCGCTGCGGGCGGCCATCGGTGCCGCAGTCGGCGGTACGTCTGCCCTGCAGACGCTCTCCGACATCGGCCTGGAAGTGCAGCGCGGCGGCAAGCTGACGGTGGACAACACCAAGCTGGACAACGCGCTGAAAACGCCCGACACGCTCAAGCAGCTGTTTGCGTCCGACCCGGCCTCGGGCGGCACGGGCACTGGCGCTGCCGTTCGCATGAAGTCGTTCACCTCTGGACTGCTGTCGCTGGACGGCCTCATGAACAACAAGTCCGACGCCCTCGACCTGGAAGTCAAGCGCAACACGTCCGACCAGGAAAAGGTGAACAACCGCGCGGCCGTATTGGAAAAGCGCATGCGCGCGCAATACACCGCGCTGGACACCCAGATGGGCAGTCTCTCGGCCCTCAACAGCTACATCACGCAGCAGGTCGCCCAGTGGAACAAGTAAGCCCGGTGTCCGGGCCAGCCGCCGCCGCGCGGCTGGCCTGAACCCTGGGTCACTCTCCGTTGCGCCACCCTGCCAGAACGCCAAAACACCTCGTAAATGTCCTTGAGTTCCTTCTTGATCTGCCGATATTGAATGTAAGTAGCATGAAGGAGTTCTCGATGTACACGCCAGTCAGTTCCCGCGCCGCCTCGGTCTATCGGCAGGTCGGTGTGCAATCCAGTGTGGATGGCGCCTCGCCCCATCAATTGATCCAGATGTTGTTCGATGGCCTGGTGCAGTCGCTCAACGCGGCCCGCGGCTCCATGCAGCGCGGCGATGTGGAGGAAAAGGGCCGTCAACTGGGCAAGGCCGTGCGCATCATCGAAGAGGGCCTCAAGGGAGCGCTCAATCCCGCCCAGGGTGGTGAACTGGCCGCCAATCTGCGGGCCCTGTATGACTACTGCGTGGGCCGGCTCACCATGGCCAACCTGCGCAACGACGTCACCCTGGTGGAAGAAGTGGTCAACCTGATCGTGCCGGTGGCGCAGGGTTGGGGCGAGATCGGTGCCGGTGGCCGTCCTTCGGCCCCCGGTGGGAGAAACTAAGAATGTCTGAAATGCTCATCGATTACTACAAAGCCATCGAAGACAGCAGCGCCAAGATGCTGGAGGCTGCCAAGCTCAAGGATTGGGATGGCGTGGTTCGCTACGAAGGCGCCTGCGCGGTGCTCATCGAGCAACTGCGATTCAAAGCCCAGGAGCACGATCTGCTGCCGGAGCACCGCCGGGAAAAGACGCGCATCATGCAACGCATCCTGAGCAACGATGCCCAGATCCGCTGCCTGGCGGAACCCTGGCTGTCGCAGTTCGAGCATTTGCTGGAGCGCCAGCCGCAGATGATGCATTGAGGAGGGAGGGGGTCGTCCCCTCGCCGGGCTGCCTGCCCGGCCAGTGCCAAGCGGCGCCATCGCGCAGTGCAGCGAGCGGTGGCGGCCAGCAGGCTGGCGCGCAGTGCGCCTTCGGCAGTGTTGTTTTCAGGATCGCCGCCGCCGCCAAGCGGGGTTGAGGCGGGTGGTGTATTGAATCGAAAGCCCATGCGGCGCGGCTGTATCAACCGCAGCGGTGCAAGGAATTACCAGTCAAATGGCCTTCCAGTGCAATAAGTACTAAGGCGTTTCGCTATAAAAATAATAGCAAATGATGGGTTCGATGTTGCGGGCTGGCGTCAAACCTGCATGTTCATGATGTCGGTGTAGGCCTGAACCATGCGGTTGCGCACGTGCAGCGTGGCCTGAAAGCCGATCTGGGCCTTCTGGATCGCCACCATGGTTTCTTCCAGGCTCACGGCCGGGTTTTCCATCTGCACTTCCTTTTGCAGGTCGGCCGCCCGGTTCTGGGAGGCGCTGACCGACTGCAGCGCGCCCTTGAGCGCCGAGGAAAACCCCACTTCCTGCGAGTCCTGCGGTGCCGCGGCACGGCGCGCAAGGCCAGCGCCTGCAAGTGGCGTGGTGGGGCTTGATATGCGGAGGTCCATGGCTGTGTCCGAAGGAATGGCGGGATGGTGCAATCCTAGGGGGCCGGCGCCGCGCCATCCTGGGGAATAGATGGTGAAACGACGGCCTTATCTCGGCTACGTCGGCAAGGGGCTCGTCCAATAATCGCCCCACGCCAACCCTCTGCCGGGTCGGACCTTTTGGAAAGCACCATGTCCGCAGTTGCTGAAGTCCCTGTCATCAGTCCCGCTAACCCCTCGTGGATGCAGCGGTTTTCCGCGCTCGAACGGGGCCAGCGGATGCGCCTGGGCGCAGGCATGGTCTTGCTGATCGCTGCCGTGGTTGCCGCGGTGGTCTTCAGCCGCCAGCCGGACTACCGGGTGCTGTTCGCCAATCTGAGCGACAAGGACGGCGGCGCCATCGTGGCCCAGCTGTCAACGATGAACGTGCCCTACAAGTACGCCGAGGGCGGCGGGGCCATCCTGATTCCGGCCGAGCGCGTGCACGACGTGCGCCTGCGTCTGGCCACCCAGGGCTTGCCCAAGGGCTCGGTGACGGGCTTCGAGCTGATGGAGACGAACCGGTTCGGCGTCACCCAGTTCCAGGAGCGGCTGAACTTCCAGCGTGGCCTCGAGGGCGAGCTGACCCGCTCGATCCAAGCGCTGTCTTCGGTGCAAAGCGCACGTGTGCACCTGGCTCTGCCCAACCAGAACGGTTTTTTCCGCGAGCAGCAAAAGCCTTCCGCGTCCGTGCTGCTGAGCCTGTTCCCCGGCCGTTTCCTGGACCGCACGCAGCTGGCCGGGATCGTGCATCTGGTAGCCTCCAGCGTGCCGGAGCTGTCGCCCTCCGCCGTGAGCGTGCTGGACGACACCGGCAAGCTGCTATCGCAATCCCCCGACACGGCTGCCGGTTCGGGCGTGGACGCACAGCAGCTGAGCTACGTGCAGCAGATCGAGCAGCAGTACACGCGCCGCATCCTGGACATCCTGGAGCCGGTGGTGGGCAAGAACAACGTCAAGGCGCAGGTCACGGCCGAGGTCGATTTCAGCCAGACCGAATCCACCTCCGAGCAGCATCGCCCTAACCAGACGCCCGACGCCAGCGCCGTGCGCAGCCAGCAGGTCGTGGAAAGCGCCGGCACCCAGGGCGCCCAGCCCCCCAGCGGAGTGCCCGGCGCCACCAGCAACCAGCCGCCCCAGCCTTCGACCGCGCCCATCAACGGCGCCAACCCCGCACCGACGGCCGCTGGTCAGCAGGGCGCGCAGGGCACGGGCAGCAAGCGCGAATCCATCACCAACTATGAAGTGGACAAGACCGTCCGCGTGACCCGCGGCGGCAGCGGCGCCCTCAAGCGCGTGAGCGCGGCGGTGGTGGTGAATTACCAGGCCGTGGCGGAAGCCGCGGGCAAGGCGCCCACCAACAAGGCCTTGTCGCCCGAGCAACTGGAGCAGATGACGGCGCTGGTGCGCGAAACCATCGGCTTCAACAAGGAGCGTGGCGACTCGGTGAACCTCATGAACACGCCGTTCCTGGTCGATTCCACGCCGGTGGTGGACCTGCCGCTGTGGAAGCAGCCCGAGATGATCGAGCTGGCCAAGAGCCTGGGCTGGCCCGTGGGCATGTCCCTGTTCGCGGCCATGGTACTGCTCGGCCTGGTGCGCCCCGCCATCAAGGGCATGGGCAAGCCCCGGGCGATTCCGGTGGCCCAGGGCGGACAGCTCGACGCCATCGAGGCGGAAGAGCCGCAGCGCCCGGCGCTGGCCGCGCCGTCCAAGCCCGAGGAGGTCGCCCAGACGCCCGAGCAACTGCGCCTGGAAGAGGCCCGTGTGCTGGCCAAGGAGAACCCGATGGCCGTGGCGAATATTCTCAAGACGTGGGTCAACGGCGAGTCGTGACGCGGCGCCGTGCGATGATTTCCCACCGACGCATGAAACCACGAGCTTTCCATGGATGACCAAGGCCTGAACGATGCTGCGATTTTGCTGATGTCCCTCGGCGAAGAGGAAGCCGCCGAGGTCTTCAAGCATCTGTCGCCGAAGGAAGTGCAGAAACTGGGCGAAACCATCGCCCGCATGCGCTCGGTTTCGCGCGAGAAGGTCGATTCGGTCATCAACCGCTTTTCCGGCGACGCCGCGGCGCAGAGCCTGCTGGTGTCCGACACCAGCAACTACGTGCGGTCGGTGCTCAAGCGCGCGCTGGGCGACGACAAGGCCGCGTTGCTGATCGACCGAATTCTCCAGGGCGGTGACGTTTCCGGCATCGAAAGCCTGAAGTGGATGGACCCGCTGTCGGTGGCCGAGCTGCTGCGCAACGAGCACCCGCAGATCGTCGCCGCCATTCTGGTGCATCTGGATTCCGAGCAGGCCGCAGCCGTGCTGATGCAGCTCACCGACCGCCAGCGCAGCGAGGTGCTGCTGCGCGTGGCTACGCTGGAAGGCATCCAGCCCACCGCGCTCAAGGACCTCAACGAGGTGCTGTTCAAGGTGCTGGCGGGTGGCGACAAGATCCGCAAGAGCTCGCTGGGCGGCGTCAAGGCGGCGGCCGAGATCATCAACCTGCTGGGCTCCAACATGGACAGCGTGGTGCTGGAGTCGATCCGGGGCTACGACCCCGACCTGGCCCAGAAGATCATGGACAAGATGTTCGTCTTCGACGACGTGGCCAAGCTCGACGACCGTGCGATCCAGACCGTGCTCAAGGAAGTGGCGTCCGAAACGCTCATCGTGGCGCTCAAGGGCGCCGTGCCCGAGCTACGCGAGAAATTCCTGGCCAACATGTCGTCGCGCGCCGCCGAGGCCATGCGCGAAGACCTGGAGTCGCGTGGCCCGATGCGGCTGTCCGAAGTCGAAGCCCAGCAAAAGGAAATCCTCAAGACCGTTCGCCGCCTGTCGGATGAAGGCCAGATCGTGATCGGAGGCGGCGGTGATGACGCATTCGTATAACCCGCGCAGCTACACGCGGTTCATCCCCAGCGAAGAGGTCGGGGAGGTGACCCAGTGGCAGTTCGGCGCCGTGGACGGATCGGATTTGCTGCCCCCCGTGCCGGAGCCCGAACCGGAACCCCTTCCGGTCGTCTTCGACGAGGCCACGCACCTGAGCGCCCTGGAAGCGGCGCGGCAGGAGGGCTTCGAGCAGGGCCGCGCGCATGGCGAGGAAAAAGCCGGACTGGAGTGGCAGCAGCGCATGGACGACTACATCGCCGGCCAGGGCCAGGAGGTCGCGCAGCGGATGGATCAGGTGGTGCAGGCGGCCCAGGCCAGCCTCGTCCACATGCAGCAGCATGTCGCGCAGGAAGTGCTGCAGCTGGCCTGCGACATCGCCCGCCAGGTGATCCGCCAGGAATTGTCGAGCCAGCCGCAGGCCTTGCTGCCCGTGGTGCGCGAAGCCCTGGGCATGCTGATTGCCGAAGGCCGCCCGGCCACGGTGCGCATGAACCCCGCCGACTGGGAGGTGCTTGAAAAACCGTTGGGCGAAGCCTATGCGGGGGCCAAGGTGCAGTGGCTGCCCGATGCGGCCGTGGCCGCAGGCGATTGCTTCGTGGAGTCGGCCGGGACGGTGATCGATGGCTCGCTGGGCCGGCGCTGGGAGCGTGCGATTGCCTCGCTGGGCCTGGCGTCCGCCTGGGATGCTGAAGGGGAGAAGGCCCATGGCTGACACCCTCCCTGAAACCTCGCTGTTGCCGGATGCACCCATCGAGGCCGATGTCCAGAGCCCGGCGGACACGGCCTGGGGCCGTTTCATGGCGGATGCGCGGGCCCGCGTGGCACAGGGCGCCCCACTGGAAACCCGCGGCACGCTCACCCGATTGACGGGGCTGGTGCTGGAGGCCGTGGGCATCCGCGTGCCCGTGGGGTCGCAGTGCATGGTGCAGATGCCCGGCCACGAGCCTGTGCTGGCGGAGGTCGTCGGGTTCTCGGCCGACCGCGCTTTCCTGATGCCGGCGGGTGACATCCACGGGCTGTCCAGCGGCGCCAGCGTGGTGCCTGCGGCGGCGTACGTGCCCCAGCCGAGGCTGGGCGAGGACGCCCGGCCATCACCGGCCGCTGGCGTGCTCCGGTTGCCGATGGGCGACGGGTTGCTGGGGCGCGTGGTCGATTCCCAGGGCATTCCGCTGGACCATGGCGGTGCCGTGGTCAACGTGAACTCCGAGCCCATGGACCGGCGCCAGATCAACGCCATGGACCGCGATCCCGTGCGCGAGACCCTGGACACGGGCGTGCGTGCCATCAACGCCCTGCTCACCGTGGGGCGCGGCCAGCGCCTGGGGCTGTTCGCCGGCTCCGGCGTGGGCAAGAGCGTGCTGCTGGGAATGATGGCCCGCTACACGCAGGCCGATGTGATCGTCGTCGGCCTGATCGGCGAACGTGGCCGCGAGGTCAAGGAATTCGTGGAAGACATCCTCGGCGAGGAAGACCGGGGCCGCGCCGTCGTGGTGGCGGCGCCGGCCGATGCGCCGCCGCTGCTGCGCATGCAGGGCGCCGCGTACGCCACGGCGATTGCGGAGCACTTTCGCGACAAGGGCAAGCACGTGCTGCTGCTCATGGATTCGCTCACCCGCTATGCCATGGCGCAGCGCGAGATCGCGCTGGCCATCGGCGAGCCACCCGCCACCAAGGGGTACCCGCCCAGCTGCTTTGCCAAGCTGCCGGCGCTGGTGGAGCGCAGCGGCAACGGATTGCACGGGGTGGGCTCCATCACGGCCTTCTACACGGTGCTGTCCGAAGGCGATGACCAGCAGGACCCGATCGCCGATGCGGCGCGCGCCATCTTGGACGGGCACATCGTGCTGTCCCGCGCGCTGGCTGAAACGGGGCATTTCCCGGCCATCGACATCGAGCAGTCGGCCTCGCGCGTGATGCACAACGTGGTGTCGCGGGAGCATTTCGAACTGGCCCGGCGGTTCCGCGCGGTGTATTCGCGCTACCAGAAGAGCCGTGACCTGATCCAGGTGGGCGCCTACATGAGCGGCTCCGACCCGGCGCTGGACGAAGCCATCCGGCTGCAGCCCGCCATGGCGGACTTTTTGCAGCAGAACATGTTCGAAGCGGCGCCCATGGGCGAAAGCCTGGGCTTCATGGGCGCGGTGCTCAACCATTGATGGGCCAGGGGTGAACCGACCATGTCTTCGCTGAATGCTTTTCTGGTGGCCGTCGAAATGGCCGAGCGCAAGCGCGACGAGGCGCGGCAGGTGCTGCAGGACGCGCAGCGCGCGCGCCAGGCGTCGCAAGCGCAACTGCAGCAACTGGAAGGCTACGCGCTGGAAACCCAGGGACGCTGGGGGGCGCAGGCCGACACCACCGTCAAGCCCGAAGTCATGTACCACCACTACCAGTTCATGGACCGGCTCGCCCATGCGGTCGGCCTGCAGACCGGGGTGGTGGGCGATCAGGCCGGGCGCGTGGAGCATGCCACCCGTGCCGTGCTGGCGGCCGAGTTGCGGCTGGCGGCACTGAAGAAAGTGGTCGAGAAACGGCGGAGCGAGATGGACAAGCTCCAGGCGCGCCGCGATCAGAAGCAAACCGATGAGCGCGCTGCGCTGCAATTCGGCAAGGAAAATGCAACCCAGGGCCAGCAGGGGCCGCAGGAGTGGTGAACATGGAACCGACACGCATCAACAGCTCGCACACGACCCACGAAACGCGCGGCGCGCGCGCCGCCGGCAAGGCCGGCGCGGCGCAGGATGCCACGCAGCAGGGTGCGGGGCAGGGCGGCTTCTCTCTGCTGCTGGCCGCCATGGACACCACCGCACTCGGGGACGGCACCGCAGACATCCTGCAGGCCGATCCCGGCGCGGCCCAGGCCCCCTGGCTGCAGGCCGGCGAGGTCGGTGCACTGCCGTTGGACCCTGCCGCGCTGGCGGCGTTGCAAAGCGGTCAGCTGTCCACCCAGGTGCCCATCCAGGGCCAGGGGCAGCTCCCGGCGCAGGGCGGTGCGCAGCAGGGGGTGCTGGGCCAACCGCTGGGCCGGGTGCTGGGCGACAACGCCGGCACAGGCGCCTGGGCCAATGGGTTCAGCGGCCTGATGGACTCTGGCAGCCTGGTCGGTCAAACGGCCTGGATGGACCGCGCAACGGATCTGTCCGATACGGCAGCGGCTGCTCCGGTGGCCCCTGGCACTACCCCTTACAAGGGCCTGCAGGCACGTCTCTCTGCGGCGGCGGGCTCCTCCGCTGCTGGCTTGGGCGTGGATCCGTCCACGGCGGGCACGGGCGCTGCGGCCTTGCGCAATGCGCTGGGCAAGGAAGACAAGAAGCCGGCTTCGGCAGAGATGCCTGGCGCATTGACCGCAGCGGTCGCCGCCATGGCACCGGATCGGCGTGATGGAGCGGGCGCCGCCGGGGTGTCGGCATTGGCGCGGGCACCGCAGGATGCCTTGGGTGCGGCTGCACCGGTCGCTGGCGCACTGGCCGAAGCGGTGGCCTTGCGCTCGTCGGAGCGTGGCGCGGGGTCAGGGGCCTCCGATGGGCCATCCTCACGGGGTGGCGGGCCTGGGGCCGAGTCCGGAATGGGCTTTTCCCTGAGCGACGCACCGGTGGCGACCGATGGCGCAGGGGTGCTGGCCGACCCCTCCCAGGTGGGCGTGGAGGACCAGATCGCCGAGCAGGTCGCGTACTGGGTGCACCAGAAAACGCAGAACGCCGAACTCACCATCGATCGGGAAGGCCAGCCGGTGGAGGTCATGGTGTCGCTGTCGGGCAACGAGGCGCATGTCACGTTCCGCAGCGACCAAGCCAACACCCGCGAATGGCTGGACTCCAGCGCGGCGCAACTGCGGGATCTGTTGCGCAGCGAGGGGCTGGAGTTGTCCGGTGTCACCGTGGGTCAGTCGGGCAGTAACGGGGCCGGGGCTTCGGGCAGTGATGGCCGTCGCCCCGCTTCGGACCGCGACGGACCGACACGGCATGCTCAGGTGCAGGCCGCCGCCGGCGTGGGCTCGGGAGCGGGCTTGGCCGTGAAGAGCCCTTCGGGTTCCGCCCGCGCGCTGGACGTCTTTGCCTGAACGCAAGCCGGCCTGGGCATCCTGGCGCACCGGGCCGAAGAAGGGCCGGAGGCGGCAGGCCCGGCTGGGCCGACATCCCGCATCGGTTCTGGACGGCGCGCAGCCCTAGGAGGCTGAAAGCCATGGTTTTGGGCTTTTATTCTGGCTATTATCGAAAGCTGGGACGCCCAATAATGGGGACATCGAGTGAGGTGTGCCGCCTGTGCGGCCCTCGCTGTGCCGCCCTGTCCTGAATTTGTTGCGCAAGGAATCCCAACGTGTCTGCCAATCCTGCCGCCGCAGCGCCGCCCAAGGCCAAGAGCAAGAAGATGCTCATCATCGGTGTGGTCGTTGCCCTGCTGGTCATCGCTGGTGCAGGCGCGGCCTGGTTCATCATGAGCAGCCGCAGCCATGCCGAAGACGAGGAGGGCGCAGAGGCCCGCCCCCATGCCCCGGCAGCTCCCAAGGTGGCGCCCACCTTCCTGCCCATCGACAACATGGTCGTGAACCTGGCCGATACCGGTGGAGAGCGGTTCGCCCAGATCGGTCTCACCTTGGAACTGGCCGATGCGAAAACGGCGGAGCAGGTCAAGCTGTACCTGCCGAGCATCCGCAGCGCCATCCTGATGCTGGTGTCCCAGCGCACCTCCGAGGAGTTGCTGGGCCGCGAAGGCAAGGAAAAACTGGCGACCGACATCCGGCGCGAAGTCTCCAAGCCCTTGGGATACACGGTGCCCAAGCCCCGCAAGCGCCCCGCCAGCCAGGAGGTGGAGGACGAAGAAGAGGCACCGCGTGCCAAGCCTGCCGCTGATACGAATCCTGTGCGGCAAGTCCTTTTCTCCAGTTTCATCATCCAGTGACGGCGACAGGAGACTGCCATGAGTGATTCATTTCTGTCGCAGGAAGAGGTCGATGCCCTTTTGGAGGGTGTCACGGGTGAGAGCCAGAAGTCGGTCGAGGAAGTGGCCGAGACCGGAGCGGTCCGCAATTACGACATCTCCAGCCAGGAGCGCATCGTGCGCGGCCGGATGCCGACGATGGAAATCGTCAACGAGCGGTTCGCACGCAACTTCCGCATCGGCCTGTTCAATTTCATCCGGCGCAGCCCGGAAATCTCGGTGGGCACGGTGTCGGTGCAGCGTTACAGCGCTTTCCTGCGCGAGCTGGCGGTGCCGACCAACTTCAACATCGTCGCCATCCGTCCGCTGCGTGGCAGCGGGCTGATCGTGTGCGAGCCGTCCCTGGTGTTCGGCATCATCGACACGCTGTATGGCGGCGTCGGCAAGTTCCAGACCCGCATCGAAGGGCGGGATTTTTCCCCGACCGAGCAGCGGGTCATCAACCGCCTGGTCGATGTGATCTGCGCCGAGTACAAGAAGGCATGGCACGGCATCTATCCGCTCGAGCTGGAGTACCAGCGTTCGGAAATGCAGCCCCAGTTCGCGAACATCGCGACCCCCAGCGAAATCGTGGTCTCCACGGCTTTCCAACTGGAAATCGGGGATCTGTCCGGCGCGATTCATATCTGCATGCCCTATGCCACGCTGGAGCCCATCCGCGATGTGCTGTATTCGTCCACGCAGGGCGACTCCATCGAAGTGGACCGCCGGTGGGTGCGCGTGCTCACGCGGGAAATCCAGGCCGCCGAGGTGACGCTGGTGGCGGAACTGGCCAAGGCCGATGCCACGGTGGAGCAGTTGCTGGCCATGAAGCCTGGCGATTTCATCGAACTCGACCGTGAACCCCGCATCCGTGCCTCCATTGGAGGCGTGCCCATTTTTGAGTGCCAGTACGGCACGCACAACGCGAAATACGCCATCCGGATCGAGGAATGCCTGCGCAATTCCGATCTGAGCTGGCTGGGAGAAAAGAATGTCAACTGAAGGCGACAACGACAACAAGGACGCCAGCGCGGACGATCCGTTTGCTGGCTGGGCCGAGGCGCTGGAAGAGCAAAAGCGCACGGACGAGCCTGCTGCGGACCAGGGTGGCCCCCTGGCTGGTGACCCGGTACGGCCTTTTTCGGCCAACTCGGACTCTCCGGTCAACGACATCAACATGGTGCTGGACATTCCGGTGCAGCTGTCGGTGGAGCTGGGCCGGACCAAGGTGCCGATCAAGTACATCCTCCAACTGGCGCAAGGCTCGGTGGTCGAACTGGACGCGTTGGCCGGCGAGCCCATGGACGTGCTGGTCAATGGCTATCTCATCGCTCAGGGCGAGGTGGTGGTGGTGAACGACAAGTTCGGTATCCGCCTGACCGATGTGGTCACGCCGTCGGAACGCCTGCGAAGGGTCAGCCGTGGATAGCGCGGGCGGCAACATGACGCAGACGCTGGTCATCGTCGTGCTTTTCGTGGCGGCCATTGCCACGCTGCCCTGGTGGATCCGGCGCATGCAGCAACGCCAGGGCGGCGGGCCGGGAGCGGCGGCGAGCGCCGCCTCCAAGGTGGTCTCTACCGTGGGCATCGGGCCACAGCAACGCGTGATCACGGTGGAAGTGGGGCCGGAGCACCAGCGGACCTGGCTGGTCCTGGGGGTCACGGCGCAGCAGATCCGTTGTCTGCATGTGATCGACCCTTCCGTGTCTGCCGGAGCGCCCCGGGGTGCGATTCCTGCGCCGTCCTTTGCCGATGAGGTAGCCGCAGCCAGGTTGCGGGGGCAAGAGGCGCCCCATGGCTGATCGCCGGCGCGCCTGGAGCGGGTGGGCGTTGGCGGTTGCCGCCACGGTTTTCGCTCCAGCGGCACTTGCACAAGCGGCACCGGGTTCGTTGCCCGTGCTGGTCGGTTCGGGCAACGCGGGCGCGAGCTTTTCGGTGCCCATTCAGACGCTGCTGTTCTTCACGGCCCTGTCATTTTTGCCGGCAGTGCTGCTCATGATGACGGGCTTCACCCGCATCGTGATCGTGCTGTCACTGCTGCGCCAGGCCATCGGCACCCAGTCGGCACCGCCGAACCAGGTGATCGTGGGTCTGTCGCTGTTTCTCACGTTCTTCGTGATGGGGCCCACCTTCGATCGCGTGTACCAGGACGCCTACGTGCCTTACACCGCGAACACCATCACGTTCGAGCAGGCGCTGGAGAGGGCGGAGGCCCCCATGCGCGGCTTCATGCTCAAGCAGACGCGCCAGTCCGACTTCGCCCTGTTTGCCCGCCTGGCCAAGCTCGATGCAGGGGCCACGGCGGAAACCGCGCCCCTGCGCGTGCTGGTGCCGGCATTCGTGACCAGCGAACTCAAATCGGCGTTCCAGATCGGGTTCATGATCTTTATCCCGTTCCTGGTCATCGACATGGTGGTTTCCAGCATCCTGATGTCCCTGGGCATGATGATGCTGTCGCCGGTGCTGGTCGCATTGCCGTTCAAACTCATGCTGTTCGTGCTGGCGGACGGCTGGAATCTGCTGATCGGCTCCCTGGCCGCCAGTTTCGCCACCTGAGGAGTGCGCATGACCTCGCAAATGGTTTTGACGATGGGGCGAGACGCCCTGACTTTGCTGCTGGTGATTTCGATGCCGGTGCTGGGCGTGGTCATGGTGGTGGGGCTGCTCGTCAGCATCTTTCAGGCTGTCACGCAGATCAATGAGGCCACGCTCGCCTTCGTGCCCAAGCTGATTGCCGCCATGGTGGTGTTCGCCATCGCCGGCCCCTGGATGATCACTTCGCTCGTGGACTTCATCCGCAGAACCATCGAATCCATCCCGTCGGTCGTGTCGTGATCACGTTTTCAGAGGCCCAACTGGTGGCTTGGCTGTCACCGATCCTCTGGCCTTTCCTGCGCATCCTGGCCATGTTCATGGTGGCGCCGGTGTTCTCCATGCGCGTGATCCCGATGCGGGCCAAGATCGGCTTGGCCTTCCTCATTTCGGTTTGCGCGCAGGCCGCCCTGCCGGATCAGCCCATCATCAACATCAACGGGCGCGAGGCACTGGGTGCCGTGGCCCAGCAAGTGGCCGTGGGGGCCGCCATTGGCTTTGCGGTGCGCCTGGTGTTCACGGCGGTGGAACTGGCGGGCGAGGTGATCGGCCTGCAGATGGGGCTGAACTTCGCATCGTTCTTCGATCCCTCCAGCAACACGCAGGTGAGTGCCGTGGCCCGGTTTTTCGGGCACATGGCCATGCTGCTCTTCGTGGTCATCAATGGCCATCTGATGGTGCTGATGGCGGTGGTGAAAAGCTTCGACAGCTTTCCTGTGAATGGCCATTTCATGCAGGCCCTGGGCCAGTTGCGGCTGCATGATCTGGGCGCTTCGCTCTTTTCCAGCGCCCTCTGGATTGCCTTGCCCATGATTGCCCTGTTGCTGTTCGTGAACATGGCCATGGGCATCATATCGCGCGTGGCGCCGCAGATGAATATCTATGCAGTGGGTTTTCCCGTGACGCTGACCGTGGGCCTTCTGGGCATTGCGGCGACCCTGCCCATGCTCGAGCAGCCCGTCATGGCGCTGATGCAGCAATCCATCGATCTTTTCGCTTCACAGCGTTAGGCGGCCAGGCCTTCAGACCAACTGGTTGCGAATGGCGTACACCGTGAGTTCCGCGTTGTTGGTGAGCTTGAGTTTTTCCAACACGCGGGACCGATAGACGCTGACCGTCTTGGGGCTCAGCATCAGTTCTTCCGCAATGTCTGACAGGCGTTTGCCGGACGCAATCTTCACCAGGGTTTGCAGTTCCCTCTCCGACAACGCCTCGTGGGGCAACTCGGGACTCGGCTGCGCCAGGCTGTCCGCCAGCATCTGCGCCACCTCTGGAGTGAGGTACTTGCGGCCTTTCATCACGGTGCGCACGGCTTCGATCAACTCCACCGGGTCGCCTGCTTTGTTGGCATAGCCCTGTGCGCCCGCGCGCAGGCACCGCAGCGCATATTGGTCCTCGGGATACATCGAGACGACCAGTACCTTGACGGCGGAGTCCGTCTCGCGAAGGCTGGCGAGCACTTCCAGGCCGCTGCGACCGGGCATGTTGAGATCGAGCAGCAGCACGTCGCAAGGCGCGGTGCGCAATACCTCCCTCAGTTCGGAGTAGCCACCGGCCTCGCCCGTCACCTGAATGTCCGGTGCCTCCGAGAGCGTGTCACGGATGCCCCTTCGCAGGACCGCATGGTCATCACACAGCACGACCTGGATCATGGTGCCTCCTCCTCTGAAATGTTTTGGGGTGTCAGCGGCACCGACAGGATGACGGCGGTTCCGCGGCCGGGATGGCTGCTGATGTCGAGCCATCCTCCCACGGTGCGCGCTCGTTCTTGAAGGCCTTTGAGACCGAATGATTTGGGCTTCTCCCGCATGGCAGGCTCCATGCCCCGTCCGTCGTCGGTGACCTCCAGTGTCAGTACCCCCTCGCTGTCCGACAGGTCGACGCCAACCTGTCGCGCTTCGGCATATTTGAAGACATTGGTCAGGGCTTCCTGCGCCGTGCGGTAAGCCACCAGCTGAATGGCTGCGTCCACGTGGATTGTGTCCTTGCTCGTGTGCACCCGGGTGGGAATGCCGGTGCGCCGCTCGAAACTTTCCGCCAGCCATTGCACGGCGGCCACCAGGCCCTGGTCCAGGATGGGGGGGCGCAGATTCATCATGATGCGCTGACTCGCCTCGATGGCGTGCTGCAGCATCTCGGTGGCGGCCGCCGCGTGGGATTGCATCCCGTCGTCCTTGGCATGCCGGCTGATCCAGCCCACATCGAAACGCACGGCACTCAATGCACCGCCAATGTCATCGTGGATCTCGCGGGCAATGGCGGCCCGTTCTTTTTCGATCGAACTTTGCAAATGCTCGGTGAGTTCTGCCAGCCGCCGTTCGGACGCAGCCAGATCGGCCGTGGCTTTCTCCCTCGCGCGCCGAGCCTCGTGCACTTCGATGGCGCGGTCAATGACGTGCGGCAGCCTCACCATGTCGTCTTTGAGAAGGTAGTCCGCAATGCCCAGCCGCATCGCATCCACCGCTGCCGCCTCGCCGATGGCACCGGAAAGCAAGACGAAGGGCGGATGGGGCTCCCGCTGCGCCACCACACTCCAAGCGTCCAGCGCAGTGAAGCCAGGCAGGCGGTAGTCCGCAAGGATCAGATCGAAAGGCTCTGCATCGAGTTGCTCTATGAACGATGTCAGTGTGTCCACGTGGTGGATTTCATACACCACGTTGGCGCGGCGCAACGTAATGCAAGCCAACTCATGATCCGCTACAGAATCTTCTAAATGCAGGATGCGCAAGGGTCGATCCGTTACTCCTGATGGCATGGGGAACGCTATCATAGGATACATATTGGAACAAACAAGGGTGTTTGTCCCGTGCGGCGGTGATCGAGGAAAGCCGAGAGAATGGTTCGCATGGGACGTCTTTGCCAGTGGATTCCGCCACCAGCGTCTTGCCGAATTGGAATTTGTTTGCCCTGCAGCCGCTTGCAGTTCTGGAGAAACGATGCAATCTACGCTAACTAGCCCTGGCGGCCCAGGGGTTCAAGTGCCAGTCATGGTTGCTGCAGAATTGCAAGACTCCTTGTTGGTCGTCATGCATGATCTGCATCGACTGGAAGGCCTGCTCAGCCATGCGACCGACAATCTGCTGGCACGCTTCGGCGAAGCCAACGGTGCGTTGACCGACGATGTAGTCGGCGATTCGGCGGAACTCGCCGCGCTGCGGACGGCACTGCGCAGTGCTGTCACTGAACTGCAATTCCAGGACATGGCCTCCCAACTGATCTGGCACACCACGAAGGTGCTTCAAGGATGCGCTTTCCGCCTGGCCTCCGAAGCCATGGGTACCGAAGAGGGCGAAGAAGCCGCGCCCTTCGCTGAAATGGCCCCCGACCGTCCCAATCCTGTCACGCAGAGCGAAATGGATGCAGGATCAATCGACCTGTTCTGAGCCCGCGCCCGTAACTGGTTACCTTATATATTCAAGTGAGTGGAGCCCTACATGCAATCGATTCTTGCCGTTGATGATTCACCGTCCATGCGAAAGATGGTGTCCTTCACCCTGACCGGGGCGGGGTACCACGTGGTGGAGGCGGTAGACGGGCAAGACGCGCTCGAAAAGGCCGAAACCCACGATATCCATCTGGTGCTGGCCGACCAGAACATGCCAAGACTCGACGGAATCGGCCTGACCCGCAAGCTGCGTGAGCATCCCAGGTTCAAGACCATTCCCATTCTGATCCTCACGACCGAGTCGAGCGACCAGATGAAGCAGGCGGGACGTTCCGCGGGCGCCACGGGCTGGCTCGTGAAGCCTTTCGATCCGAACCGCTTGATCGAAGTGATTCAAAAAGTCATTCGCTAACGCCATCGCGTGCAGATAACCTAAGTACTGGAGCCCCTAATGGCGGATACCTATCAAGAAGGCGCGGGCGGTGGCGCGGACTTCGATCTCAGTCAGTTCTATCAGATCTTCTTCGAAGAGGCGGGCGAGAACCTGGACCAGATGGAGCACATGCTCCTGGACCTGGATCTGAGTGCGGCCAATGACGAAGAATTGAACGGTATTTTCCGTTGCGCGCATTCCATCAAGGGAGGAGCTGCAACCTTCGGATTCTCCGATGTTGCAGAGTTGACCCATCAAATGGAATCGCTGCTGGACCGCTTGCGGCGCCATGAACTGCAGCCCATTCCCCAAATGGTGGATGTGCTGCTGGAGTCTGCCGATGCGTCCCGCAGCCTGCTTGCCAGGCACCAAGCGGGAGGCCAGGGCGAAGCCGTATCCACGGCGGAACTGGTTCGCCGAATCAGTGAATTGGCTGCCGGCAATGTTCCTGCCGAACCTGTGGCGGCCTTGGCGCCGCCCCCCCCACCGCCGCCAGCGCCGACTCCTGTGCCTGCGCCAGCTCCGGTCACGCCTGCCCCATCCGTTCCCGCTGCGGCAGCCGCACCGGGTAGCGCGCGCTCCCTCGAGATCCGCATCGGTCCGCTGGAGCGTTTGGAACAGGCTGACGCCATCAAGGAATTGTTCCGCGATATTCCCGGCCTCGGTTCCATTCGCGACGTTCCTTCTGACGAGCAGGGTGTCCGGCTGTTCGCGGTCGAGACCACTTCCACCAACGATGACCTGCTGGATCTGTTCGCCTTCCATGTGTCGAAAGACCAGGTCAGGATCGGTGCAGAAGACGGTTCGGCCAGTGTGGAAGCCGATCCGGAAGCAGCCCTGCTGCAAGCGGGCGAGGTGTCCACGGAAGCACCCTATGGATTCTTCAATGGGTCCCCTGGTATGCCGAGCGATCGGACGGAGGTGGCCGTTGCAAATGTGTCGGATGCCCCGTCTGCCAAGCAGCCTGCAGCCGCAGCCCGCGCTGCGGAGCCCAAGGCGGTCAGCCAAGCGCAGATGGAGTCCACCACTATTCGTGTGGCAGTGAACAAGGTTGACCAGTTGATCAATCTGGTCGGCGAATTGGTGATCACCCAGGCCATGTTGGCGCAGAACAGCCGCGGTCTTGATGCGGGGGCCTATCAACAGTTGCTGGCGGGGTTGGCCGATCTGGATCGCAACACACGGGATTTGCAAGAGTCCGTGATGTCGATCCGCATGATTCCCATGTCGATCGTGTTCAGCCGCTTTCCGCGGATGCTCAGAGACTTGGCCAACAAGCTGGGCAAGAAAGTCGAGATGGTCACCTTGGGTGAAGCCACCGAACTGGACAAGAGCTTGGTCGAAAAAATCACCGACCCATTGACGCATTTGGTTCGGAACAGCTGCGACCATGGCATTGAAATGCCTGCTGACCGGCTTGCTGCAGGGAAGTCCGAGCATGGAACGATCACGTTGTCCGCCTCGCATCAAGGAGGCTCCATCGTGATTGAAGTACGTGACGATGGTCGAGGACTCTCGCGCGAAAAAATCATGCGAAAAGCCAGGGAACGTGGGCTGGATGTCTCCGATCAGATGAGCGACGCAGATGTGTGGGGCCTGATTTTCGCGCCAGGCTTCTCCACTGCCGATGAAGTGACCGATGTCTCCGGGCGTGGGGTCGGCATGGATGTGGTGAAACGGAATATCGCTGCACTCAACGGGTCGGTGGAAATCGATTCTGCCGAAGGGTATGGCATGCGTGTGTCCGTGCGGTTGCCGCTGACGCTGGCGATCATGGATGGCATGTCGGTGGGAGTGGGGGAAGAGGTCTACATCCTTCCGTTGTCTTCTGTCGTGGAGTCGTTCCAGGTCAATCCCGATGATGTCAATACGGTCGCGCAAGGATCTCAACTGGTCAAGGTGCGGGATGAATATATGCCGGTCATCGCCCTGGAGAAAACATTCCAGGTCCCTCGCCTGGATCAAAGCAAGTCCAGCAACATCATGGTGGTGGTTGAGGCGGACGGTAGCCGGGTCGCATTGTTGGTGGATGAGTTGCTCGGCCAACACCAAGTCGTCGTGAAAAACCTGGAAACCAACTATCGCAAAGTGCCCAATGTGTCCGGCGCCACCATTCTCGGGGACGGAACTGTGGCACTCATCCTGGACACAGGTGCTTTGGTGCGGCGCGCTCGCCACTGAGCCCGCGACCCGTTGATATAAGGAGAGCCCTATGGCTGGAGTGATGGAAAAAACCAATGAAGCGACTGTCTCTGGCGCCCGGGAGTATTTGACTTTCCGGCTGGATCAAGAGGAGTATGGGATCGACATCCTGAAGGTGCAGGAGATCCGCGGCTATGAGCCGCCGACACGCATCGCCAATGCGCCAGACTTCATCAAGGGCGTGACGAATCTGCGCGGCACCATTGTTCCCATCGTTGACATGCGGCTGAAATTCAGTTGTTCCAAAGCGGAATACAACAGCTTTACGGTGGTCATCATCCTGAATCTGCGAAACCGGGTTGTCGGGATCGTGGTGGACTCGGTGAGTGACGTCATGGAACTGAACTCGGACCAGATCCGCGTTGCCCCGGAGGTGGAGAGCACCATCGACACCAACTGCATCGTCGGCTTGGGCTCGGTGGGTGAGCGCATGCTCATCCTGTTGGATATCGAGAAGCTCATGGCCAGTATGGACATGGGTTTGGTTTCTGCCAACGAATGAGGCCGACACTTCGCCGCCACGCAACGGCTTAAAGATCAATCGACGTGGCTGTATCCGTAACCGCTGGCCTGTGAACCATCGACCTCTCGAAGTGAAAAGCAACATGCGCCAGACCTCCAGTCCTCTCCCTCCTGCACGAGGCGTGGCGGAATCACCAGCGGTTTCGCCTTCATCGGGCCCCTTGGCCCAAGGGCGAGAATTCGTCTGGACCAACGCAGATTTTTCACGTGTCCAGGCGCTCATTTATCAGCGGGCTGGTATCAGTTTGCACGATGGCAAACATGCAATGGTCTACAGCCGTTTGTCGCGGCGGTTGCGCGATACCGGGCATACGAGCTTTCATGAATATCTGAGCTGGCTGGAAACCCATGATGGCCCGGAGTGGCAGGAGTTCGTGAACGCGCTCACGACCAATCTGACTGCGTTCTTCCGGGAGCAGCACCACTTTGAGATTCTGGCCAATCTCCTGCGCACACGGCCTGCTGGCCCGTGGAGTGTGTGGTGCAACGCTGCATCCACCGGGGAAGAACCATATTCCATCGTGATGACAGCCATGGAGTCTTTGAGCAGTAACGGCTCGTTCAAATTAACGGCCAGCGATATCGATTCCCGGGTGTTGGCTACGGCAGCCGAGGGGGTGTACCGCCTGGACAGCGTGAAAGGGTTGAGTCCTGAACGCCTTCAACGATTCTTCTTGCGGGGCAAGGCCTCAAATGCCGGGTTTGCACGTGCAAAACCTGAGTTGCGCCGAAGCATCGATTTCCTGAGCGTGAATCTCATCCGCGACGACTGGCCTTTTCGGGAGCCGTTCGACGTCGTTTTTTGCCGCAATGTCATGATCTATTTCGATGCCCCCACCCAGCGCAAGGTACTGGAGCGCATCCATCGTGTGTTGAAACCGGGCGGCATGCTTTTTGTCGGGCATGCTGAAAACTTCAGCGAGTCCCGTGACCTTTTCACTTTGCGCGGCAAGACCGTGTATGAGCGCCGTTGACCGATAGTCTTCTGCAAGAGCCCACATGACCAATACCCGCCCTGGCTTTCCCCCTCCGTCTGGCGCACCGCCGTCCGCCTATGGTGGAACGGTAGAGCGGCGTCGTGCACCGCGAATTGCGCCGCTCAGTGCCGATATTTACACTGGCACTCCAGCCTCTGCCGCAAAGCAATCAACATTGCCGGAGCTCAAGGCGCAAACGCGCCGGCCGGGAGAAGCCTCATTTTTCTTTTTTGATCATCATTTTCAGCACAATGCGGTCAAAGTGCTTCCCGGGGAATATTTCGTCTCGGATGAGAATCTGGTGATCATGACCGTGCTCGGCTCATGCATTGCCGCTTGCCTGTGGGACAGCCGTAGCCGGGTCGGTGGTATGAATCACTTCATGCTCCCCGATGGCGATTCCTCCGATGTATCCGGCCGCTATGGCTCGTATGCCATGGAGTTGCTGATCAACGAAATGCTGAAACTTGGAGCTCGCCGGGAAAGCATGCAGGCCAAGATATTTGGTGGGGCACAGGTGATGCATAACTTCACCACGATGAATGTGGGTGAGCGCAACACCAACTTTGTGCTCAACTATCTCCAGACAGAGCGTATCCCGATTGTTTCGGAAGACGTGCTCGATATCTATCCACGCAAAGTCGTTTTCTTTCCGGTGACAGGAAAAGCGATGGTGAAGCGGCTCGCCCATGCGCATCCAGAGACATTGGTGGAGCAGGAAGTTCGCGGCAACGCTGCGACGGTTGCCAAAGCGACTGCCGGCGGATCAGTGGACCTCTTTTGAGAAATGAACAAGGACATGAGGGAATGAGGAAGATCCGGGTGATCGTTGTGGATGATTCGGCGTTGGTGCGCAGTCTTTTGGCCGAAATCATCAATCGCCAGCGGGACATGGAGTGCATTGGAACCGCCAACGATCCTTTGATTGCACGCGAAATGATTCGCGAAATGAACCCCGATGTCATTACCTTGGACGTCGAGATGCCTCGCATGGATGGAATTGATTTTCTTGGGCGCCTGATGCGCCTTCGGCCCATGCCCGTGGTGATGATTTCCACGCTCACGGAGAGGGGGGCTGAAGTCACGATGAAGGCGCTCGAACTGGGAGCGGTTGACTTCGTTGCCAAACCCCGGGTCGGCCTTTCCAGTGGTCTGAATGAATTGGCGACCCAGATCGTTGAGAAGATTCGGGTGGCCGCTGTCGCACAGGTCCGGAGAGCGCCGGTGCAAAGCCCGACCCGTCCGCACTCTCCAACAACTGGTTCTGTAGAGGGGGGACATGCTCCGACGCATACGACCACATTGCTGGGCCGCTTGTCGACGGAAAAGCTGATTTGCATCGGTGCATCCACTGGTGGAACAGAGGCCATCCGCGAAGTGCTGATGCAGATGCCAGCAGACTCACCGGCGATCGTGATCACTCAGCACATGCCACCAGGTTTCACCACCAGCTTCGCCGCCAGGCTCAATGGGTTGTGCCAAATCACAGTGAAAGAAGCGGCCAACGGAGAGCGCATCTTGCCTGGCCATGCCTACATAGCGCCCGGAGGAAAGCAGTTTCATATTGCACGCAGTGGAGCCAACTATGTGGCCGTGGTGGATGATGGTCCTCCTGTCAATCGGCACAAGCCGTCGGTGGAGGTCTTATTCAAGTCGGCCGCGGGGGTAGCGGGACGTAACGTTTTCGGCATCATGTTGACCGGCATGGGAAATGATGGTGCCTCCGCGATGCGCGAGATGAAGGATGCTGGCAGTTACAACTATGTGCAGGACGAGGCAAGTTGCATCGTTTTCGGTATGCCCCGGGAGGCCATTGCACATGGCGCTGCAGATGAGGTTTTGCATTTGACGCAGATTGCACCGGCTTTGATCGCCAAGCTGCGTGGTGCAACCGATCGATTGCACCATCGCATCTAGGTATCAGTGCGCAATAAGACGGGGCGTTAGGACGACAAAGCGGTCCAGCGCTCCAGCGCAATCATCAGTTGATTTTCGATCTCTCCCTCCCTTGCATGGAGGGAGGCCGCTCGTGCACCATCTTTGGCATATAAGGAACCGTCAGCCAGTGCTGACTGGATTGACTGTTGCTCTGTCTCTAGTGTGGCAATTTGAGTTGGGAGCTGTTCAAGCTCCCGTTGCTCTTTGTAGCTCAACTTCTTCTTGGGAAGATGTGCTGACTTTTCCTCTACGTCCACAGTGTCATTGCGCTCAACTGCCGCCTTGGAGGGTGGCAAAGACGTGGGATTGAGCGGCCCACTGCGCCGGGACTGGGTCAGCCAGTCTTGAACACTGCCCTCGTATTCCCGCCAGAGCCCGTTTCCTTCATACGCAATGGTGCTGGTCACCACATTGTCAAGGAAGGTCCGATCATGGCTCACAAGGAATACGGTGCCGTCATACGTCTGAAGTAGTTCCTCCAGAAGATCCAGCGTGTCGATATCTAAGTCATTCGTTGGCTCGTCGAGCACCAGCACATTGGCAGGACGTGCGAAGAGGCGAGCCAGAAGCAGTCGGTTGCGTTCCCCTCCTGAAAGTGAGCGGACTGGTGAGTGAGCCCTGGCAGGGGAAAAAAGGAAATCGCTGAGGTAACTTTTGACATGCTTGCGTTGCTTGCCAATCTCGATCCATTCGCTGCCAGGGCTGATGAAGTCTTCAAGGGTCGCGTCGAGGTTGATCGCATGTCGCATCTGATCAAAGTACGCTACCTGCAGATTGCTTCCTCGCCGAACGGTGCCCTCATCTTGAGCTAGTTCACCTAGGATGAGCTTGAGCAAAGTGGTTTTTCCCGCACCATTGGGGCCGATCAAACCCACTTTGTCGCCGCGGAGGATCGTTCCAGAAAAACCTTTGACGATGACTTTGTTTCCGAAAGATTTGCTGACGTCAGACAACTCCGCAACGATCTTGCCTTGATAGCCATTTTGGGCACCCGAGGCAATATCCATCTTGACGCTGCCCAGCACCTCTCTCCGAGCACTGCGGTCAGCTCGCAGGGCCTCAAGGCGCCCGATGCGGCTTTGACTGCGGGTTCTTCGGGCTTCAACACCCTTGCGCACCCAAATTTCCTCTTGAGCGAGCAACTTGTCGGCCTTGGCCGAGACAACGGCCTCCTGGGCAAGCTGCTCACCCTTTTGAAACACGTACTGGGCGAAATTTCCCGGATACGATCGGAGTTGCCCTCGATCGAGCTCCACAATCCGCGTGGCTACTCTGTCCAGGAATGAGCGATCGTGGGTGATCGTGATGACGCTGCCTTTGAAATCAATCAATAGATCTTCCAGCCATTCGATGGAATCCAGATCGAGGTGATTGGTCGGTTCGTCCAGCAACAGAACATCCGGTCTTGCCACCAACGCTTGCGCAAGAGCGACTCGTTTTTTTGTTCCGCCTGATAGGTTGCCCACGATCGAGTGGGGATCTAGTCGAAGTCGCTGCAGGGTCTCTTCAACCCGCTGTTCCCAGTTCCAAGCGTCGTAGGCCTCAATCTGCGATTGCAACGCATTGAGGTCCAGTCCCGGGTCGCCAGAGAGGTAAAGATCTCTTATTTCTGCTACTTCGCGCAGCCCTTCTGAGGCTGCGGCGAAAACACTAGCTTCCATCTCTAGGACCGGCTCCTGCGCAACGTAGGCAATTCGAACTCCCTGTTGGACTTGTAGGGAGCCATCATCGGGCTTGGCAAGACTGCCCAAGATTTTCAGTAGCGATGACTTTCCAGCACCGTTACGCCCGATCAATCCGACGCGTTCGCCGGCTTCCAGGGAAAAGCCAGCATGATCTAGCAGTGCAACATGACCGAAAGCCAGTTGAGCATTAAGTAAGGTGAGAAGTGCCATATGTGAGGAATTATCCGGCTTAGCGCTGAAGGAGGCGCAAGGCGACTGTGGCAAGATACATTGCAATTTTTGTCATCTTTCTCCTACGGGTGTGGGAAAAGTGGTCTATACTTGCGGGCTTGGCAGGTGAGACGGATGACTGAGTTGTCCGGAGAGTCTGACAAGAAAGGTTGGTTTTGAGTTGTGGCCGGGTTGAAATTCGGTATATAATTCGAGGCTTCGCTGGGTGGGTTGATTGCTGGAAGCGGCGGTTGATCAAAACAACGAAAGACCTTCAAGTTTGACGGGACTTTAAAAAACCTGCTATAATTCAAGGCTATGCTGATTGCAGCAAAGTTTGAAACAAAGAAGAGATTCTGAGTTTCGGTTCATTAAAAATATACAGCCGATAAGCGTGGGCGTTTGATGGCGAGTGCCAAGTTCTTTGGAACTAGTGCTTAGCACTA
>NZ_BQXI01000030.1:0-69380 GCF_030158955.1 Acidovorax sp. SUPP1855 | reverse complement strand
CCATGGCCGGCGTCAACAAGCCCTACGCGTTCACTGGCTTGGACGATGCGGACTTCGTGACCCTGAAGCCGCAGGAGAAAGAGCCATTGATCGACGCAGTGGCGCCGACCGACTGGAGCATCGCACCCTTGGATTCTTTCGCAGCAATTCAGTGGAAACCGTTGTTCCAAACGGTGCAGATGGATGGTGCATCCGCATCAATGGACCGCCAGGCCCAACTGCTGACGGACGCCATGGCGCAGTTCGCTCCACCTGCCGCCATCGACGCCAGGGGCGTGGCGGCGGCGCAGGATGGGCCATGGAAGGTCGTTGCCGCGCATTGGCAGTGAACGGACTTGCGATGAGCAGAAAGCCTGGGGCTGGCCGGCCCCAGGCTTTTTTTTCGAGGGATGGCACCGGAGGGTTTGGCTCCGGCATCCGATCCGCCTGCGGCGTGGGCAACCACGGCGTTAGCGGCCCCGTACAGAGCAACGGGCTCACTTCAAATGCTATTGAAAATATAGCAAAAAAGGCAATTAAAACGGCGGCATGAGCGGGATTCCTTGGCTTTCTTACGACTCGGGTCACCGTCATGTGACCAGGGGGAACCGCGGCTTGATACCGCCATGCCTCCATGGCGAGGACCACTTGAAACTTGGAAAAAACTTGCTTCGCCGATGGAGTGGGCCAAGAGGGGGCGTCTCTCGGTCGCAAGCATGACAGGCTGGCGCTCAATGCCCCACATACCGCCCCGGCCGGTGGCTGATCCATAAAAACCCGCTCATCACCACCACCGCCAGCACCGAATACGCCACCCGCTCGATCGGCACGATCACCAGCGCCAGCAGCACCACGGTGCAGTCGATCGCCATCTGCACCTTGCCCGCGCGCACCCCGTAGCGCTGCTGCAGATACAGCGAGACGATGGTGGCGCCGCCCAGACTGGATTTGTGGCGCGCGAGGAACAGGCAGCCCGTGCCCAGCAGCAGCCCGCCCAGCACGGCGGCGAACAGCGGGTTCAGGTAGTCCACGTGCATGACGTGGGGAAACAGCTCCGTCAGCACCGACAGCAGCGCCACCGACAGGAACGTCTTGACGGTGAACTCCCGCCCCATGCGCGTCCAGGCGAACCAGTAGAACGGCAGGTTGATGGCAAAGAACAGCTTGCCGAACGAGATGTCGGTCACGTAGTGCAGCAAGAAGGCGATGCCCGCCGTGCTGCCGATGAGCAGCCCCGCCTGGCCGAACAGCATGAGCGCCATGGCCACGAACAGCGTGCCGGCGAAGAGCGCCTGCACGTCTTCGTAATGCCCGTGGCGCAGCGACCCCATGGGGTACAGCGGCGCGGAAGGCGGCGGCGCGGCCTCGGCCGGGGGCGCAGGGGGTGGCAAGGGGGCTTCGGGCATGGCAGGGCGGATGGTTGTCACAGGCTACTCCAACACCGGCAGGCCATGCAAACAACGCGCCAGCCCGCGCTGGCGGTGGTGCCAGCGCCGGGCTATCGCCCCTCGCGGATCTCCAGCGCGCTGCCGCTGCGCAGCACCCGGCCCTGGCCGTCGAAGTACACGGTGAAGATCATGGGCTGGTTACCGCCGTCGTTCCAGCGCCAGTCCCAGGCGGTTTCGCCCTTGCGCTCATAGGTCATGGCCTTCATGGGCTTGCCCAGGCGCCGGCGCACGTCGTCCATGGCCATGCCGGGCACGATCTGCTCGAAGTTGTGCGGCGCCAGCACCTGGCGCAGCGCGCTCATGCGGCCGTCGGGGCCGATGGTGATCATGTAGTTCTGGTGGCCGGCCGGCTGGCGGTTGTATTCGAGGGTGCGGGCACCGCCCGGCTCGTCCCACACGCGCTCGGGCTCGCCGAAGCGCGAGCGCACGTCGGCCTCGGTGGAGCTGCCCTCCTCCAGTTCGCTGATGCGTTGCGGATCGCAGCCGGCGAGCAGGGCCGCCAGGAGGCCGAGCGTGCAGGCCAGGCCGGTCGCGCGCAGCGCCCGGGCCGCCGGGGCGCTCCATCGGGGGGTGTTCATCGGGGGTCCTTTCCGGGGCAGTGTCGGGGTCCCGCACTGTAGCGCGCCGAGGCGGCGGCGCCCGGCCAAGGGCGGCGCCCGCTAAAATCGCCGCCTCCCTACAGTGACTGCACCACCGCCATGTCCTTCTTCCGCCGCCCCGACTACCAGTCCGACACCACCCAGTTCATCAACCAGCTCAAGACCGAGAAGCCCGAACTGGACGCGCAGCAGCAGGCCGGCCGTGCGCTGCTGTGGGACAAGCGCGTGGACCGCAGCCTCTGGGGCGAGTACGACGAAGCCAGCGTGCCGCAAAAGCCCTACGTCTACCAGACCCAGGGCTGAATCTCAGGCATCAAAATGCCATCCAGCGCAATAGCAACTAACGCTGGTAGCTATATTTTTAATAGCAAACGATGAGCACCGCCGCGGACAGGGCCTCCGCCCCCGCCCTGCCCGCCGGGGGTGCCGAGGGCGCCTCCCCCCAGGTCGTGGATGCGGTGGCGCTGGCGCGCCTGTATGGCGAGCCGCTGTTCGCCCTGCCGACCGACCTGTACATCCCGCCCGATGCGCTGGAGGTGTTCCTCGAAGCGTTCGAGGGGCCGCTCGATCTGCTGCTGTACCTCATCCGCAAGCAGAACTTCAACATCCTCGACATCCCCATGGTGGGCGTCACGCGCCAGTACCTGGTGTACGTGGACGAGATCCGCAGCCGCAACCTGGAGCTGGCGGCCGAGTACCTGCTGATGGCGGCCATGCTCATCGAGATCAAGTCGCGCATGCTGCTGCCGCCCAAGAAGCAGGAAGGCAGCGCCGAGCCCGAGGACCCGCGCGCCGAACTCGTGCGCCGCCTGCTCGAATACGAGCAGATCAAGCTGGCCGCGGCCGGCCTCTCGCGCATGCCGCAGTACGGGCGCGATTTCCTGCGGGCGCAGGTGCACATCGAGCAGAGCCTGCAGCCGCGCTTTCCCGACGTGCACGTGGCCGACCTGCAGGAGGCCTGGCGCGACATCCTGCGGCGCGCCAAGCTGGTGCAGCACCACCGCATCACGCGCGAGGAGCTGAGCGTGCGCGAATACATGAGCGCCGTACTCAAGACGCTGCAGGGCCGGCGCTTCGTGGAGTTCGAGGAACTGTTCGAGCCCGAAAAAGGCAGCACCGTGCTGGTGGTGACCTTCATCGCGCTGCTGGAGCTGGCCAAGGAAACCCTGATCGAGATCACCCAGGCCGAGGCGTTCGCGCCCATCTACGTGCGGCTGGCGTACACGCCGGTCTGAGCCGACGCCCTTCACCGCCACGGCCGGGCGCCCCGGCCCGAACGCCCCACACGCCCACACGCCCACACGCACCACCATGCCATCCCACGATTTCGACGTTCTCATCATCGGCAGCGGGCTGGCCGGGCTGTCGGCTGCGCTGCACCTGGCATCCACGCACCGCGTGGCGGTCATCACCAAGCGCGCGCTGCAGGACGGGGCCAGTGCCTGGGCGCAGGGCGGCATCGCCGCCGTGCTGGCCGAGGGCGACACCTACGAGGCCCACGTGCAGGACACCCTGGTGGCGGGCGCTGGGCTGTGCGACCTGGCCGCCACGCGCTTCGTGGTGGAGAACGCGCCCGAGGCCATCCACTGGCTGCAGGGCCTGGGCGTGCCGTTCTCGCAGGAGGACGGCGCCCTGCACCTCACACGCGAGGGCGGCCACGGCGCTCGCCGCATCGTGCACGCCACCGATGCCACCGGCGCCGCCGTGCAGCGCACCCTGATCGACACCGTGCGCGCCACGCCGGGCATCACGCTGTTCGAGCAGCACACGCTGGTGGACCTCATCACCCCGCACAAGCTGCGCCGCGGCGGGCCGCAGCGCTGCCTGGGGCTGTATGCGCTGGATGAAGGCACCGACGAGGTCGTGACCTTCCGCGCGCCGCAGACCATCCTGGCCACGGGCGGCGCGGGCAAGGTGTACCTGTACACCACCAACCCCGACACGGCCACGGGCGACGGCATCGCCGCGGCCTGGCGCGCGGGCTGCCGCGTGTCCAACCTGGAGTTCATCCAGTTCCACCCCACCTGCCTGTACCACCCGCACGCCAAGTCGTTCCTCATCACCGAAGCGGTGCGCGGCGAGGGCGGGCGGCTCTTGCTGCCCCCCTCGGCCGGCGGCACGCGCTTCATGCCGCAGCACGACCCGCGCGCCGAACTGGCCCCGCGCGACGTGGTGGCCCGCGCCATCGACTACGAGATGAAGCGCCACGGCCTGGACTGCGTGCACCTGGACATTTCGCACCAGAGCCCGGCGTTCATCCAGGAGCACTTTCCCAACATCCTCGCGCGCTGCGCCGAGCTGGGGCTGGACATCACGAAGGAGCCCATTCCCGTGGTGCCCGCCGCGCACTACACCTGCGGCGGCGTGCTCACCGACCTGGCCGGCCGCACCGACCTGCCCGGCCTGTTCGCCATCGGCGAGACCGCCTGCACCGGCCTGCACGGCGCCAACCGGCTGGCCAGCAATTCGCTGGTGGAGTGCATGGTCTTCGCGCGCGCGGCCGCCCAGGCCATCGCCGCCGCCAGCGCGGAAGCCGTGCCCGACGTGCCGCCATGGGACGACAGCCGCGTGACCGATGCCGACGAGTGCGTGGTCATCTCCCACAACTGGGACGAGCTGCGCCGCTTCATGTGGGACTACGTGGGCATCGTGCGCACCAACAAGCGCCTGGAGCGCGCGGCGCACCGCATCACGCTGCTGCAGGCCGAGATCGAGGAGTTCTACGCCCACTTCCACGTCACGCGCGACCTGCTGGAGCTGCGCAACCTGGTGCAGGTGGCCGAACTCATCGTGCGCTCGGCCCAGATGCGCCGCGAGAGCCGGGGCCTGCACTACAGCCGCGACTACCCCGAGCGGGCCGCCCCGGCCGCGCCCACCATCCTGGTCCCGCCGGTCCGCTGACCGCCTCACCGCAAGCTCTAACCGTTTTCTTCGCCCCTCCCGCCATGCAACGCACCCTGCTGAAATCCAAGATCCACCGCGCCACCGCCACGCACTGCGAGCTGCACTACGAAGGCTCCTGCGCGATCGACGAAGACCTGCTCGACGCCGCGAACATCGTGGAGAACGAGCAGGTGCACATCTGGAACATCGACAACGGCGAGCGCTTCGTCACCTATGCCATCAAGGGCCAGCGCGGCAGCGGCATGGTGTCGGTCAACGGCTCGGCGGCGCGCCGCGCCGCCGTGGGCGACCTGCTCATCATCGCCGCCTTCGCCCAGGTCGAGGAGGCCGAGGTGGCCGCGCACCAGCCGCAGCTCGTGTTCGTGGACGCCGCCAACCGCCAGGTGGAACTGCGCCACCACGTGCCCACGCAGGCCCTGTGAAAGGCCACCCACGATGAACCAGGACACCCTCGTCGCCCGCAGCCTGGCCAGCGTCTGGCACCCGTGCACGCAGATGAAGCGCCACGAGGCCGACCCGCCCGTGGCCATCGCCAGCGCCCGCGGCCCGTGGCTGCACGGCACCGATGGCCGGCGCTACCTGGACGGCATCAGCTCGTGGTGGGTCAACCTCTTCGGCCACAGCCACCCGCACATCCAGGCCGCGCTGGCCGACCAGCTCGCGCGGCTGGACCACGTGATGCTCGCGGGCTTCACGCACGCGCCGGTGGTGGAGCTGTCCGAGCGGCTGGGCGCGCTCACCGGGCTGGGCCACGCCTTCTACGGCAGCGACGGTGCCGCGGCCACCGAGATCGCCCTCAAGATGAGCGCGCACTGCTGGCGCAACGCCGGGCGGCCGGGCAAAAGCCGCTTCGTGGGCCTGGGCGGCGGCTACCACGGCGAGACCGTGGGCGCGCTGGCCGTGACCGACATCGCCCTGTTCCGCGAGGCCTACGCCCCGCTGGTGCGCCTGGCGGCCACCGTGCCCAGCCCCGATGCGCGCGGCGCACAGCCCGGCGAGAGCGCGCTGGATGCGGCCCGGCGCGCCGCCCAGGCGCTGGAGGCCTGGCTGGCCGAACACCACGAGAGCACCGCCGCGCTGATCGTCGAGCCCCTGGTGCAGTGCGCCGCCGGCATGGCGATGCACGATGCCGAATACCTGCGCCAGGCCCGCGCGCTGTGCGACCGCTACGGCGTGCACCTGGTGGTAGACGAGATCGCCACCGGCTTCGGCCGCACCGGCACGATGTTCGCGCACCAGCAGGCCGGCATCCGGCCCGATTTCATCTGCCTGTCCAAGGGCCTCACGGGCGGCACGCTGCCGCTGTCGGCCGTGCTCACCACCGAGGCCGTGTACGCCGCGTTCTACGACGACGACGTGGCCCGCGGCTTCCTGCATTCGCACTCCTACACCGGCAACCCGCTGGCCTGCCGCGCGGCGCTGGCCACGCTGGAGCTGTTCGACCAGCTCGACCCGCTCGCGGCCAATGCGGCGCTGGCCGGGCGCATCGACGCCGCCTGCGCGCCCATCACGCAGCACCCGCGCGTGCGCCATGCGCGCCGGCTGGGTATGGTGTGGGCGTGGGACGTGGAGACCTCCCTGCCCGATTTTTCCCGCCGCTACCACCGCCACGCCATGGCGCGCGGACTGGTGCTGCGCCCCATCGGCAAAACGCTCTACGCCATGCCGCCCTACGTGCTCGACGACGAGGCCGTGCAGCACCTGGGCGACGCCGCCTTCGCCGCACTGCAGGCCACCCTGGCCGAGGAGACCACCCCATGAACCCGACCCCGGCATTCGCCTGTTTCGTCACCGGCACCGACACCGGCGTGGGCAAGACGCTGGCCTCGGCCGGCCTGCTGCACGCGCTGGCGCACCACCACGCGCGCGTCGTGGGCATGAAGCCCATCGCCGCGGGCGCCGAATGGCACCATGGCCAGCTCGCCAACGAAGACGCCCTTGCCCTGCGCGCCGCCTCCACCATCGCGGTGCCCCCGGCGCTGGACAACCCCGTGCTGCTGCCCGACCCGCTCTCGCCCCACATCGCCGCCGAGCGCGCGGGCACGCGCATCGACATCGCGCACATCGTGCGCAGCTACGAAGCGCTGGCGGCGCAGGCCGATGCGGTCGTCGTCGAAGGCGCGGGCGGGTTCCACGTGCCGCTGTCGGACACCGAGACCGGCGCAGACCTCGCCCAGGCCCTGGGCCTGCCCGTGGTGCTGGTGGTGGGCCTGCGGCTGGGCTGCCTGAGCCACGCCGCGCTCACGGCCGATGCCGTGCGCGCGCGCGGCCTGCCGCTGGCCGGCTGGATCGCCAGCCGCATCGACCCGCACATGCGGGCGCCGCAAGAAAACCTCGACTGGCTCGCGCAGCGCCTGGGCGCCCCGCTGCTGGCCGACATTCCCTACCAGGCCGTGCCGGACGCCCGTGCGCTGCCCTTCGACCTTCCCGCCGCATGGACGACCCGATGAGCCCCCGCCCCGACGCCGCCTCCTGGATCGACGAGTTTCCGGCACGCATCGCCGCGCTCGACGCCGCCCACCTGCGCCGCCGGCGCCGCGCCGTGGTGCCGGCCGGCGGCGCGCACCTGCTGGTCGATGGCGCGCCCATGCTGGCTTTTTGCAGCAACGATTACCTGGGGCTGGCCGGCCACCCCGCGCTGGCCGAGGCCGCCTGCGCAGGCGCGCGCGAGTTCGGCGTGGGCTCGGGCGGCTCGCCGCTGGTGAGCGGCCACAGCGCGGCCAACGCGGCGCTGGAGGCCGACCTCGCCCGCTTCGTGGGCCTGCCGCGCGCGCTGTACTTCTACGCGGGCTACGCCACCAACGCCGGCATCGTGCCCGCGCTGGTGGGCGAGGGCGATGCGCTGTTTTCCGATGCGCTCAACCACGCCTGCCTGATCGACGGCGCCCGCCTGTCGCGCGCCCGCATCCACCGCTACCCGCATGCCGACCTGGCCGCGCTGGAGGCCGCGCTGGCCAGCAGCCCCGCGCGCCGCAAGCTGGTCATCACCGATGCCGTGTTCAGCATGGACGGCGATGTGGCCGACATTCCCGCGCTGCTGGCGCTGTGCGAGCGCCACGACGCGCTGCTGCTGCTGGACGACGCGCACGGCTTCGGCGTGCTCGGGCCGCAGGGGCGCGGCGCGCTGGCCGAGGCAGGCCTGGTCGGCGCGCAGGCCTCGCGGCGCGTGCTGTACATGGCCACGCTGGGCAAGGCCGCGGGCGTGGCCGGCGCCTTCGTCGCGGGCGACGACGCCTTGATCGAATGGCTGCTGCAAAAGACGCGCAGCTACATCTTCGCCACCGCCGCGCCGCCGCTGCTGGCGCGCGCGCTGCAGGCCAGCCTAGCGCTCATCGAGGCGGAGAATTCGCGCCGCGAGCACCTCGCGCGCCTCGTCCAGCGCCTGCGGGGCGGCCTCGCGCCGCGGCTGCAGGGCACGCACTGGCAGCTGGGCGAGTCGCGCACCGCCGTGCAGGCCGTGGTGATCGGCGCCAACGACGAGGCCCTGGCCGCCATGGAAGGCCTGCGCCAGCGCGGCCTGTGGGTGCCCGCCATCCGCCCGCCCACCGTGCCCGAGGGCACGGCGCGCCTGCGCATCGCCCTGTCGGCCGCGCACACCGAGGCCGACGTGGACCGCCTGCTGCAGGCGCTGGACGAGCTGGCGCCCGCCGCCGTGGAGGCCCTGGCATGACCTACAGCGTCAAGGAAATCTTCTACACCCTGCAGGGCGAGGGCGGCCAGGCCGGCACGCCCGCCGTGTTCTGCCGCTTCGCGGGCTGCAACCTCTGGAGTGGCCGTGAGGAAGACCGCGCCAGCGCCGTCTGCCGCTTCTGCGACACCGACTTCGTGGGCACCGACGGCACCCTGGGCGGCAAGTTCGCCACCGCCGAGGCGCTGGCCGACGTGATCGCCGCGCAGTGGCCCGCGCACGATGCCGCGCACCGCCTGGTGGTGCTGACCGGCGGCGAGCCGCTGCTGCAGGTGGACACCGCCTTCATCGACGCCCTGCACGCGCGGCGCTTTCGCATCGCCGTGGAGAGCAACGGCACCGTCGCCGCGCCGCCCGGCATCGACTGGCTGTGCATCAGCCCCAAGGCCGGCGCGCCCTGGGTGCAGCGCAGCGGGCAGGAACTCAAGCTGGTGTGGCCCCAGCCCGGCTTTGACCTCGCCGCGCTGGAGTCGCAGACGCAGTTCACGCACCGCTTCCTGCAGCCCATGGACGGCCCGGAGCAGGCCGCCAACACCGAGCGCTGCATCGCCGCCTGCCTCGACCACCCCGCGTGGCGCCTGAGCCTGCAGACCCACAAGCTCACCGGCATCCGCTGAGCCCCTTTCCCCGTACCGTTTTTACGCCCCGTTCCCGCCCGTTCGCCGACCATGCAGTTCACCGTCCACCAGCGCTTTTTCTTCGATGCCGCGCACACCTTGCAGCGCGAGATCGAGGCCGAGGGCAGCCGCCGCATCCACGGCCACACCTACCACGCGGAGGTGGCCGTCACCGGCCCGCGCGATCCCGCCACCGGCATGGTCATCGACCTGGGCCACCTGCGCCAGCGCCTGGCCACCGTGCGCGAGCAGCTCGACCACCATTGGCTGGACGAGGTGCCCGGCCTGGGCACGCCCACGCTGGAAAACCTGTGCCACTTCATCGCTCAGGCGCTCGATGGCATGCAGCCGCCCGCCAGCCGCGTGCGCGTGTGGCGCGAGGCGCTGGGCGACGGCTGCGTGCTGGACCTGACGCCGCCCGGCCCGGTGCCGGGCTGAGCCCATCCGCCCCCTTCCCCTTCCCCTTCCCCTTCCCCTTCCCCGTCTTTCATCCCACCCCGCAGGAGAACCGCCATGCCCCACCTCGTCATCGAATACAGCCAGAACCTGGCCGGTCTGCCCGAAGCCCAGATGCTGGCGGAACTGAACCAGTCCCTCACCGCGAGCCCCGAGATCCAGAACGAGGCGGACCTCAAATCCCGCTTCCTGCGCACCGACCGCTTCGAGATCGGCACCGCCCCCGCCGACCGCGCGTTCGTACATGCGCAGCTGCGCCTGCTGTCCGGCCGCTCGCCCGAGACCAAGCAGGGCCTCGCCGGCCGCGTGGCCGACGTGCTGCGCCGGCTCACGCCCCGGCCCGAGGGCGTGATGGTGCAGCTCAGCGTGGAGATCGTGGACATGGACCGCGGGTCCTACGTGAAAGAGCGGCTTTGAGCCCCACAGGGCTCCAGCGCAATCAGTACTAGGGCATACCGCTACAAAATCAGTAGCAAAAACCAGAACCGGGGGCCTTCGGCCCCGCCGGCTTCAGGCCTGCAGCGTGGCGTCCAGCCAGCCCCGCAGGCTGTTCACGAACGCCCAGGCCCGCACCTGTGGCACCTCCTCCACGCGCAGCACGGCCTCGGTCACCCGGCCTTCGCGCAGGGCCACCGCGCGGCCCACGCCGGGCAGCAGGCCGCAGGACAGCGGGGGCGTGACCCACCGGCCGTCGGCCCGCAGCGCCGCGATGCAGCCGCGCGTGCATTCGGTGATCTCGCCGGCCTCGTTCCACAGCAGCGTGTCGAACACGCCCTCGGCCTCGGGCGTGAAGGCGTCGTAGTGGGCCCGGCGCGTGGTCTTGTGGCGCACGAATTCGCCGTGCGCGCCTTCCAGCGGGCGCTTGGCCAGTTGCAGGCGCACCGGCACGGCGGTGGGAGCCATCGCCCAGGCCTCGGCGCGCGGGTGGCCCGTCGCATCGAGCAGCAGGCGCGCGCGCCACAGCCCGGTAGGGTTGGCTGCGGCCAGCGCATCCAGGCAAGCCTGCACGCGCGCCGCGTCGAAGGCGTGGCCGAAGTGCGCGGCCGAGGCGGCCAGCCGCGCCACGTGGTCGGCGCGGTGGCGCAGCACGCCCTCCTCCAGCGCCAGGGTTTCCAGCAGGTCGAACGGGGCGCTGGCGCGCTGCAGGAAGGCGCTCTTGTGCTGCCACTCCCACCACTCCGCCGCGGCCTGGGCGCCGGAGGTGATGCCGCTGCCGATGCCGCACCGCGCGTCGCGGCCGCGCAGCGTCACGGTGCGGATGGGCACGTTGAAGGTGGCGGCCACGGCGCCCTCACCGTCCGGCCGCACGATGCCCACCGCGCCGCAGTACACGCCGCGCGGCGCGGGCTCCAGCGCGTGGATGGCCTGCATCGCCCGCACCTTGGGCGCCCCGGTGATGGAGCCGCACGGGAACAGCGCGGCGAACACGTCGGCCAGCGTGGTGCCGGCGCGGGTGCGGGCCTCGACGTCGGACGTCATCTGCCACACGGCCGGCAGCGCCTCGGTGTGGAACAGCGCGGGCACGCGCACGCTGTGCGGCTCGGCGATGCGCGAGAGGTCGTTGCGCAGCAGGTCCACGATCATCACGTTCTCGGCGCGCTCCTTGGGCGAGGCGCGCAGCGCGGCGGCCTGCGCAGCGTCGTCCTCGGCCGTGGCGCCGCGCGGTGCCGTGCCTTTCATGGGCCGCGCCAGCAGCGAGCCCCCGCGCCAGTCGAAGAACAGCTCGGGCGAGACCGACAGGATCTGCTCGTCGCCGCCGTCGATGCACGCGGCATAGCCGCCCGGCTGGGCGCGCTGCAGCGCGGCGAACAGCGGCAGCGCCGCCTGCGCCCCGCCCACCGGCGACACGGTGCCCCGGATCGGCGCGGTGTAGTTGACCTGGTAGAACTCGCCGGCCGCGATGGCCTGGTGAAGGTGCGCCAGGGCGGCCTCGAACGCGGCGCGCTGCGGGCGGGTGTGCCAGTCCACCGTGGGCGCTCCCGCGCCGCCACCATCGCCATCCCCGGAGGAAACTGGGGGATCGGGCCAGGGCAAGGCCCGGTCGAACACGGCGAACCACGCCAGGGGCCCGTCGGCCGGATGCGTGCGCAGCGCGGCGTCGAACGCGCCGGCCGCCTCGTAGCGCAGGTAGCCCAGGCACCAGGCCCCGGCGCGCGCCTCGGCCTCGGCCGCGTCCAGCACGGCGCGCACCTCGTGCGGCGCCTGGGCCACCAGCGTGCGGCGCGGCGTGCCGAACGCATGGCGCAGGCGCGGCCCGGCCGGATGGCGCGGGTCGGAGAAGTCGATCCTGAAATTCACGTCAAAACAGGCCCATGCCCTAGAAAATCATGCCTAGATTGCTATTCAATTAATAGCAAATCGATGCCATGCCGGTGCGCGTCATGCCGCGCCGATGTGGGGCACCAGCGCGCCCAGGGGCTGCCCGCCCTTGAGCGCGGCGGTGAAGGCCAGCATGCGGTCGATGGGCTGGCGCGCGCGCGGGATGAGCGCCGGGTCCACGTGGATGGCGTTGGCGCCGGTTTCCAGCACGCGGGCCACGTCGGCCAGGCCGTTCATGGCCATCCAGGGGCAGTGCGCGCAGCTCTTGCAGGTGGCGCTGTTGCCGGCCGTGGGGGCCTCGTGGAAGGTCTTGCCAGGGTTGAGCGCGCGCAGCTTGTGCATCATTCCGTTGTCGGTCGCCACGATGAATTCGCGCGCATCCATCTCGCGCGCGGCCTTCAGGATGGCGGAGGTCGAGCCCACGGCATCGGCCAGCGCCACCACGTCGGCGGGGCTCTCGGGGTGCACAAGCACCTTCGCCTGCGGGTGCGCCGCCTTCAGCGCCTGCAGCTCCTCGGCCTTGAACTCGTCGTGCACGATGCAGGCGCCGTTCCAGAACAGCATGTCCGCGCCGGTCTGCTGCTGGATGTAGGCACCCAGGTGCCGGTCAGGCGCCCACAGGATCTTGTGGCCCGCCGCCTTGAGCGCGCCCACGATCTCCAGCGCGCAGCTGGAGGTGACGAGCCAGTCGGCGCGCGCCTTCACCGCCGCGCTGGTGTTGGCGTAGACGACCACGGTGCGGTCCGGGTGCACATCGCAGAACGCGCTGAACGCATCGGCGGGGCAGCCCAGGTCGAGCGAGCAGGTGGCATCCAGGTCGGGCATGAGCACGGTCTTCTCGGGCGACAGGATCTTGGCCGTCTCGCCCATGAAGCGCACGCCCGAGACCACCAGCGTCTGCGCGGCATGGTCGCGGCCGAAGCGCGCCATCTCCAGCGAATCGCTGACCAGCCCGCCGGTTTCCTCGGCCAGGTCCTGCAGGTCCGGGTGCACGTAGTAGTGCGACACCATGACGGCGTTCTTCTCGCGCAGCAGCCGCCGGATGCGGTCCTTGAGCGCGGCGCGTTCGGTGGGCGAGGGCTCGGCGGGCACGCGGGCCCAAGCGAACTTCGTGGAGCAGACGGCGCCGTCTTCGGGCTGCTCGTACTCCACGTCCTTGATGGCGGTGGGGGTCGTCATGGGGTGGGTCTTTCGGCCGCGGCGGCAGGGCGCGGCGCCAACACGTTATCTCAGGTCCGGAGGATGGCCGGATCGGCTAGGCAATGTCCTGCATGCGCATCGAGAAATCGATGGCCTTCACGTCCTTGGTCAGCGTGCCGATGGAGATGCGGTCCACGCCGGTCTCGGCCAGGGCGCGCAGGCCTTCGAGCGTCACACCGCCGGAGATCTCCAGGATGGCGCGACCGGCGGTCAGGCGCACGGCATCGTGCAGCATTGCCAGCGGCATGTTGTCCAGCAGCAGCATCGTCGCGCCGGCATCCAGCGCCTCCTGCAGCTGCTCCAGCGTCTCGACCTCGATCTCCACGAAGGCCGCCTGCGCGGCCACGGCCTGCGCGGCGCGCAGCACGGCCGCCACGCCACCGGCGGCGGCGATGTGGTTTTCCTTGATGAGCACCGCGTCGTGCAGGCCGATGCGGTGGTTGGTGCCGCCGCCCGTGCGCACGGCGTATTTCTGCGCCAGCCGCAGGCCGGGCAGGGTCTTGCGCGTATCGACGATCTGCGCCCGCGTGCCGCGCACGGCGTCCACGTAGGTCGCCGTCTTGGTCGCCACGGCCGACAGCAACTGCAGGAAGTTCAGCGCCGTGCGCTCGGCGCTCAGCAGTGCGCGGGCACTGCCCTGCACCTCCAGCACCACCTGGTCGGGCGCGCAGCGCTCGCCTTCCTGCACGTGCCAGGTGATGCGCGCGGCCGGGTCCAGGGCCCGCACGGCCGCCTCGGCCCAGGGGCCACCGCAGATCACCGCGCTTTCGCGGGCCAGCACGCGGGCGCGCACGCGGCGCGCCGGATCGATCAGGCCGGCGGTGAGGTCGCCGGCGCCCACGTCCTCGCGCAGCGCGCGGGCAACGTCGTCCTGGGCCAGCGATGCGATGCCGCCGTCCAGGGAAAGGGGGGATTTCGTCATGGGCGGCAAGCATAGCGGCATCGCATAGACTCGCCGCACTTTCGGCCCGGCTCTGCCCATTCCCATGAACACTGCCATCCCCAACGCCTCCGCCTCGTCCGCGACGCCCTACGGCACGCTGCCGCCCGCCTCCCCCCTGCCCGAGCGCCGGCCGGTCAGCCTGCCGCGCCTGCAGCAGATGCGCGAGGCCGGCGAAAAGATCACCATGCTGACCGCCTACGACGCCACCTTCGCCGCCATGGCGGACGCGGCGGGCGTGGAATGCATCCTGGTCGGCGACTCGCTTGGCATGGTCTGCCAGGGCCTGCCCAGCACCGTGGGCGTATCGCTGGACACCATGGCCTACCACACGGCCAGCGTGGCGCGCGGCCTGCACCGCGTGCAGGGCACGGCGTGGCTGATCGCCGATTTGCCCTTCGGCACCTACGCCGAAAGCCGCGAACAGGCCCTGCGCAGCGCCTGCACGCTGATGCAGGCCGGCGCGCACATGGTCAAGCTCGAAGGCGGCGGGTGGACGGCGCCGACGGTGGAGTTCCTGGTGCAGCGCGGCGTGCCCGTGTGCGCCCACCTGGGCCTCACGCCGCAGACGGTGCACGCCCTGGGCGGCTACCGCGTGCAGGGCAAGGGCGACCTGGCCGCGCGCACCCTGCGCCAGCAGGCGTCCGAGCTGCAGAACGCGGGCGCCACCATGGTGGTGCTGGAGATGGTGCCCGCCGCGCTGGCCCGCGAGCTCACGGCCGAGTTGCCCCACTGCCACACCATCGGCATCGGGGCCGGCAGCGGCACCGCCGGCCAGGTGCTGGTGCTGCACGACATGCTGGGCATCCACCTGGCCAAGATGCCGCGCTTCGTGCACGACTTCATGCAGGAGGCGGGCAGCGTGCGCGGCGCGATGCAGGCCTATGTGCAGGCCGTCAAGGCCGGGCGCTTTCCGGACGACGCCCTGCACGCCTGGTAGGGCGGCCCGCGCCCGGGCCGCCCCTTCGGCCCGTCCCTTCTTCCTTTTCCTGCAGCCCTCTTTTTTCCGATCGGGATGACCCATGCTCATCGCACACACCGTGGCCGACCTGCGCCAGGCCCTCGCGGGCCGGGGCCGGCCCGCTTTCGTCCCCACCATGGGCAACCTGCACGCCGGCCACATTTCACTGGTGGAGCAGGCCCGGCCGCTGGGCGACGTGACCGTTGCCAGCATCTTCGTGAACCGCCTGCAGTTCCTGCCCCACGAGGATTTCGACAGCTACCCGCGCACCTGGGACGCCGACTGCGCCCAGCTGCGCCAGGCCGGCTGCGACGTGCTCTTCGCGCCGCGCGAGGCCGACCTGTACCCCGAGCCGCAGACCTTCAAGGTGCATCCCGACCCCGCGCTGGCCGACATCCTGGAGGGACACTTTCGCCCCGGGTTCTTCGTCGGCGTGTGCACGGTGGTGATGAAGCTCTTCGCCTGCGTGCTGGGCGCGAGCGGCGGCACGGCCGTGTTCGGCAAGAAGGACTACCAGCAGCTCATGGTGATCCGGCAGATGGTGCGGCAGTTCGCGCTGCCGGTGGACGTGGTGGCGGGGGAAACGCGGCGCGCGGACGATGGCCTGGCCCTCAGCTCGCGCAACGGCTATCTCGGGGCGCAGGAGCGGTCGCGCGCCATGCAGCTGGCCCAGGCCCTGCGCGCGCTGGCGGACGGCTTTCTCGCGGGCGGGGGCGATGCCGGCGAGCGGGAGCGCCAGGCCCTGGAAGCGCTGCGCCGCCAGGGCTGGGCACCGGACTACCTCACCGTGCGGCGCCGCCACGACCTGCAGCCGCCCGAGGCCGGCGGCCCGGCCGGCGCGGGCACGCTGGTGGCCCTGGGCGCGGCTCGGCTGGGCAACACGCGCCTGATCGACAACCTGGAATTCTGAAGGGCGCACCGCACCGGGCGGTGCATCGCGGCGAAGGCGAGCGGCTCGGCCTCTCCTGCACCGCCGGTAGGCTCGGGACTACGCGCGCAGGTGCCCACGCCGCACAGGGGTGCCCAGGGGTGGCCTTTAAGGTTGATCCATCGACCAACCACTCTTCAGGAGAACTTCCATGCCTGTCATCCTCTGGCTTCTCGGCGTCCCACTGTCCCTCGTGCTGCTGCTCATGCTCTTCGGCGTGCTCTGAGCATCAACCCCCGCAACGGGCAAAGAAGCCCGGTGGCAGAGCTTTCAAAGGCCCTTCAAGGCCGCGAGAGTTCCGCCACCGGGCTTCTGCCCATGAGCAGCGCCACCGCATCGCGCGGCGTTCTCTGCCCGTCCAGCAACGCCACCACCGCCTCGGTGATCGGCATGTCCACCTGCAGATAGCGCGCACGCGCCAGCACCGTCCGGGCGCTGTAGACGCCTTCGGCCACATGGCCGAGCGAATCCACCGCCTGGGCCAGCGTCAACCCCTGTGCCAGGGCCTGGCCCACACGCCGGTTGCGCGACAGGTCGCCGGTCGCGGTCAGCACCAGGTCGCCCAGTCCTGACAATCCCATGAACGTATCGGGCCGCGCACCCAGCGCCAGCCCCAGCCGCGTCATCTCTGCCAGGCCGCGCGTGATGAGGGCGGCTCGGGCGTTGAGCCCCAGGTCGAGCCCGTCGCACAGCCCCGTCGCGATGGCCAGCACGTTCTTCACCGCACCGCCCACCTCGACGCCGACGATGTCGTCATTGGCGTACACCCGAAGCGTGGGGCCATGGAACGCGTCCACCAGCAGATCGCGCACGGTGGCGTGCGGGCTGGCCGCCACCAGCGCCGTCGGCTGTCCACGGGCGGCCTCCTGCGCAAAGCTGGGGCCGCTCAACACTCCGCTGCGCAAGCCGGGGGCGACCTGCGCGCACACCTCGTGCCCCATGAGGCCCACGGCGCTGCCGCCCGATGGGGCGGCTTCGAACCCTTTGCACAGCCAGGCCACCGGCACGTCCACGGCGCTCAGCACCTGGAGCATGCCGCGCAGCGCGGACATGGGCGTCGCGACCACGACCAGATCGGCGCTGGAGGCCAGCGACAACGGGTCGCCCGCGCTCAGCACCAGGGAAGAAGGGAGTTCGATGTCCGGCAGATACCGGGCGTTCTGCCGTGCGGCCTGCATGCCGGCCACCTGCTGCGCGTCGCGCGCCCACAGGGTCACGGCATGCGCCGATGGGTGCGCTGCCGCGCTGACGGCCATGGCCGTGCCCCAGGCCCCGGCCCCCAAGACGACGATGTTCATTCGTTCGTGTGCCCGAGGTTCACGCGGGAGGCGCAAAGGCCTCCCGGCGCTGCACGCGGCTTACTGCGTGATGATGGGCGACGGCGCTGCGGAGGCCACCTGGGCCTGCTGCTGCTCGTACATGGCCTGGAAGTTGATTTCGGCCAGGTGCACGGGCGGGAAGCCGGCGCGCGTGATGGTGTCGGCCACGTTGCCGCGCAGGTAGGGGTACACGATCTGCGGGCAGGCGATGCCCATGATCGGGCCCATCTGGTCTTCGGGAATGTTGCGGATCTCGAAGATGCCGGCTTGCTTGGCCTCGACCAGGAACACGGTCTTGTCCTTGATCTTGGTCTGCACGGTGGCGGTCACGGCCACCTCGAAAATGCCATCGGCCACCGGCGTGGCTTCCACGCCCAGCTGGATGTCCACGCTGGGCTGTTCCTGCTCCAACAGGATCGCGGGCGAGTTGGGCTGCTCCAGGGACAAGTCCTTCAGGTACACGCGCTGGATCTGGAACACGGGATTTTCTTCGGTAGCCATGGTGTCGGTCTTTCAGTCAGAACACTATTCGACAAAACAAAGCCCGCTGGGGAAAACGCTCCCCGCAGCGGGCACTTGGGGCTGCATTATGCAGCGCCGCAGAATCGGAAAAGCGGCAGTTCAGGCATCGGCCTGGGCACCGCCGAGCAGCGGCATCAGGCCGCCCCGGCCGTCGAGCGCGACCAGATCGTCGTGCCCGCCGACGTGCGTATCGCCGATGAAGATCTGGGGCACGGTGCGGCGCCCGGTGATTTCCATCATGTGGCTGCGGGCCACGGGGTCGAGGTCCACGCGGACTTCCTCGATCTCCTCCACGCCCTTGGACTTGAGGATCTGCTTGGCCCGAATGCAATAGGGGCAGACGGCGGTGGTGTACATCTTCACGGCTTGCATGGGAGGGCCTTCCTGCTCAAAAAATGGCTACACAACACACATTGCGGCCAACTCAGGCCTTTTCAACCGGCATGCTGGCGTCTTTCCACGCCTTCAGCCCGCCCGCCAGCGCCTGGGCATTGTCGTAGCCCAGCTTTTTGGCGATGCCCACGGCGCGCTGGGCCCGCGGGCCCTTGGCGCAAACCAGCACGATCGGCAGGGCCTTGTTCTTGACCACCTGGGGCAGACGCTCTTCCAGCTGGTTCAGGGGAATGTTCTTGGCGCCCCCTACGTGGCCCGCGGCGAATTCCTCGGGCTCGCACACGTCGATCACCACGCCCTTCTCGCGGTTGATGAGCTGCACGGCGCGTGCCGCCGTCAGCGAGCCGCCGGTGGCATCCTTGAGCAGCGGCACCAAAAGCATGCCGCCGGAGGCCAGCGCGATAAAGAACAAATACCAGTTGTCGATGATGAATTTCACGTCAGTCCTAGGGTTGGCAAACCGCTCAATTTTAGAATGCTGGATTTTGACCCGCCTGCTCTAGGGAAACCATGCACCAACTCGTCCTGATCCGCCACGGAGAATCCACCTGGAACCTCGAGAACCGCTTCACCGGTTGGACCGACGTCGATCTGACGCCCACGGGCGTGGAACAGGCCAAGAGCGCAGGCCGCCTGCTGAAGGCGGAGGGCTACGAATTCGACCTGGCCTACACCAGCATGCTCAAGCGCGCCACGCGCACGCTGTGGCACACGCTCGACGAGATGGACCGCACCTGGCTGCCGGTGCACCACAGCTGGCGCCTGAACGAGCGCCACTACGGCGCCCTGCAGGGCCTGAACAAGGCCGACATGGCCAAGCAATACGGCGATGCGCAGGTGCTGGTGTGGCGCCGCAGCTACGACACGCCGCCGCCTGCGCTGGAAGCCGCCGACCCTCGCAGCGAGCGGGGCGACCTGCGCTACGCCAGCCTGGCCCCCGAGCAGATCCCGCTGACGGAGTGCCTGAAGGACACCGTCGCGCGCGTGCTGCCGTTCTGGAACGAGTCCATGGCGCCCGCCATCCGCGCCGGCAAGCGCATCGTGGTCGCCGCGCACGGCAACTCGATCCGCGCGCTGATCAAGTACCTGGACGGCATCTCGGACGACGACATCGTCGGCGTGAACATTCCGAACGGCATCCCCCTGGTCTATGAACTCGATGCGGACCTGAAACCCCTGCGCCACTACTACCTGGGCGACGCCGAAGCCGCCGCCAAGGCCGCGGCCGCAGTGGCATCGCAGGGCAAGGCGTAAAGTCCGTGTAAAGGCGGCCCGCACAGCGCAAAAGTCGCTTCCAGCGCGGAACTGCACTGGTGGCAATCTTTCCAAGGTGTATATTGAAGCGGCAAAGGTGTTTTTAATGGGCCACAAACTGAAAATCGCAGGTTGGGTGTCGATCGGCGTCGTTGCCGGGGCACTGACCACCGTCTCCCTGCAGACGGTGGCGCGCGGCGCGATGACGCCGCTGCCGCTCGAGGAAATCCAGCAGCTGTCCGCCGTGTTCGGTCTGGTGAAGACCGATTACGTCGAGCCGGTCGATGACAAGAAGCTCATCACCGACGCGATCTCGGGCATGGTGTCCAGCCTCGATCCGCACTCCCAGTATTTCGACAAGAAGTCCTTCAAGGAATTCCGCGAAGGCACTTCCGGCCGCTTCGTGGGCGTCGGGATCGAGATCACGCAGGAAGACGGGCTCATCAAGGTCGTATCGCCCATCGAAGGCTCGCCGGCCTTCCGTGCCGGGCTCAAGACGAACGACCTGATCACCAAGATCGACGACACCGCCGTCAAGGGCCTGGCCCTCAACGACGCGGTCAAGAGAATGCGCGGCGAGCCGAGCACCCAGGTCACGCTGACGATTTTCCGCAAGGACGAGAGCCGCACGTTCCCGGTGACGATCACGCGCGAAGAGATCAAGACGCAGTCCGTGAAGGGCAAGGTGATCGAGCCCGGTTATGGCTGGATCCGCCTGTCGCAGTTCCAGGAGCGTACGGTGGACGACTTCGTTCGCAAGATCGAAGAGGTCTATCGCCAGGAGCCGAACCTCAAGGGCTTGGTGCTCGACCTGCGCAACGACCCGGGCGGCCTGCTGGACGCAGCCGTGGCCATCTCTGCCGCCTTCCTGCCCGAGAACGTCACCGTGGTGACCACCGACGGACAACTGGCGGAAAGCAAGGCCACGTTCAAGGCGGCACCGGAGTTCTACCAGCGCCGCGGCAATGGCGATCCGCTCAAGCGATTGCCCGCCGCGCTCAAGAGCGTGCCCCTGGTGGTGTTGGTCAATGAAGGCTCGGCCTCTGCCAGTGAAATCGTGGCCGGCGCCTTGCAGGACCACAAGCGCGCCACCATCATGGGCAGCCAGACCTTCGGCAAGGGCTCGGTGCAGACGGTGCGCCCCCTGGGTCCGGACACCGGCATCAAGCTGACCACCGCGCGCTACTACACCCCCAGCGGCAAGTCCATCCAGGCCAAGGGCATCGTGCCCGATGTGATGGTGGATGAAAGCGCCGAAGGCGATGTGTATGCATCGCTGCGCATGCGTGAGGCCGATCTCGAAAAGCACCTGACCAGCGGCCAGGGCGAAGAGAAGAAGGACGAAGCACGCGAGAAGGCCCGCGAGGAAGCGCGCAAGCGCCTTGAAGAAGAAGCCAAGAAGCCCATCGCCGACCGCAAGATGCCGGAGTTCGGTTCGGACAAGGACTTTCAGCTGGCGCAGGCCCTCAACCAGTTGAAGGGCCAGACCGTGCTCGTCAGCAAGACGCAGACTGAACGCAAGGAAGAAAAGAAGGAAAACTAAATCCCTTCTGGATTCACCGACGGCCGGGCGCCTTTCAGGCGCCCGGCCTTTTTCATGGCCTCGCTATCGCACCCGTTTCCAGCCCCCATGACAGACGATCAGCTACTGCGCTATTCGCGCCACATCATGCTCGACGAGATCGGGATCGAGGGCCAGGAGCGCATCCTGGCCGCCCACGCGCTCGTGATCGGAGCGGGTGGGCTGGGCTCACCCGCCGCCCTGTTCCTGGCCTCTGCCGGCGTGGGACGCATCTCCCTGGTGGACGACGATGTGGTGGACCTGACCAACCTGCAGCGCCAGATCGCCCATACCACGGAGCGTGTCGGAGAGCCCAAGGTGCATTCCGCCGCTCAAGCGCTGCAGGCTTTGAATCCAGGCGTGCGGTTGGACGCCATCCAGGCCCGGGCCGACAAGGAATGGCTCGATGACTGGGTGGGCCAGGCCACCGTGGTGCTCGACTGCAGCGACAACTATGCAACGCGCCATGCCGTGAACGCCGCTTGCGTGACCCACCGCAAGCCGCTGGTCACGGGCGCCGCCATCCGCTTCGACGGGCAGATCACCGTCATCGACCCGCGCGATCCACTATCGCCGTGCTACGCCTGCATCTTCCCGCCGGACGCCGCGTTCGAAGAAACCCAGTGCGCCACCCTGGGCGTGTTCGCGCCGATGGTCGGCATCATCGGCGCCATGCAGGCGGCGGAAGCCCTGAAGCTCATCGTGGGGTTCGGTGAATCGCTGGCTGGGCGGCTCTCGATGCTCGACGGGCGTTCCATGGAATGGACTGTGATGAAAATTCCGCGCCATGGGCACTGCAGCGTATGTGGCCACGCCACACCGTAGGAAGAATCCTACCGGCTCAGCATGTTGCTACTGGCAGAATGACACATTGGTTCCCCATAAAGTGAAGCTGTGATCACATTCTCATTCTGCCGCCGTGATCCGGACTGGACCCCACAGTGAAACTGCGCACCTACATTGTTGAAGACAACGCCACCATCCGAGAAAACCTGATCGGCACGCTCGAGGAACTGGCGGAGGTGGAAGCCGTAGGCATTGCAGAGACCGAAGACGAAGGCAAAGAGTGGTTGGCCAACAATGCAGGCCAGTGGGACCTGGCCATCGTCGATCTTTTTCTGAGACAGGGAAGCGGTCTGGGCGTCTTGGCAGCGTGCCGCAATCGCACCGCGGGCCAGAAGATGGTGGTGCTCAGCAACTATGCAACGCCGGACGTTCGCATGCGCTGCGCCCAATTGGGCGTAGATGCCGTGTTCGACAAATCCAATGAGATCGACGCACTGGTGGAGTACTGCGTAGAGCACAGCACAGCCCGCCAGGCCAACCCCAAATCCGCCACCGGCTGAGCCGAAAGGCCGTGGCCATCAGGTCGGGCTCAAACCCTTTTTCATCCGTCCCATTTGAAAACGGCCACCGATTTCCCGGTGGCCGTTTTGCTTGGGTGCTGGTTCAATCGATCAGCTTGTTCTTCAGTGCGTAGTAGGTCAGGTCGCTGTTGGACGACAGCGCCATCTTTTCCATCAGGCGCGTGCGGTAGGTGCTCACGGTCTTCACGCTGAGCGACAACGACTTGGCGATGTCGCCCGCGGTTTCGCCCTTGGCCAGCTTGAGAAACACCTGGAACTCGCGCTCCGACAGTTGTTCATGCGGCGGCGCATCGTCCTTGCGGTTGAGCTGCTGGGCCAGCAGATCGGCCACGGCAGGGGTCAGGTAGCGGCGGCCCAGCGAGATCGTGCGAATGGCTTCGACGATCTCCTTGGGGTCGCATTCCTTGTTGAGGTAGCCGCTGGCGCCCTGGCGAATCAGGTTGATGGCGTAGTGCTCTTCCGGATAGCCGCTGAGGATCAGGATGCCCATGTCGGGCGCCTTCGCACGCAGCATGGCCAGCGCGTCGAGACCGCTTTGGCCGGGCATCGACAAGTCCATGAGCAGCACGTCGATCTCCTGTGCACGAACCAGATCGATCGCCTCGCGCCCATTGGACGCCTCACCCACCACCCGGAGGTCTACATGTTCTGACAAAAATTGTCGCAATCCCGAGCGGACAATCGCATGGTCATCCACAATGCCGATCTTGATCATTGAGCGTTCTTTCAAGGGGCAGCCAAGCTGCCCGTTATCGTTCTGGTAGCCAATTCACCCGTTGCGGGCGTGCCTGCAGCGGAACACCGCTGGCTGGTGACATTATCCAGAAATCACCCGCCTGTCTTTCGGAGAAACCTATGCGTTGGTCCAATTTTCGCAAGATGGCTGTCAGCTTGCCCCTGGCACTGCTGGCTGCATCGGCGCTGGTTGGCATCAACGAGGCCGGTTATGACCGCTCGCACGATGCGGTCAGCGCCCTCTCTCGCACCTACACCACCCGCGCCGCGCTCGATCGCATGATGCAGAACATGCTCGATGCGGAGACCGGTCTTCGGGGCTATCTGCTGACCGGCGACGAGCGTTATCTCGAGCCTTACGAGAAAGCCGCGTCCACCATCAACAGCAATCTGGACGAGCTGCGCGCCATCTTCACCGCATCCTCGGTCGAAGACCAGGAGGACTTCACGCAGCTGTCTCGGCAGATATCCCGCAAGATGTCCGAGCTCGATCTGAGCCTGCGGCTGCGGCGCCAGGACAACGACGATGCGTGGAAGTTCGTGCTGTCCACCGACGTGGGCAAGGAGAACATGGATGCCATCCGTTCGCTGTCGGGCCGGTTGACGGAACGCAGCACCGACCGCACCAACCACAGCACGCAAGAGATCCTTCATTCCCTCATGCTGTCGCGCATCGGCATCGCGACCATGGCGGCCATCGGGCTGCTGGCGTTCTACATGTACCTGCGGCAGGCCAGCGCACTGCAGTCGTTCAACCAGCGCGAACAGGAAACCTTGGAGCGCGAGCGCGATCGGCTCGAACAGCTGGTGCGGGAGCGCACTGCGTCGCTCACCGAACTGGCGAACCACCTGCAGCAGGTGCGCGAGGACGAACGCGGGCACCTGGCGCGCGAGCTGCATGACGAGCTGGGCGCCCTGCTCACCGCGGCCAAGCTCGACGTGGCGCGCCTCAAATCCAGGGTGGATTCGCAGGCGCCTGAAATTGCCGAACGCCTCAAGCACCTGACCGACACGCTCAACAGCGGCATTGCGCTCAAGCGCCGCATCATCGAAGACCTGCGGCCTTCGTCGCTGTTCAACCTGGGACTGACGGCATCGCTTGAAATCCTGGGCCGCGAGTTCGCAGAACGCAGCAATGTGGAGGTGGACCTGAATCTGGAAGCGGTGGAACTGCCCGAATCCGTTCAACTGACCATCTACCGCATGGTCCAGGAATCGCTGACGAACATCGGCAAATACGCCAACGCCAGCAAGGTGCTGGTCGCCGTGCACAACTACCCCACGCACGTGGCGGTGCAGATCCGCGACAACGGCAGCGGCTTCGACACGGGCAAGGCCAACCCGTCCGCCCACGGCCTGATGGGCATGCGGCACCGGGTCGAGGCCGCTGGCGGCCGCCTGACCGTCACGTCCGAGCCTGGCGAGGGCACCCTCGTTTCCGCCGTGCTGCCGCACGTGCACTGAGGGAGCGAAGCGGGCCCAGGCGCAGCGCCCGCAAGCCCTTTTTGACCGGAATGGCCGCTGCCGGCCACCCGTGATTTTTGAGAGATCCGCCCTCATGGGCGGCGTCCTACATGGGTGCGCGCCAGGGACCGGCAGCCACCCCGCACCGCGAAAACTACATTCAATCCCAGGCGCTGACCGATGCGCCCCCTACCAACCCGCCGGAACTTCTGGTGCAAGAGGAGATGGATATGTTGCATTACGCAGTGGTTTTCCTGGTGATCGCTTTGATTGCCGCACTTTTTGGCTTTGGCGGTATCGCTGCCGGCGCCGTTGGCATTGCGAAGATCCTGTTCTTCGTGTTCGTGATCATGGCCGTGGTCACCTTCGTGCTGAGCCTGCTCAAGCGCGGTTAACGCACTGAACGCGCCGCACACCGAAGCGCTCACCACTCCAAAAACCCCAAGGAACCCAACCATGATCGACACCCAGAACGCCGCGAAAAAAGCCGTGGATTCCGCACACAACGCTGCAGACAGCGTGCTCGACTCCGCCAAGGACGCCGTGCAATCCACCCGCGACGCTGCCAACAACACCCTGGACAAGGCCGCACGCAAAGTGGACGAACTGCATGGTGAGGTGAACCCGCTGATCGACGATCTCGCAGCCCGTGCACAAGACCTCGCATCGCGCGGCATCTCCTACTGCGCAGACACCACTGAACGCGCCCGCCGCCAACTCAACCAGGCGGCCGATGTCACGACGCGCTACGTGGTCGAGCAACCCGGCAAATCGATGCTGCTGGCTGCCGCTGCGGGCGCCGCAGTGGCCACGCTGTGCCTGATGAGCCGCCGCCCCCGCCGCCACGAATATTGATTTCACTGGCAACTGCTTAAAACACTTCAATAACAAAGAGCGAGCGTCCCCATGTCCCCTGTCACCACCATCAACACGGCCAGCAATCCGGCGGCCCCTTCCGAGACCCTCGTGCTCGACGAAAAGGCGCTGCACTACGCAGCGACGCAGGATCTGGATGAAGGGGCTGTCACGCCCGCCTACGGCCCGCACCGCGATGCCATCGTGAAGCTGCTGAACGACGCGCTCGCCACCGAACTGGTGTGCGTGCTGCGCTACAAGCGACACCATTTCACGGCGGACGGCATGGAGTCGCCGGCCATCGCGGCCGAATTCCTGGTGCATGCGAACGAGGAGTCCGCCCATGCGGACAAGATCGCGCAACGCATCGTGCAACTCGGCGGCGAGCCCGATTTTTCGCCCAGTTCGCTCGAAGAGCGCAGCCACGCTGACTACGACGAATCGTCCGACCTCAAGGCCATGGTGCGAGCCAACCTGGTGGCCGAGCGGATCGCCGTCGAGGCCTATCGCCAGATGATCACTTTGATCGGCGACAAGGACCCGACGACGCGCCGTATGCTGGAAGGCATCCTGGCGGACGAAGAAGAGCATGCCGACGAACTCAAGGACTGGCTGCAGCGCTGAAAGGCGACGCCGCCACCAAGAAACAGTTCATCGACCGCGGGGGGTGCAACAGGTCGGTGGGCTGCAGAATCCCAAAGCACCCGTGTTAACAAACCAAACCAAGGAAATAACCATGAAATACGCACGTGCCCTCGCTTTTGCAGCCCTCGCTGGCGCAACCATTATCTCCGCCGGTTGCTCGGTGGCGCGCGACCAGCAGACCGTCGGCTCCTACGTGGATGACGCCGGCATCACGACCGCTGTGAAGGCTAAGATGGCTGAAGACAAGTCCGTGTCCGCCACGTCCATCAGCGTCGAAACGCTGAACGGCACCGTGCAGCTGTCGGGCTTCGCCAAGTCGCAGACCGAAAAGAACACGGCCGAATCCATCGCACGCAACACCAAGCACGTGCGTGACGTGCGCAACAGCATCGTCGTGCGTCCTTGAGGCCAAGCAGGCCCGCGTGGCCTGCGGAAACCTTGCAAACACAGGCTCTTCGGAGCCTGTTTTTGTTTCGCCAACCCCTTGGGTTGCCACAGGCTTGCCGCAAGTGCAATGCAAGATTCCTCACAGGCTCTAAGCTCGCACCATGCAGGTATTCAATTGCGACCAATGCGGTCACCTCGTTTTCTTCGACAGCGTCCAATGCTTGCATTGCGGCGCCAAGCTCGCCTTCCTGCCAGATCAATTGACGATGGCCGCGCTGGTGCCCGCGGTATCGGGCCTGCGTGACGACTCCGACCTGTGGGAGCGGGTGGCGGACGCTGGCCGGGGCAGTGCCCAGCCGCTGTACCGGCTGTGCCACCACCGCACCGCGCACCGCGCCTGCAACTTCGCGCTGCAGGGCGACGACCCCCAGGCCCTGTGCGTCTCGTGCCGGCAGACGCGCATCCTCCCCGACCTGTCGGAGCCCGCCAACCTGCGGCGCTGGAAACAGATCGAACACGCCAAGCGGCAGCTGTACTACACGCTGGCCAAGCTGGGCCTGGAGCCGGCGCCCCCCGGCGAAAGCCCGGCGTTCGAATTTCTGGCCGACCAGCCGGGGTACCCCGTGATCACCGGGCATTCGAGCGGCACCATCACCCTCAACATCGCCGAAGCCGACGACGACGAACGTGCGCGCCGCCGGCTGGCGCTGCACGAGCCCTACCGCACGCTGATCGGCCACCTGCGGCACGAATCCGGGCATTTCTACTGGGACCGGTTGCTGCGCGACCAGGGCAAGCTGGACCACTTCCGCGCCGTGTTCGGCGACGAGCGGCAGGACTACGGCGCGGCGCTGCAGGCCTACTACGCCAGCAGCCCGCACCTGCGGGACTGGGGCGACCACCATGTGAGCGCCTACGCCACGGCCCACCCGTGGGAAGACTGGGCGGAGACCTGGGCGCATTACCTGCACATGGTCGATCTGCTGGAGACGGCGTCGAGCTACCGCACCGGGCTTCAGATCCCGAAGCCCAAGGCGGGCGCGGCACGGCGCTTCACGATGAACGACCCGTTCGCCACGCAGTCCCCGGATTTCGATGCGATGGTCAGCGAGTGGGTGCCGCTCACCCTGCTGCTCAACAGCCTGAACCGCAGCCTGGGCCAGCAGGATGCCTATCCGTTCGCCCTGTCGTCCGGGGCGCTCGCCAAGCTGCGCTTCGTGCACGAACTGGTGCAGTCCGCCCGCAACCGCGCAAGGCCCGAACCGCTGAAAGCACTGCAAGCCTGACGGCGCCGGCCGCCAAGACGCCTCAAGACGACTGCGCGCGCACCTTGACGGCCAGGCGCTCGGACACTTCCGGGGAAACGAACTTGTCCACCTCGCCGCCCAGCAGGGCGATCTCGCGCACGAAGGTGCTGCTGATGAACTGGAACTTGTCGCTGGGCGTGAGAAAGACGGTTTCCACCTCGGGCATGAGGCTGCGGTTCATGCCGGCCAGCTGGAACTCGTAGTCGAAATCGGTCACGGCGCGCAGGCCGCGCACCATGGCCTTGCCACCGCGCTCGACCACGAAGTCTCGCAGCAGGCCGGAGAAGGTCTCGACCTGCACCTGCGGATAGGCGCGCACCGCTTCGCGGACCATCTCGATGCGCTCCTCCAGGCTGAACAGGGTCTTCTTGTGGTGGCCTGCCGCGACGGCCACGATCACCCGCCCGAAGAGCTGCGTGGCGCGGCGCACCACGTCTTCATGGCCCAGCGTGATGGGATCGAAGGTGCCGGGATAGATGGCGAGGACGTTCTGGGCCATGGCGTGGTCGCTCCTTTGCGGTCTGGCGGAAGGGGGCACACGCGGTTGGGCGGGCGCAGGGGCGGATTATGCAGCGGGCGGAAAGGCCGCCCCGGCGGCAGTGATGGCCGCGAGCACTACAAGCAAAAAATGCCTCCAGCGCATATTCCACTAGGGCATTACGCTACAAATTCAATAGCATCACTGTTTTTGGAGCAGATGGGCGTGCACGGCGCCGGCTTTCAGATGGCGGTGCACCGCCAGCCCCAGCTCTGCCAGCACGGCCTCGTCCCAGGCCTGCGGCGCTTCCAGATAGATGAACCCCTGGGCCGCCACCGCCTGGGCCGCCGCGGCGATCGCAGGCTCGAACAGAGCACCATCGAACGGCGGGTCCAGAAACACCAAATGCAGGCTGCCCGGCGCGCAGTGCCGCAGCGCAGCCACGCCGTCGCCCCGCTGAACCCGAACCGCCATGGCCTGCAGGCGCTGCTGCAGCGTGTGCAGTTGCTCGACCAGCGCCGGATCGTTCTCGACCAGCTGCACGGCCGTGGCGCCGCGCGAGGCGGCCTCGAACCCCAGGGCGCCCGTGCCCGCGAAGGCGTCGAGGCAGCGCCAGCCGGTCAGGTCCTGACCCAGCCAGTTGAAGAGCGTCTCGCGCACCCGGTCGGGCGTGGGGCGCAGGCCGGGGCGTTGCGCCACGGGCAGGCGCGTGCGCTTCCACTGCCCGCCGATGATCCGGACCTCGCCCGCGCCTTTCACCACGGGCCCCTTGGCCGCGGGCTTCTTCGCAGCGGCCCCCGACCGTGCCGAGGCTGCCGGCGCGGCGCGGCGTGCGGGCCGGTTCAAGGCTGGCCCCCGACCACCACGGTGACCATGCGGTCGGGCTGCAGCTTGCGCGCCATGGCGGCGCGCACATCGGCGGCCGTCAGGGCCTGCACGCGGTCGGTCCAGTGCTCCAGGTAATCCAGCGGCAGGTCGTTCCACGCGATGTTGACGACGTTGGCCAGCAGCTTGCGGTTGCTGTCGATGCGCAGCGCGAAGCCGCCGATCAGGTTGTCCTTGGCGGCCTTGAGCTGGGCCTCGGTCGGGCCTTGCGCCACGAAGCGCGCGAGCACGTCGCGCGACACCTTCACGGCCTCGGCGGCCTGGTCGGGACGGGTCTGCAGCCCGACCAGGAAGACGCCGGTGTTCAGGCCCGGCGAGAACTGGCTGTACACGCTGTAGCTCAGGCCGCGCTTTTCGCGCACCTCGCTGGTCAGCAACGAGGTGAAGCCGCCACCGCCCAGGATGTGGTTGCCCACGAGCAGGGCCAAAAAGTCCGGGTCGCGCCGCGCGAAGCCCGGCTGGCCGATCAGCACATGGGCCTGCGCCGAGGCGAAGGGAATGTCCTGCTGCACCGGCGCGGCCAGCGCCTGAACCTCGGGCACGGGCGGCAGCGGCTGGCAGGTGGCGGGATCGCGCGCGGGCATCTGCGACAGCAGCGTGGCCACCAGCGCCTGCGCCTGTGGGCGCGTGACGGCCCCGACGATGCTCACGCGGGCCCGGCAGGTCTCGACGTAGCGCCCATGGTAGGCCTGCATGTCCGCGATCTCGATGCGGCCCAGGGTTTCGGGCGTCGTGCGCTGGCCGTAGGGGTGGCTGCCGTACACCGCGCTGCCGAAGGCCTTGGCCGCGGCCGTGCCGGGGCGGGTTTCCGCCTCTTTCAAAGCGGCGGCCCAGCGTGAACGCTCGCGCTGCCAGATGTCCTGCGGAAAGCTCGGCTGGGCCAGTTGCCGGGCTGCGAGCCGCGCCGCGCGGTCCAGCAGGTCGGGCTCGGTGAGCGAGCGCAGCGAAAAGCTCAGGCCGTCGCGGTCGGCCGCAGCCTCGAAGCTCGCGCCCAGATCGGCCCAGGCTTCGCCGAGCGCGTTTTCGTCCATGGCGGGCTCATCGCCCTGGGCGCGCACGCCCTTGGACGACATGGCCGCCACGGCACTCGCCAGACCGGCCTGCGCGGCCGGGTCACGGCGCGCGCCGGCATCGAAGTCCACCTGCACGTCGACCATCGGAATGGCCGGGCTCTCCACCAGCCAGACGCGGGCGCCGCTCGGCTCCGTCCAGTGCTGGATGGGCAGCAGCGCCCAGGCAGGGTGGGCCAGGCACAAGGCCCCGGCAAAGGCGAGGCACGCGCGTGCGGCCATGCGTTGGAAGGTTTTCATGGGGGGTGTCCTGCGCGTTCTCATCAATGCATCCGCCCGTCGGCGCCGGCTGCGGGGGGGGCGCGCTTGGCGCCAGGGGCCATGGGTTGCGGCAGCAGCGTGCCCACGGTGAGCTGGTCGTCGCCGAAGTAGCGGGCCGCCACCGATTGCACCTGGGCGGGCGTCACCGCGCGCAGCAGGGCGATCAGGCGCGTGTCGGCGTCGGGCGGCAGGCCCTGCACCCAGTTGCTGCCCAGGTCGCTGGCCTGGCTTTGCAGCGAATCGCGCTGGTAGATGGTGGAGGCGGCCCACTGCGTCTTCACGCGGGCCAGTTCGGCCTCGCTCACGCCTTCGCGGGCGATGCGGGCGACCTCGGCGCGCAGGGCGTCCTCGACCTGCTGCGGGGTCTTGCCGGGGGCCGGCACGCCGGTCAACAGGAACACGCTGGGGCCGCGGCCCACGACGGAGGCGGAGCTGTCCGAACTGTCGGCCACACGGTCGGGGCCCTGGCTCAAGGCGCGCTCCAGGCGCGCGCCGTCGTAGCCGCTGAGCACGGCCGACAGCACCAGCAGCGACAGCGCATCGCGGTCGCTATCGGCCATGTTCTCCAGGCGCGTGATGCTCGGCGCGCGGAACGCCAGGGCCACATAGGCCTGCTCGGCCGGCGCCTTGTAGGCGATGCGGCGGATACCCTGCTGCACGGGCTCCACGCGCGGCTTGCGGGCCGGCACGGCGCGCACGGGAATGCGGCCGTAGTACTTTTCCGCCAGCACGCGGACCTTGTCGGGGTCCACGTCGCCGGCCACCACGACGACCGCGTTGGCCGGCACGTACCACTGGCGGTGGAAGGCACGCACGTCGTCGGCGGTCATCGCATCGAGATCGCTCATCCAGCCGACGACGGGCCGGCGGTAGGGCGAGGCGATGAACGTGGCGGCGTAGAGCTGCTCGATGAGCGCGGCCCGGGGCTGGTCTTCGGTGCGCATGCGGCGCTCTTCCTTGACCACCTCGATCTCGCGCTTGAACTCGGCGTCGGGCCACTGGTTGTTGGCGAAGCGGTCGGCTTCGAGCTTCATCACATCTTCCAGCCGGTTCGCGGGGATCTGCTGGTAGTAGCCGGTGTAGTCGCGGCTGGTGAAAGCGTTTTCCTGCCCGCCCAGCGCAGCCACGCGGCGCGAGAACTCGCCCGGCGGCACGGTCTTGGAGCCCTTGAACATCATGTGCTCCAGCGCGTGGGCCACGCCGGAGGTGCCGTCCACCTCGTCCATCGCGCCGACCCGCAACCAGACCATGTGCACCGCCGTGGGCGCCCGGCGATCGGGCTGCACGAGCAGCTGCATGCCGTTCTTCAAGGTGAATTGCCGAACCCCCGTGGACGGCGGGCGCTGCGCCTGCGTGTCCTGGGCCGAGGGAGGAAGGGGGGTGGGAGCGGACAGCGGGGTTTGGGCCCCGGCATGCACGCAGGCCAGCAGGCCCAGAAGGGTGATAGCGCGTTTCATAGAATGGATGCGATTCTAAGAACCCTCCAATGTTCAGTTTTTTCAAGAAAAAGCCCGCCGCCCCCACCGAGCCGCAAGCCCCCCATCCCGCGGAGGCTGCGCCAGCGGTTTCCGTGCCTGCAACGCCTGCCGCAGACGCACTCTCGCCGCCCTCCGCAGCCCCTTCGAGTGCCCCTGCGGTCTCCGGGGGTTTCGGGTGGCTGAAGAACCCGTTCGCGAAGGCGCCGGTGGAGGTGCCGGTGGCGCCGCCGCCCGCCGTTCATGCCCCGGTACAACCGCCTGCCCCGGTCGCGGCGCCCGCGCCCACCGCACCAATCGCGTCTGCGGCACCCGTGGCACCCACGGCACCCGCACCGGCTGCGGTTCCGCCCCCCTCTCCCGCACCCATCACGCCCCCCGTGGCAGCCCCTGTGGTGGCACCTGTGCCGGCCCCTGCGGTACCCCCAGTGCCCCGGGCTCCCGCGCCTGTTTCCACGCCTGTCGTGCCCCCGGTGCCCGCCCCGGTGGCGGTGCCCGCCGTGCCGCTCCCACCACCGGCGATGCCCATCCCGGCCGCACCGCCCTTGCAGCCCGCGCCCGCCGAGCGCAAGGGCTGGATGGACCGCCTGAAGAACGGCCTGCGCAAGACCGGCAGCAGCATCGCCACGGTCTTCACCGGCACCCAGATCAACGACGCGCTGTACGAAGAGCTGGAAGAGGCCCTGCTGATGGCCGACACCGGCGTGAAGGCCACGCAGCACCTGCTCGACGACCTCAAGCGCCGCGTCAAGGACACCAAGACCACCGATCCGGCCTCCGTGAAGGCCCTGCTGGCCGAGGCCCTGGCCGACCTGCTGCGGCCGCTGGAAAAATCGCTGGTCATCGGCCGCTACACGCCCACCGTGATCATGGTGGCGGGGGTCAACGGCGCGGGCAAGACGACCTCCATCGGCAAGCTGACCAAGCACCTGGCCAACGAGGGTGCAGCGGTTCTGCTGGCCGCGGCCGACACCTTCCGGGCGGCGGCGCGCGAGCAGCTCGGCGTCTGGGCCGACCGCAACACGGTCGAGATCGTGAGCCAGGACGGCGGCGATCCTGCGGCGGTGAGCTTCGATGCCGTCACCGCCGGCAAGGCGCGCGGTAAGGACGTGGTGCTGGTCGATACCGCCGGGCGTCTGCCGACGCAGCTGCACCTGATGCAGGAGCTGCAGAAGATCAAGCGCGTGGTCACCAAGGCGGATGCGACGGCGCCGCACGAGGTGCTGCTGGTGATCGACGGCAACACGGGGCAGAACGCACTGGCCCAGGTGCGATCCTTCGACGATGCGCTGCAGCTGACCGGCCTCATCGTGACCAAGCTCGACGGCACGGCCAAGGGCGGCGTGCTGGCTGCCATCGCGCAGGAACGCCCCATTCCTGTGTACTTCATCGGCGTGGGCGAGAAGCTGGAAGACCTGGAAACCTTCAACGCCAAGGAATTCGCGCAAGCTTTGCTGACTTGACCGACCGGCAAATGGAGTCCGAAGCCCCTTGCCACGTGTGCCGGGGGCTGGGCGACCGGGACGGATTGGTGCCATCCGGTGAATTGATTGTTCACAAAACGAAGTTTTTGGATTTTTTCGCTACCAATTCAATAGCATCACACCCTTTGAATTGCTGCGCTGACGCCCTTTTTTCCGACAATGACACATCTCCCACGTCCTACGCCGGTGCGGGAACTAGTCCCTTAGCACTCCCTCATATGGAGTGCTAACATGAATGTCATGGAAGAAAGGATCTCTGGAATGACGCTTCAATCTGGAACCGCAGCCACCGCTCTGGCTCCCGCCAATCCTTGGGCGCTCATCCCCCCCTTGGGCAATCTGGACGCCTACATCTCGGCGGTGAATCGCCTTCCGCTGCTCACGGCGGAAGAAGAGCGCACGTACGCGCGCCAGCTCAAGGACAACAACGACGTGGATGCCGCCGGCCGCATGGTGATGTCGCACCTGCGCCTGGTGGTCTCGATCGCCCGCCAATACCTCGGCTACGGCCTGCCGCACGGCGACCTGATCCAGGAAGGCAACGTGGGCCTGATGAAGGCCGTCAAGCGTTTCGACCCCGATCAGAACGTGCGCCTGGTGAGCTACGCCATGCACTGGATCAAGGCCGAGATTCACGAATACATCCTGAAGAACTGGCGCATGGTCAAGGTGGCCACGACCAAGTCGCAGCGCAAGCTGTTCTTCAACCTGCGCTCGATGAAGCAGGGCTTCAAGGCCGATGCGGCCGCTGCCGACGCAGCCACCCACCGCGACACGCTTTCCGAGCGCGAAATCGATGCAGTGGCGCAGCACCTGAACGTCAAGCGCGAAGAGGTCATCGAGATGGAAACCCGCCTGTCGGGCGGCGATGTGATGCTGGACCCCTCGCCCTCCGATGACGGCGAACAGGCCTACGGCCCCATCGCCTACCTGGCCGATGGTGCCCACGAGCCCACCGCCATGATCGAATCGCGCCAGCGCGATACCCTGGCCACCGACGGCATCGCCGCCGCACTCTCGGGCCTGGACGATCGCAGCCGCCGCATCGTGGAAGAGCGTTGGCTCAAGGTGAACGACGACGGCTCCGGCGGCATGACGCTGCACGAACTGGCCGCCGTGTACGGCGTGAGCGCCGAACGCATCCGCCAGATCGAAGTGGCCGCGATGAAGAAGATGAAGAAGGCCCTGGTCGAGTACGCCTGACCGGCTGGCCGCCTGCCTTCACAGGCGGCCGGCGTGGCGATAATCCCGAGCGCGCAATCCCTGTGGATTGCGCGCTTTTTTCATGGGGACGTCAGCTGCCGGCGCCCCCGATCTCCAAGGACACGACTCCATGACTTTTCCTGTCGTTCGACGCCGCACGCTGATGGTGGCCCTTTCGCTCGTCGGCGCTCTGGGCACGGCCACGGCCCAGTCGGCGCCCGGCGCACTGGCGACGCCGGGGTGGCCGAGCAAGCCGCTGCGCATCATCGTGGGTTTTCCGCCGGGATCGTCGCCGGACCTGACGGCGCGCACGTTCTCCGAGCCGCTGGCGCAGGCGTTGGGCCATCCGGTGATCGTGGAAAACAAGGTGGGCGCGGGCGGCAACATCGGCGCCGATGCGGTGGCCAAGGCGACCGACGGCCACACCATCGGCCTGTTCATCAACGGCAACCTGACGATCGCCAAGCTGCTCAACCCGGCCGTGCCTTACGACCCGCAGAAGGACCTCGCGCCGCTGAGCCTGGTGGGCACTTCGCCGCTGGTGCTGACCGCCCCGGCCTCGCAGCCGGATGTGCCGGCCCATGCCGATGCGCGCGCGTTTCTCGCAGCGGCGCGGCAGGCCGGCAGCCGCTGGAGCTACGGCACGCCGGGCGTGGGAACGGTAGGCCACCTGGGCACGGAACTGCTCAAGGCCCGCGCCGGCATCGCGCCGGTGCACGTGCCCTACCCCGGCTACCCGCAGGTGGCCACGGGCATGCTGGGCGGGCAGCTGCAGATGGCGCTGCTGCCGCCTGCGCTCGCCCTGTCTCAGGAACGCACGGGCAAGCTGCGCCTCATCGGCGTCACCTCGGCCGGTCGCAGCACGCTCGTGCCCGGCGTGCCCAGCCTGGCGGAGGCCGGCGTGCCGGACCTGAACCTGGAGATCTGGAACGCATTCGCCGCACCGGCCACCATGCCCGCTGTGGTGCAGGCGCGGCTGTCGGCGCTGATCGCCGACATCGCCCGCAGCCCCGACGTGCGGGCCAAGCTGTTCCAGCAAGGCTGGCAGGTGGCCGGGACCTCGCCGCAAGGGCTGGCGAACCGCATCCAGGCGGACACCGCGCTCATGGCCCGCGTGATCCGCACGCAGGGCATCCGGGCCGACTGACGCCCTGCGCCGGTGGGGCGCGCTGCGCCTACACCGATGTTGATGCAGATCATGCCCCGCGGGGCCCGTGGCCGGCAGACTGGCGCCTTCGTGATTTCCAAGGCATGCCATGCAGCCCTTTCGCATCCTCGTCATCGGTGCCGGCCACACCGGCACCCCGCTGTTGCAGCAATTGCTGGCAGCGCCGTTCGTCTCCGTGCTCGGGGTGGCGGACCTGGACCTCTCCCTGCCCAGCATCGAGCTGGCGCGCAGCCACGGCGTGCCCGTAACGTCCGATTTCATGGGATTGCTGGCGGCGCACGGCAGCGCCGCGGACATCGTGATCGATGTGACGGGCCAGCCGGCGGTGCGTGACGCGCTGCGCCGGCACATGGTGGAAACGGGCAACCAGCAGACGGTCATCCTGCACGAGACCATCGCGCTTTTGCTGATGTCGCTGTCGGCCGGCCAGCGCATCGAAAGCCGCCACGGCGAACTGGCCTACGCCTGAGCACCCGGTCCGCTCCGTCCGTCACCATCGCAAGCAATTGCTATTATTTTTATAGCGATATGCCGGGAAAAATCATGCCCTGGAGGCCGTTTTCGTGCTGAGTCTGCGCACCCGGCCCCACGGCACCACGCCGACCGAAGAAGGCGCGCCCCTGCCTCCATGCCACACCTGCGCCGGCCGCTCGCACTGCCTGCTCGGCCGGGCAGCGCGCGAGGTGCAGATGGCGGGCCGCGTGGTGGAGCGGCGCTTTCGCAAGGGCGAAACGCTGGCGCGCCAAGGCCAGTCCTCGCCGGTGCTGCAGATCCTCAAGGTCGGTACGGTGCTGCTGCACCGCCGGGGCGCCGAGGGCATCGACCGGCCCGTGGGCCTGGCGGGCTGCGGCCATGCCCTGGGCACGACGGCGCTGTTCGCGGCGCCCGCGGAGCTGTCGGGCACGGCCCTGGGCGAAGGCCGGCTGTGCGAAGTGTCGGCAGAAGCCCTGCGCTCGCCCCACCACGGCGCTGCAGCTTCGGGTTGGCTGGACGCGCTATCGCGCGAGAACGCGCGGGCGCAGGCGCAGCTTGCGGACTGGTCGGGGCTGCTGCGCATGCGCGGGGCCACGGCGCGACTGGCGGGCGCCCTGCTGTTGCTGGCCGATCTGCAGCGCAGCACCCTGGTGCGGCTGCCTACGCAGGCGATGCTGGCCGCGCTGCTGGCCACCACGCGCGAGACGGTGGCCCGGGGGCTCGCGCACATCGCCGTGACGGGTGGGCTGGTCCGGCATGACCGCTGGCACTGCGCCATCGTGCGGCCCCGCCTCGCGGCCCTGGCGCGCGGCATGGCCGAGCCGGTGTCGGGCCCGGTGGCCGGTGCTGCCTGGCGCCCGGGGGCGGCGGTGGTGGAGCACGCCGACGCGGCCGCCCCGCCGCCTCAGCCCTCGTTCAGCAGGGCCCGCACATCGGCGGCCAGCGCCTGCGCACCGCTGCCGTAGCGGTTGTACACGCGCAGGCGGCCGGCGGGGTCGTACACGTAGCTGCCGGCCGAGTGGTCCATGGTGTAGCTCGTGGGCGTCTTGCCGTCGACCTTCTTGTAATAGATCTTGAAGTCCTTGGCCACGGCGGCCAGTTGCTCGGGGCTGCCACGCAGCGCGAGGAAGGTGGGGTCGAAGTTGGCCATGTAGGCCTTGAGCACCTCGGGCGTGTCGCGCTCGGGGTCCACGGTGACGAAGATGCCCTGGAGCCGGTCGCCGTCCGCGCCCAGCGAGCGCTTGACCTCCGCCAGTTCCACCATGGACGTGGGACACACGTCGGGGCACTGGGTGTAGCCGAAGAACACCACCACGACCTTGCCCGCGAAGTCCTTGAGGTGGCGCGGCTGGCCGTTGTGGTCGGGCAGGGGCAGGTCCTTGGCGTAGTCGGCGCCGGTGATGTCCACGCCCTTGAATTCCGGGCCCTTCTTGGAGCAAGCCGCCAACAGGCCGCCAGCGCTGACCAGCCAAGCGCTGGCAGCTATTCTTCTAAGAGCAATGCGTTTGTTCATGGCGATCACAGCACGTAGTGGTCCACCAGCAGCGCGGCGAACAGCAGGCTCAGGTGGATGAGGGAAAAGCGGAAGGTCTCGCGGGCGAGCGCATCCGAGTAGCGGCGCCACAGCCGAAAGCCATAGGCGCAAAAGCCCAGGCTGAGCACCACGGCGGCGGCCAGGTAGATCCAGGAACTCATGCCGTACACGAAGGGCATGAGGCAGCCCGCGAAGAGGATCAGCGTGTACAGGAACACCTGCAGCCGCGTGAACTCGTTGCCGTGCGTGACGGGCAGCATGGGCAGGCCCGACTTGCGGTAGTCCTCCACGCGGTACAGCGCCAGGGCCCAGAAATGCGGAGGCGTCCACAGGAAGATGATGAGGAACAGGATGAGCGCCTCGGGCGCCACGTCGCCCGTCATGGCCGACCAGCCCAGCACCGGCGGCATGGCGCCCGAGGCGCCGCCGATCACGATGTTCTGCGGCGTGAGCGGCTTGAGGATCACCGTGTACACCACCGCGTAGCCGACGAAGGTGGCGAAGGTGAGCCACATGGTGAGCGGGTTGACCCACCGGTAGAGCACCAATGAACCCGCCGCGCACAGCGCCGCCGAGAACAGCAGCGTCTGCGTGTTGGACAGCTCGCCCTTGGCGGTGGGCCGCCAGGCGGTGCGCTTCATCTTCGCGTCGATGCCCTGCTCCACGATGCAGTTGAATGCCGCGGCGGCGCCTGCCACGAGCCAGATGCCCGCACAGGCCACGGCCATGTGCGCCCACTGCGCGCCGCTGGGCATGCCGGGCACGGCCAGCACCATGCCGATGAAGGCGCAGAAAACGATCAGCTGGACCACGCGCGGCTTGGTCAGCGCATAGAACTGCGCCGCGCGCGACGGCATGCTGGTGATCGGAGGGGAGGTGGCGGGAGCAGCGCTCATGCGGAGATTCTCGTTGCGCCCGTGGGCGCGGTTGTCGGTGCGCCGGCAGCGGCGGCCAGGGGACGGGCCGCGCCCACGGCGCGGCTGGCGGCCAGGGCCCAGGTGAGGACCACGACCAGGGCCGCGGCGCCGCCGGTGTGCAGCACGGCAGCCACGAGGGGCCAGTCCAGCACCACGTTGGACAGGCCGGTGGCGAACTGCATCAGCGCCAGGCCCGCGATCCAGCGCGCCTGGGCCGGCAGCAGCGCGGCACGGTGCAGGCGCCAGGCCAGCAGCCCGAGGGCCAGCAGCACGGCGTAGGCCGCCAGCCGGTGCGCGTAGTGGATGGCCGTGAGGCCCGCGAAGGTGATGTGGCTGCCGTCCTGCAGCAGGCCCAGCGGCCGCCAGATCTCGAAGCCTTGGCCGAAGGCCATGTCGGGCCACCAGCTGCCCTGGCACGTGGGGAACGTGGTGCAGGCCAGCACCGCATAGTTGGTGCTCACCCAGCCGCCGAGCACGATCTGCACCGCCAGCAGCACGGTGGTCGCCACCAGCAGGCCTCGCAGGCCCCGGCCCAATGCCACGGGCAGGACGCAGCGCGCGGCGTGCGTCTCGCGCACGGCCTGCACGCACAGCAGCGCCAGCAGCACCAGCCCGCCGATCAAATGCAGCGTCACGATGGCGGGAAAGAGCTTCATGGTCACCGTGAGCGCGCCGAATGCGCCCTGCAGGCAGACCCACACCAGCGTCGCCGTGGGCCACCAGGGGCTCAGGGCGGGCGGCGGGCCCTGGTGCCTGGCCGCGCGCGACCGCTGCCACCACGCGCCGACGGTGAGCACGATGATGAGCATGCCCACGCCGCTGGCGAGGTAGCGGTGGATCATCTCCACCCAGGCCTTGCCGTGCGTGACCGGGCCGGTGGGCATGGCCTGCTGAGCGGCGGAGATTTCGGCATGCGCGCCCAGCGGGCTGGCGTTGCCGTAGCAGCCCGGCCAGTCGGGGCAGCCCAGGCCCGAATCGGTGAGCCGGGTGAAGGCGCCGAACAGCACCAGATCGAAGGTGAGGAACAGGGTCAGCACGGTGAGCGCCTGCAGGCGCCGCACGCGCGAGGTGCCGCGGTTGCGCAGCCACACCCAGGCCAGCGGCCCGAGCGCGATCACCGCACCCAGCAGCACCATGCGGGCGAGCGGGGCCAGGTCGTACAGCGGCTGGGCGTCCTGCATCATGGCGCTCCGGTGCGGCCGGGCTGGTCCCACGAGGCCGAGGCGCGCATCAGCCGCTCCAGGTCCCGCTTGGCCTTGGCGGCCCCGGCGGCGTCCAGGCCCGCCGGAAAACGCATCATCCAGTGGCCCATGGGGTCGACGACGTAGAGATGGTCTTCGATCGCGTGGCCGGTGGCGGGCGCGAGCCACGCGGACAGCGCCTGCGCGTCCACCCGCAGCACCTGTGCCTTTTGCAGGCCCGGCTGGATCTCGGGCGGCGGCGCGGCGCCATCGGTCACCAGCCAGACCCAGTCGATGCGGTCCTTGTCTTTGCCCAGGCTTTCGCGCAGCTGGCGCTGCAGATACAGATGGTTCTGGCAGGCGGTGCCGCAGGCGCCGGGCGCCACGCTCACGAGCAGCCACTGGCCCTGCAGCTGGTCGAGCCGACCGGGAGCGCCGTCGAGGGCGGTGGTCGCCATGCCCGCCGGCATCGCGCGCTGGGGGGCGATGAGTTCGCCGAAATTGCGCCGCCCTTCGGGCCGCAGCACGTAGTAGGTGAAGTACGAGGCCACCACCGGCGCGGCGCACACCAGCAGGATGCCCAGCATCTTCCAGCGCCCCTGGCGCGACTGCTGCACGGCCGCCATGGCCCCGCCCGCGGGCGGCAGGCTGTGCACCGTGAGGCCCAGCGGGTGGGCGCCCTGGGGCGCGTCAGGCGGCAGGCTGGCGGCGTGGGCGAAGGAAGCGTCGGACGATTTGGAACCAGACATAGAGGATTGCCACCAGGCCGCAAAGCCCGAACCATTGGACGGCGTAGCCGTAGTGTTTTTCGACCCCGGCGTCGATGACGGGCCAGTCGCGCAGCAACCCGTCGCTCGCGGCCCCCGTCTGCAGCACGGTGAGTGGCGCCAGGGCCAGGCCGGTCTCGCCGCGATAGGCTGCCAGATCGAGATTTTGCCGGATGCGGGAAGACCCCTCGGCGCTGCCGGTGGCGCCGACTTCGTACAGCCGCGATGGCGGCGCCGCGATGCGGCCTTCCACCTCGGTATCGCCCGCCGGCGTGGGGATCTGGGGCAACTGGGTGCGGTCCTGGAAATTGCGCGGCACCCAGCCGCGCTGCACCAGCACGCTGGTGGCGCTGCCCTGCAATTGCAGCGGCGTGAGCACGAAGAACCCCGGCCGGCCCTGCATCTGGCGGTTGTCCAAAAAAACGGTGTGGGCGGGCAGCCAGCGGCCGCGCAGCACGATGCGGTGGTGCACCAGCGGGTCGTCCGGCCCCGTGGCCACAGGCAGGGCCGCGAGCGTGGCGCCCTCCAATGGCGGCCGGGCCGAACGCGCGTCGATGGCGGCTTGCAAGGCTTCCTTCTGCGCCGCGCGGGACAGCTGCCAGCGCCCGAGCGACGCAGTCGCGGCCATGGCCAGCACGGCGGCCAGGCTGACCAGCCAAAATTGCAGGCCGGGTCGGCGTCTTGCAGATGTCACGGGATAATGCGCTCCATGAAATACGTGGTGGTGCTGGCCTTCCTGGCCATTCTGGCGAGCCTCGGTTCCGCGCTGTTCTTCATGATGCGCAACGGCCGCAACGACAAAGCCCGCAGCGGCCACATGGCCCGCGCGCTCGCCGTCCGCGTGGGGCTGTCGATTCTGCTCTTCCTGTGCCTGCTGGCCGCCTGGAAGCTGGGCTACATCCAGCCCACCGGACTGCCGGCCACGCGCTGAGCGCCACCCGGTCTGGCCCGGCATGGCCCACGGGCCGCGGCGGGCACCGGAGCACCGCCGCAAAAAAAGCGCCCTGCGGCGCTTTTTTCGTCGGGCCGCCGAGGGGCCTGGATTACAGCCAATAGACCAGCACGTACAGGCCCAGCCACACCACGTCCACGAAGTGCCAGTACCAGGCGGCGCCCTCGAAGCCGAAGTGCTTTTCCGGCGTGAAGTGGCCCTTTTGCAGGCGCAGCGTGATGAACAGCAGCATCAGCATGCCCACGAACACGTGAAAGCCGTGGAAGCCCGTCAGCATGAAGAAGGTGGAGCCGAAGACGCCGGAGCTGAGCTTGAGGTTCAGGTCGGTGTACAGGTGGTAGTACTCGTAGCCCTGCACGCACAGGAAGACGATGCCCAGCAGCACGGTGGCCCACATGAAGGCGATGGTCTTGCCGCGGTGGTTTTCGCGCAGCGCATGGTGCGCGATGGTCAGCGTGACGCCGGAGGTCAGCAGCAGCGCCGTGTTGATCGTGGGCAGCCAGAACGGGCCGACCGTCTGGAAGGGCTCCACGATGCCGGCGGGCGATGCGGTCATGCCCGCCGCCATGCTGGGCCACACGGCCTTGAAGTCGGGCCACAGCAGCGCGTTGTCCAGGCTGCCCAGGGCCGGCACCGAATGGGAGCGCGCCCACCACAGAGCGGTGAAGAAGGCGCCGAAGAACATCACCTCCGAGAAGATGAACCAGCTCATGCTCCAGCGGTAGGACAGATCGATCTTGTGCCCGTACAGGCCGCCCTCGCTCTCGCGCACGGCATCGCGGAACCACTGGTACAGCACGAACAGCCACCACACCATGCCCAGGGCGAGCGAATACTTGCCCCAGTCATGGCCGTTGACCCACTGGCCCGCGCCCAGGATCACGAAGAACAGGCCGGCCGCCGCCATCACCGGATGGCGCGATTCGGCGGGCACATAGTAGTACGGGGTCGTGCCGGGGGTAGATGCACTCATGTCAGCTCCTGAATCTCAAATCGTTGTTATCCGTCGGGCTGCGGCCGTCCATCAGACGACCCAGTTGACCAGCGCGATCAGCCCGACCACCAGCAGCAGCGCCGCGGCCAGGCCGACGGCGATGATGTGGATGGGGTTCAGCCGCTCCACGTCCTGCTGGTATTCCGAGCCCTTGCGCAGGCCGATGAACGACCACGCCACCGCCCGCACGGTGCGCAGCAGCGAGCCCTTGCGGCGCACCGGCGATTCGCCGGGGGTGCGCGGGCTCACGATCCGGCCCCCTGCGGCACCACGCCGGCCGGCAACGCGGCCATGGGCTCGGTGGGCGCGGGCGGCGTCTTGCCGCCCACCTCGAAGAAGGTATAGGACAGGGTGATGGTGGTCACGTCCTTGGACAGGCGCGGGTCGATCACGAACGCCACGGGCCATTGCTTTTTTTCGCCCGGCTCCAGCACGTACTGGTTGAAGCAGAAGCACTCGAGCTTGTTGAAGTGCGCGGCCGCCTGCCGCGGCGCATAGCTCGGGATGGCCTGCGCGGCCATGCGGCGGTTCTGCACGTTCTGGAACTCGTACATCACTGTGGCCAGCTCGCCCGGGTGCACCTGCAGCGATCGCTGCGCGGGCTTGAAGTCCCACGGGCCGCGCGCGTTCGCATCGAACTCCACGGTGATGGTGCGGCTCTTGTCCACCTGCGTGTTCGCGGGCACCTTCACATCGCGGCCCGCCACCCCGTTGCCCGGCACCTGCCGCTCGGACAGCGACAGGATGTTGATGCCGGTCATCTCGCAGATGTGCTTGTAGATGGGAATGAGCACGTAGCCGAAGGCGAACATGCCGACCGAGATCACGGCCAGCTTGCCCACCATCTTGGCGTTTTCAGTGCGGAACATGCCCATGGCGCGTCCAGGCTTTCAGCGGGCCAGCCAGGCCATCTTGACCATGAAGCCGACGAAGAAGGCCACGGCCACCGAGGCCAGGATCAGCGCCATGCGCCGGTTGGACTTCTTTTGCTCGGGGGTCATTGTCAGGCCCTCCTCAGCCGATCACGCGGGTGGCCGAGGCGTCCAGCTTCGGAGGCGTCTCGTACGTGTGGAAAGGCGCCGGCGAAGGCACTTCCCATTCGAGTCCCTCGGCCCCTTCCCACGGGCGCTGCGGCGCCACTTCGCCCTTGCCGCGCATCGCGGGCACCACGATGAACAGGAAGAAGTACACCTGCATCAGGCCGAAGCCGAACGCGCCGATGGAGGCCAGCATGTTGAAGTCGGCGAACTGCATGGGGTAGTCGGCATAGCGGCGCGGCATGCCGGCCAGGCCCAGGAAGTGCATGGGGAAGAACGTCACGTTGAACGTGATGAGCGAGCCCCAGAAGTGGATGCGGCCCCGGGTTTCGCTGTACATCACGCCGGTCCACTTCGGCGCCCAGTAGTAGTACGCGGCGAACATGGAGAACAGCGAGCCGGCCACCAGCACGTAGTGGAAGTGGGCCACCACGTAGTAGGTATCCTGCAGCTGGATGTCGATGGGGGCCATCGACAGGATCAGCCCGGTGAAGCCGCCCATGGTGAACACGAAGATGAAGCCCACGGCGAACAGCATCGGGGTCTCGAACGTCATGGAGCCGCGCCACATGGTGGCGATCCAGTTGAAGATCTTCACGGCCGTGGGCACCGAGATCAGCATGGTGGCGTACATGAAGAACAGCTGGCCGGTCACGGGCATGCCGGTCGTGAACATGTGGTGGGCCCACACGATGAACGACAGGATGGCGATGGACGAGGTGGCATACACCATGGAGGCATAGCCGAACAGCCGCTTGCGCGAGAACGCCGGCACGATCTGGCTGATGATGCCGAAGGCCGGCAGGATCATGATGTACACCTCGGGGTGGCCGAAGAACCAGAAGATGTGCTGGTACATCACTGGGTCGCCGCCGCCGGCGGGGTTGAAGAAGCTGGTGCCGAAGTGGCGGTCGGTCAGCGTCATGGTGATGGCGCCGGCCAGCACGGGCATCACGGCGATCAGCAGGTAGGCGGTGATGAGCCAGGTCCACGCGAACATGGGCATCTTCATCAGCGTCATGCCGGGGGCGCGCATGTTCAGGATGGTCACGATGATGTTGATCGATCCCATGATGGACGAGGCCCCCAGGATGTGCATCGCGAAGATGCCGGCATCCATCGACGGGCCCATCTGCAGCGTGAGCGGCGCATACAGCGTCCAGCCCGCCGCCGGCGCGCCGCCAGGCATGAGGAACGAGGTCACCAGCATGATGGCCGCCGGGATCATCAGCCAGAAGCTGAAGTTGTTCATGCGCGCGAAGGCCATGTCGGATGCGCCGATCTGCAGCGGGATCATCCAGTTCGCGAAGCCCACGAACGCCGGCATGATGGCGCCGAACACCATGATCAGGCCGTGCATGGTGGTGAGCTGGTTGAACAGCTCGGGGTTCACCAGCTGCAGGCCGGGCTTGAACAGCTCGGCGCGGATCAGCAGCGCCAGGATGCCGCCCACCATCAGCATGGTGAACGAGAACAGCAGGTACAGCGTGCCGATGTCCTTGTGGTTGGTCGCGAACACCCAGCGCCGCCAGCCCGTCGGGCCGTGGTGGTGGTGATCGCCGTGGCTGTCGTGTGCGTGGCCGCCCGCGTGACCGTGGTTGTCGAGAACTGCGCTCATCTTGGATTCCTCAGTGCGTTGGGGCGTGGGTGGCTATTTGCCACGCTGGGCCAGGATCTCGGACGGCTGCACGATCTGCCCCGTCTTGTTGGACCAGGCGTTCTTGGTGTAGCTCACCACGGCCGCCAGATCGGTGTCGCTCAACTGCGCCCAGGAGGGCATCGCGCCGTTGGCGGCACCCTTGAGCACGATGTGGATCTGCTGGGTGTGGTCGTCGCTCTTGACGATGGCGGAGCCGTCCAGCGGCTTGATGGGGCCTGCGCCCTTGCCGTTGGCCTGGTGGCAGGCAGCGCAGTTGGCGGCATAGACCTTCTCGCCGCGCGGCAGGATGTCCTGCAGCGTCCAGACCTTGTTCGGATCGTCCGCCTTGGCAGCCGCCTTTTTCTTCTCGCCCGCCACCCACTGGGTGTAGTCGGCGGCAGACACGACCTTCACGTGGATGGGCATGTAGGCGTGCTCCTTGCCGCACAGCTCGGCGCACTGGCCGTAGTAGTCGCCCACCTTGTCGGCGCGGAACCAGGTGTCGCGCACGAAGCCGGGGATCGCATCCTGCTTGATGCCGAAGGCCGGCACCATGAACGAGTGGATCACGTCGTTGGCGGTGGTGATCACGCGCACCTTCTTGCCCACAGGCACCACCAGGGGGTTGTCCACCTTGAGCAGGTAGTCGGCCGGCGCGTTGCTCACGTTGCCGCTGTCGGACATGCGGCGGTGGCTGCTGTCGAGCGTGGAGATGTACGCCAGGCCCTGGCCTTCGCCGGTGATGTAGTCGTAGCCCCACTTCCACTGGTAGCCGGTGACCTTGATGGTCAGGTCGGCGTTGGTGGTGTCCTTTTGCGCCACGAGCACCTTGGTGGCGGGCAGCGCCATGAGGATCACGATGATGAAGGGCACGATGGTCCAGATGACCTCGACGGTCACGGACTCATGGAAATTGGCCGGCTTGACGCCGCGCGACTTGCGGTGCTTCCAGATCGAATAGAACATCACCGCGAACACGGCGATGAAGATCACCGTGCAGATGATGAGCATCATCCAGTGCAGGAACTGCTGCTCCTCGGCGATGCGGGTGACCGGAGGCGCCAGGTTCAATTGGTTGACGGCCGGGCCACCGGGAAGATCCTGCACGGCGTGGGCTGCGGTGCCCACCCATGCACCCGCCATCAGCAGCAAAGAAGCCAGCTTGTTGGAAATGCTCTTCATAGTTCTCACTTCTAAGCCTCAATTAACCAATCCCTGGGCGCCCCCGCGTGGGGTCGGGGCGGCGCACAAAGCCATGCGAATTCCAACATCCAGACCGTGCCCGGGCCTTGGGGCGCAATGCCCGAGCCCTTCAGCGCGGCTGGGTTCCACATGAACCCGGTTTCATCGATGCGGAGCACCGTCGGTGCTTCGCTTTTTGTCTCCTGACCTTCAAGGCCCGCGCGGGTTGGCGCGTGCCCTGCACCGTGCAGCATGCCGTTCCCGTGGCCCGATTGCAAGGCCCGCGGCGACATCCGCTGCACAGCCCCGTACAAACCATGAGAAGGTTGGAAGGTTTCGCGCCGACCGCAGAGCCTGCCGCCGACAGGCGGCCTCCCGGCGGGGCCGCAGGGATCGCACCGCGCAGCAGAAGTTCCGGAACAGCACCGCCAAGAATTGTAGCCTGCTGTTGCGACGGATCATGGGGGCCCTGCCCCCGGGAAAACACCCTCAGGCGCCCGGTTTCCTCGCCCCCTGCAGCATGGCGCGCATGTCCTGCAGCGACACGGCGCTGCTCTCGCTCACCCGCAACCGTGGCGCCGGCTTGAAGGCGTGGCCATAGACGATCTCGAAGGTCAGCGCCAGCTGGCCGCCCTCGTTGGGGTCGGACAGGCGGTCGGCCAGCGCCTGTTCCAGGCGCTCGCGCCAGCGCCGCCCGCGCAGCGCGGGGAAGCGCGCCGGGTGCAGGTTGCAACCCAGTTCGCGCAACTCCTTCAGCAGCCGGGCCGGGGTGGCGAAGGTCAGCCGAATGCGCTCCATGTCCATCACGGGTTCGGCGAACCCGGCCTGCACCAGCATGTCGCCCCAGTCGTGCATGTCCGTCATGGCATGGCCGGCGGGCGGCCAGCCCAGTTCGGCATAGACGGCATGGAGTTCGCGCACGGTGTCGGGGCCCAGGCAGGAGAACATGAGGTAGCCGTCCACGGCGAGCGCCCGGTGCCACTGGCCGATCAGCCGCTGCGGGTCGGCGGCCGTGTGCAGCGCCATGTTGGACCACACCATGTTGACGCTGCCGTCCGCCGGCAGGCCGAACTTCGGAGCACGCCCGCCCCAGCGCGAAGGGCTCCACCATGCCGCGCCCAGTGCCTGCTCGGCCACCGGCTGGCGGCGCGCCGCGGTTTCCGCCACCTGGCAGGTGGCCTGGGGGTAACGCTGGCGCACCAGGGCATGGGCCTGCAGGCCACCGCGCACCGGGTCCCAGTCGCACCAGGCGGCCGGGGCCTGGCGGATCCACTGGAGCCGGTCGTCCATGCGCCGGGCGACCTCCTCGTGCAGCCAGGGGGAGATGGCGGGGGCGGCGGCATGCCAGCGGGCCGCGGCGGGCGGGTCGATGGTGGGGGGAAGGTGCTCTGGCATCGTGGGGGACGGGGGTCGCGGCGAGTATATTGAGTCGATGCTCCACAGGCACCTTGCAGGGATATCGCACTGGCTGGGCGCGGCCCTGGGTGCCGTGCCCAGCCAATGCGCCGTCTGCCATGCCTGGCCCGCGCGGCGCGTCTGCGATGCCTGCGCCACCCGCTTCGCACAGCCGCAGCCGCGCTGCGCGACCTGCGCCCTGCCCGTGCCGGCGGGCGTGGCGCGTTGCGGGCACTGCCTCACCGACCCGCCGCCGCTGGACGCCTGCCTTGCAGCGGTGGACTACGGCTACCCCTGGGCGCAGGCGCTGGCCGACTTCAAGTTCCGGGCCGACCCCGGCTGGGCGCCGTCGCTGGCCACCCTGCTTCGCAGCACGCCCTGGGTGGAACCGGCAGTGGAAGCGGCCGGCTGCCTGCTGCCCATTCCCCTGTCGCGCGAGCGGATGAAAGAGCGCGGCTTCAACCAGGCCGCGCTGCTGGCGCGTGCCTTGTCGCCGGCGAAGGCGGATGCCGCCAGCCTGCTGCGCACCCGCGCCACCGAGGCGCAGAGCGGCTTGCCGCGCAAGGACCGGCTGCGCAACCTGCGCGGCGCGTTCGCGCTGGAGCCCGGGCGCGCCGCGCGCATCGCGGGCCGCCGGGTGGTTCTGGTGGACGACGTGATGACGACGGGCGCCACGCTGCACGCGGCGGCGCGGGTGCTGCGCGAGGCCGGCGCCGCGCACATCACCGCGGTGGTGGTCGCCCGCACCGATAGTCCCTGACCCGGGCCGATCACCGGGCCTGGATACGTTTGTTTACGAGCTTTCGCGCCGGGTGCGGCGCAGATGCCGACAATAGACGCCATGTTTCATATCGTTCTTGTCGAACCCGAGATCCCGCCCAACACGGGCAACGTGATCCGGCTGGCCGCCAACACCGCGTGCCGGCTGCACCTGATCGAACCCTTGGGTTTCTCCATGGAAGACCGCCTGATGAAGCGCGCGGGCCTCGACTACCACGAGTACACCGAGGTGCAGCGCCACGCGGGATGGACCGCCTTCCTGCGCGATGCCGAGCCGGACGCCACCCGCATGTTCGCCATGACCACACACGCCACGCTCACGGTGTACGAGACCAGCTTCCGCGCCGGCGACTGGCTGGTGTTCGGCGCCGAGACGCGCGGCCTGCCGCCCGAGCTGCGCGAATCGTTCCCGCCCGCCCAGCAACTGCGGCTGCCGATGGTGCCGGGGCAGCGCAGCCTGAACCTGTCGAACGCCGTGGCGGTCACAGTGTACGAAGCCTGGCGGCAAAACAGCTTTCTCTGATGCGCCAAGGCCCTGGCCCGGCCCTCAGGCCTGCGGGGCGGGCGGGGCCGCGTTTTGGTCCAGGACGCCAGGGGCCTGCAGCGCCTCCTCCACGGACTTGCGCGTGCGGGCGCTCAGAAAATCCAGGAAGGCCCGCGTGCGTGCGGGCATGAACTTGCGGCTCGGAAAGGCCGCGTACAGCGTGAAGCGCCCCGCCGTCCAGGGCGCCAGCACCCGCACCAGTTGCCCGCTGCGCAGGTAGGGCGCAGCCAGATCGACCGGTAGCGAGGTCAGCCCCGCACCATCCAGCGCAGCACGCAGCAGGGTCTCGATGTGGTTGGTCACGCAGACCGGCTGCACCTCGATGTCGATGGCCCGGTGGCCCAGCAGGGGATCGAACAGGCGCATCACCCCGGGTTTGGTGTCGCTGCGCCGGCGCAGCAGGCACTGGTGCCGGGCCAGGTCCTGTGGCACCTGCGGCATGCCGTGGTCCCGCAGGTAGGCGGGCGAGGCTCACACCACGCTGTCGGACCGCACGATGGGCCGGGTGATCACGTTGGCGCCGAAGACCGCGTCGTCGCTCAGCAGCGTGATGTCGAAATCGCCGATGGGCGGCTCCAGCGAGGAGTCCACATGGATGTCCAGCACCACCCGGGGATGCGCCCGGTGAAAGCCCTCCACCAGCGGCGCGAGGATGTGGACCGCGAGCACCGGCGGCGCGTGCAGCCGCAGCACGCCGGCGATCTCCGAGGTGTGGGCCTGGGCCGCGGCGAAGGCCTCCTCCACGTCGGCCAGGATGGTGCGCACGCGGGCCAGGTAGGCCTCGCCGGCATCGGTGAGCGAGACCCGGCGCGTGGTCCGCTGCAGCAGCCGGGTGCCGATGTGGCTCTCCAGGTCGGCAACCAGCCGGGTGACCGCCGCGGCCGACAGGTCCATCGCGCGCGCGGCCGCGGCGAAGCCGCCTTCGTCCACGACGGACTGGAACACGCGCATCGTCAGCAATCTATCCATTGCAGGAATGACGGCGTTTCAAGGGCCGCGATTATTTCAATTTCGTTAATTATTCATTGCCGAGAGTGCTGTTTTTCAAAGGGTTAACCCTGCGTACAGTTCAACCCATCGATGAGAAAGCCTGAAGGCGGACCCACCGAGGCAGGACAAGACCGGCCCCCAACAAGACCAGCCTTGCCCGGAAACACCAACCAATGAAGGACACCATCATGAACAACTACCGCACTCTCGCCACCGCTGCCGCCATCGCCCTGAGCGCCTTCGCCGCCCACGCCGGTGTGGAAGGCGACGGCTCCGACTATCCCGCCCCTGTCGCCGCCTCCAGCGCGCTGACCCGCGAAGCCGTCGTGGCCGACCTGGTGGCCGCCCGCCAGAACGGCACCCTGCCCCGCGCCGGCGACTGGTACGACGTGCCCGCGCCCCTGGCCGTCTCCGGCAACGCCACGGTCGTCACCCGCAAGGAAGTGCAGGCGCAAACCGTGGCGGCCGCGAAGTCGCGCAACACGGTCAGCGGCGACCACTGATCTGACCGCACGGCGGCCCGGCCGGTTGCGACCGGCCCAGCCCCTCCCCTAAGAAAAGGCCCGCAGGTTCGCCCTGCGGGCCTTTTTCATGGGGCGCCGTCAGGGCGCGGCGCCGTAGTTGCGCGCCAGGGACTCGGCCACGCACGCGGGCTTGTCGGACCCTTCGCGCTCGATGGTGACCAGCCAGGTCATCTGGATGCCGTCCGGCGCGGCGGGCTCGCAGGCCTGCAGCGTGAGCCGCGCGCGCAGGCGGCTGCCCACGGGCACGGGCGAGGTGAAGCGCACGCGGTTGAGCCCGTAGTTCACGCCCATCCGCGCGCCGGCGATGGCGAACGCCGATTCGAAGAACCGCGGAATCAGCGACAGCGTGAGAAACCCGTGGGCGATCGGCGCGCCGAACGGGCCCTGGGCCGCACGCTCGGGATCGACATGGATCCACTGGTGGTCGCCCGTGGCCTCGGCGAACTGGTCGATCTGCGCCTGGGTGATGGTGATCCAGTCGGTCACCGCCACCTCGCTGCCCACGCAGGCGGCCACTTCGGAATACGTCTGGAAGGTTTTCATGCGCGCACTTTAGGCCGGGGCGGGCCGTGCGCGTTGTCGGGCACGCGACAGCCGCGCGCGCCGGCCTACTGGTCGAGCCAGTCGCAGATGCCCTGCCACTGCTCCAGGTCGCGCGCCACGCGGCTGGCCGAGACGTCGAAGACCGACAGGCCCTGCGCGGCCAGGTGGATGTAGTTCTGCGTGTCGCGCAGCCGGCCCAGCACCGGCAGGCCCAGGCTTTCGACGAACTCGCCCAGCTTGTCGGCCGCGATGGTGCGGGCATCGACCCGCATGCCGACGATGCCGATCTGCACGTTCGCCGCATGGCGGCTTTGGGCCAGCTCGTCCAGGAAGCCACGGATGGCGAAGATGTCGAACACGCTGGCCTGCAGCGGCACGATCACCTTGTCGGCCAGCTGGAGCACCGACTTGAGCTGCGCGCCGTGCAGGCCCGCGGGCGTGTCCAGCACCGCGTGGGTGGCCTCCTTGGGCGGGCGGCCGATGGCGTCGGGCTGCAGGGGCCAGTCGCCGATGGGCCGAACGGCCGGGGACCGCAGCCCGCGCCACAGTTGGGACGACTGCTGCGGGTCGGCGTCGCCCAGCACCACGGCGTGGCCCTGGCTGGCGAAATAGCCGGCGATGTTGGTGGCGAGCGTGGATTTGCCCACGCCGCCCTTGGGATTGGCCACTGCGATCACTGGCATGCACGCCTCCTGGGGGTCAAAAGTTGGATTGGCGGGGGCGATGGTAGCGCCGCCCGGGGCCGGGCTGGGGAGCATGAGTCAAAAACCCCTCCAGCGCATATTCCACTAGGGCATATTGCTATATTTTTAATAGCAAACGAATTCAGCCGTGCTGGGCCCCGCGCTTGACGAAGAAGAGCCCCGTGCCCACGGCCATCAGCAGGCCGCCGAACACGCGGTTCTGCGCACGCACCGCGCGGGCGTTGCGCAGCAGCCGGCGCAGCGCGCTGGCGCCCGCGGCATAGCCGTGCATGACGGCCATGTCCACCGCCACCATCGTGGCCGCCATGGCGAGCAGTTGCGTCCACAGCGGGCGCGTGTCGGTCATGAACTGGGGCAGCACGGCCACCATGAAGATGATGCCCTTGGGGTTGGTGGCGTTGGTCAGAAAGCCCGTGAGGCAGCGCTTTTGCCACGGGCCGGCCGGCGCGGCCTCCCCACCCGGCAGGGACGACGCATCGCCCGAGCGCCATTGGGCGATGCCGATGTAGATGAGGTAGCACGCGCCCAGGATCTTCACCGCGCTGAACGCCGTCTCCGAGGCCAGCAGCAGCGAGCCCACGCCCGCCCCGGCGATCACCAGGATCAGCAGCAGCCCCAGTTGCAGCCCCAGGATGGTGGCGCCCGTCTTTCGCACGCCGTAGGTGAGCCCGTGGCTCATGGACAGCACGGCGCCGGAGCCCGGCGAGATCGCGATGAGGCAAGCCGCCGCCAAAAATGCCAGCCAGGTGTGCAGGTCCATGGGTCCGCCGGAAAAGAAAGGAAAGAAGATGAAAGGATCGGGAGCCGCCGATCTTACCGATGCAAAATTGCCGAGGTCCCCTTCACCGCCTCTTTCTCCACCCCCTTCTTTCTCCACCCCATTCTTTCTCCATGGCCCACGCACCCACCTGGCTCACCTACGGCTTCCTCTACCTGGGCGCGGCCGTGCTCGCCGTGCCCATCGCGCGGGCGCTGGGGCTGGGGGCGATCATCGGCTACCTAGCCGCGGGCATCGCCATCGGCCCCTGGGGCCTGGGCCTGGTGAGCAACGTGCAGGACATCCTGCATTTCGCTGAGTTCGGCGTGGTGCTGATGCTGTTCCTCGTCGGCCTGGAGCTGCAGCCCAGCCGGCTGTGGAGCCTGCGGCGCCCGATCTTCGGGCTGGGCAGCGCGCAGGTGCTGGGGTGCGCGGCGCTGCTGTGGCTGGCGGCGTGGGCCTGCGGCCTGCCGTGGCGCGTGGGGCTGGTGGGCGCGCTGGGACTGGCGCTGTCGTCCACGGCCATCGCGCTGCAGTCGCTGGGCGAGCGCAACCTGATGCGCACCGATAGCGGGCAGAAGGCGTTCTCGATCCTGCTGTTCCAGGACGTGGCGGCCATTCCCATCCTGGCGCTGCTGCCGCTGCTGGGTGCGGCCGCCGCGGCCGAGGCCGCACCCCACGCCACGCCCGACCTGCTGCTGGAAGCGGCCAAGATCGTGGGCGTGGTGGGCGGCATCGTGCTGGGCGGGCGGCTGCTGCTGCGCCCGGTGCTGCGCTGGATCGCCAAGAGCAGGACGCCGGAGATCTTCACCGCCGCCTCGCTGCTGCTGGTGGTGGGCATCGCCTGGCTGATGGTCATCGTGGGCCTGTCGATGGCGCTGGGCGCCTTCCTCGCCGGCGTGCTGCTGGCCGACAGCGAATACCGGCGCGAGCTGGAGGCCGATATCGAGCCCTTCAAGGGCCTGCTGCTGGGGCTCTTCTTCATGGCCGTGGGCATGTCCATCGACTTCGGCGTGCTGATGCGCTCGCCCGGGTTGATGGCCCTGGTGCTGCTCGGCTTTCTGGTCATCAAGGGCGTGGTGATCTACGCGCTGGCGCGGGCGACCGGCACGCCGTACCAGGAGCGGCCCGTGATGACGCTGCTGCTGGCGCAGGGCGGCGAGTTCGCGTTCGTCGTGTTCCAGGCGGCATCGACGGCGGGCGCGCTACCGGCCGAAACCGCGTCGCTGCTGATCGGCGCCGTGGCGCTGTCGATGCTGCTGTCGCCGCTGCTGCTGGTGCTGCTGGACCGCGTGCTGCTGCGCCGCTATGCGCGGCTCAAGACCGATGTGCCGGCCGCGGCGGAGATCTCCGAGCCGCAGGAGGCGCCGGTCATCATCGCGGGCTTCGGGCGCTACGGGCAGATCGTCGCACGCACCATGCTGCTGCAAGCCGTGCCGACGACCGTGCTGGACCACAGCGTGGAGATGCTGGAGGTGGCCCACACCTTCGGCTACCGCGTGTTCTACGGCGACGCCACGCGGCTGGAGCTCCTGCGCATCGCAGGGGCCGCGCAGGCCCGCATCCTGGTCATCGCGGTGGACGACACGGGCCAGTCCGTCAAGATCGCCGCGTTGGCGCGCGCTCACTTTCCGCAGCTGAAAATCGTGGCCCGCGCCCGCAACATGAGCCATTGGAACGCGCTGCGCGATCTGGGCGTGGAGCACGTCGAACGCGAGCTGTTCGAGTCCAGCCTGAAGACCGCCCGCACGGTGCTGGAACTCATGGGCCTGCCGGCGCAAGAGGCCCAGCGCGTGGCGGACCGGTTCCGCCAACACAACATCGACCTGGCCAACCGCATGTACCCGCACCACAAGAACCAGGAGAAGTTCATCGCCGTGGCGCGACAAGGCCGCCAGCAACTGGTGGAACAGATGGCCAAGGAGCGGCAGGAAGCCGCATCCGCCGCGGCGGACGCAGGCCCCCCTGCGGACGCCGCAGGCCATGCCCCGCCCGCGCAGCGCACCGGCCTGCCGCCGGGCAGCGCCTGACTTTTTCGACCGGCTCCGCGGCCCGGGCCGCGGCCGCCGGCCATCCCCCAAGACCCGTTTGCGAAAGGACACCCGACCCCATGCGCCGTTTCGAACTGATCGAAGGAAACTCCAGCAAATTCTGGGAGATCGAGCCCTCCGGCTCCGACCTGAACATCCGGTGGGGCCGCATCGGCACGGCCGGCCAGAGCCAGACCAAATCGTTCGCCGACGCCGCGAAGGCCTCGGCGGCGCTGACCAAGCTGGTCACCGAGAAAACGAACAAGGGCTACAGCGAAGTCGGCGTGGCACCGGGCGCCGCCATCGGTGCCTCGCCGGCGCCCGCCAAGGCGCCCGCGCCCCAGGCCGCTTCCAGGCAGGCGGCCGCGGATGGTGCCGGGCGCTCCGCCACCGCCAGCGCTTCTGCACCGGCTCCCGCCCCGGCGGAAAGCCTGGATGCGCAGTGCGATCGCGTCTTCACCGCCTTCTGCACGCAATTGGCCGAGGGTGCGGTGAAGGTGGAAGACGTGTTCTCGGCCGCGGTGCTCAAGCGCCAGCACGGCGTGAGCGACCAGGGTGCCTCGATGGCGTTCGAGCGCCTGAAATCCGAAGGCCTGCTGACGGGCTGGGGCACGACCGCGCAGGTCGACAAGCGCGCGACCGCCCTCGCCCAGGCCCTGCTCGCCGAAGCGGCGGCTGGGGCCGAGACCACCCCGCCGGCCGCAGCGCCCACCGATGCCCGGGCCGGTGACGGCGGGCCCGGCGCGGTGCCGCCCTGGCTCGCGCAGGGCGACCCCGTGCGCCTGCCGTCCCAGATGGAGCGCGAGGCCTATGCCTCGCGCCGTTTCCCCCAGGAAGCGAAAGCCGCCGCACTGCCCCAGGCATGGCAGCGCGTGCGCAGCCACTGCGATTTCCACTTCAACCTGCCAGCCACCGATGCGCCCCTGCGCGATCCGCTGCAGCGGACCATCGACCGCCTCGGCCGGCACACGGCCGAGGCCGACGCAGAGGCCGATACCGTACTGCTCGCGCTGGCCCTGGCCAGTTCGGGCTACTACGGCGAGAACGAACCGGCCGCCGCCATCGTGGACTACCTCGTGGCGCAGTACGGACTGCCCGGGGCCGTCGACATCCTCATGGCATCGCAGCGCCTGGAGACGACCAACGATTACGACTCGACCACCAAGAAGCGCCGCGCGCACCTGTCCACCACCGTGACCCGCGCAATGAGCAACGGATGGCGCGGGCCGTTGGGCCAGGGCGAGGAAGCCTTCCGCCGCCATCTCGCGGCCGCGCCACAGGCCGAGTGGGAGGTCTGCGCTGACCGCATCGAGGCCGACCTGCCCTCCCTGCACCCGAGCCGGCAGCCGGCGATGGCGCTGCTGCTGCCCGACCGGCCGGCGGTTTCCGACGCGCTGGCGCACCGGCTCGCCGCCGAGAAGGAGGTGCCCGACACCCTGCACTGGCTGATGCTCACGGCCACCGACCCCGCCGCGATCGCGCTGGCCGCGAAGACGCGGCTGGGCTACTCCGAGGGCTTCTGGGGCAACCGGCGCATGGTGGCGACGGCCGTGCGCGAACGCGGCACCGGCGCGGTGGCGGTGCTGGAACGCGGGGCCGCCGAGGAGGCCGCCGGGGAAGCGCTGGCCACCCTCGGCACGCCCGAGGCCGTGCATGCGCTGGCCAAGGCCGCCAGCAGCTCCAAGGGCGCGCTGGCGCGCCTGTCCCTGGCAGCGGACCGCTGGCCGCTCGCGGCGATCGCGGCCCTCTCGCGGCTGGTGGCCGCGGACGGAAAGGACGCCGGCCTGCTCACGCCCATGCTCTCGCGCCTGCTGCGTGCGCACGGGCAGAGCGTGCCGCTGCTGCGCCCCTGGCTGGATGCCGCCGCGCAGGCGTCCGTGGACCGGCAGTTGGCCCTCCTTACCGGCCCGGCCGAGGTGGCCTCCCGCGAAGAATTGCCGGCCGTGCTCGCCGATCCGCCCTGGCTCGCGAAGACCGCGCGCAAGACCGCGGCGGCGCTGGCGCTGGAGCCGCTGCCGCTGGCCCCCGTCGAGGAATGGGCGCCGGGCGAACGCGAAGAGGCGCAGCGTCTCAACTCGTGGCATCTCAACCGCTTTGCGAAAGCGGCGCAGGACGTGCTGGAGATGGTGGATCTGCTGGGCTTCGACACGAACAGGAAAAAGCAGCTCGCCCCCCTGGCCGAGGACGCCGCGCGCGCCATCCGGGCGGGAGACGCCGACGCGCTCATCGCGGCATGGCGCGCCATGCTGGCCGAGCGCAAGCGCGAGCGCTACTACTGGTATTCCTTCGACTGCGTGGCTGCGGCCACGCTGCCTCCAGCGCTCGCCGTGCCGTTCTGGAATGCCGTGGCGGGCGAGGCCGAGGGCTACGGCGTGGGCCATGCGATCGCCAAGCTGGGCCTGCCCGCGCTGCCGGCGCTCACCGCCATGGTGCGCGCGAAGCCGGCCGAGAACCTGGCCTGGGCGATGCACTACGGTGCCGTGGAGATCGCCCCCACGGCGGCACGCGCGTTCGCCAAGCTCAAGACCGCGCGCGACACCGGCCGCGCCTGGCTGCTGAAATACCCCGAGCACGCGGCCTGCGCGCTCATCGCGCCGGCCCTGGGCAAAGCGGGCGAGGCGCGCGACTGCGCGGGCGCCGCCCTGCGGCTGCTGCATGCGCAGGGACACGGGGCCCTCCTGATGGAGGTGGCCGGCCGCTACGGTGACGACACGGTCCTGCAGACGCTGCGCACCGTGCTCGACGAAAGCCCGCTGGACCGCTTCCCGACCAAGCGCGCCAAATTGCCCGAGTTCTGGCAGCCGCGCGGCTGGCGCCGCCCGGTGCTGCAGGATGGCCCGGGCCGCGGCAAGGCGCTGCCCGACGAAGCGCTCGACGCGCTCGGCCAGATGCTGACCTTCCCCACGAGCGAGGAGGTGTATGCCGGCATCGCCGTGGCGCGCGAGGCCTGCACGCCCGATTCGCTGGCCGACTTCGCATGGGATGCGTTCGGCGCCTGGCTCGAAGCGGGCGGCCCTTCGAAGGACGGCTGGGCGCTGACCGCGCTGGGCCTGCTGGGCACCGACGACACCGCCCGCCGGCTCACGCCCTTCATCCGCGCCTGGCCCGGCGAGTCGGCCCATGCGCGCGCCGTCACGGGACTGGACGTGCTCGCGCAGATCGGCACCGACGTCGCGCTGATGCTGCTCAACGGCATCGCACAGAAGATCAAGTTCAAGGGCCTGCAGGACAAGGCCCGCGAGAAGATCGCCGCCATCGCCGAGGCGCGGGGCCTGAGCCCCGAGGAACTGGAGGACCGCCTCGCGCCCGACCTGGGCCTGGACGCGCAGGGCACGCTGCGGCTCGAATTCGGTCCGAGGGCGTTCAAGGTGGGCTTCGACGAGACGCTCAAACCCTATGTGCGCGAGGTCTCGGTGGACGGCAGCGACGGCGCGCGCCTGCCGGACCTGCCCAAGCCGAAGAAGACCGACGACCCCGACCTTTCGGCGCAGGCCGTGGAGCGCTTCAAGCTGCTCAAGAAAGACGCGCGCACCATCGCCAGCCAGCAGTTGCTGCGCCTGGAGGTGGCCATGTGCGCGCGCCGGCGCTGGACGCCGCAGGTGTTCCGCGCCTTCCTCGCCGGCCACCCGCTCGTGCGCCACATCGTGCAGCGCCTGGTCTGGGGCGTGTACGAGGTGCCAGATGGCGGCAGCTACGGCGGCCGGCTCGCTGCCTGCTTTCGCGTGGCGGAAGACGGCAGCACCACCACGGCCGAGGACGACCCGTTCGATATCCCCGAGGGCGCGCAGGTGCGCATCGGCGTTCCGCATGCGCTGGAACTGTCGCCCGAGGACGCCGCGGCCTTCGGCCAGATCTTCGCGGACTACGAGCTGCTGCAGCCGTTCCCGCAGATCGGCCGCGACACTTACACGCTGACCGAGGCGGAGAAGGCGGACATCAAGCTCTCGCGCTGGACCAAAGCCAAGGTGCCCACGGGCCGCGTGCTGGGCCTGGTCAACAAGGGCTGGCGCCGTGGGCAGGCGCAGGACGGCGGCGGCATCTGGTACTTCACCAAGCCGCTGGGGGCCGCCCACGTGATCGAGTTGCACCTGGACCCCGGCATCATCGTGGGCATGGTGGACGAATACCCCGAGCAGGAACTGGGTGAAGTGCAGGTGGGCAAGCCTTCCGCCTGGGGCGAGTTGCAGAATGCCGAGCCCATCGGCCTCCTGGACGCCATCTCCGCCAGCGAGTTGATCCGCGACCTGGAGGGACTGCGCGCCTGACGGCCATCGCATCGCCGCCCCTGCCTTTCCCATCCCCGACCGACCGACCGCACCATGGCCATCTCCCGCAAGACACCACCTCCCGGCGAAGCCGCAACCGCGGGAGTCCCGCTGCAGCGGCCGCCCTCCGAAATCCTCCATGCCGCGGAGTTGGAGCGCCTGCGCGCGCAGGACACGGACCCGCGCCCGCCCGGCTGGTCGCTGGGCCTGCGCGCCGCACGGGCCTTCATCCTGGGCGATGCGGCGCTGGGCATCGCCCCCAAGATCGTCGCGCCCGTGGCAAGCATCGAACGCATGCTGGTCACGCTGGCCACCGGCCGCGGGCTGATGCTCGTGGGCGAGCCCGGCACGGCCAAGTCGCTGCTGTCGGAGCTGCTCGCCGCGGCCGTCTCGGGCGTCTCCACGCTGACCATCCAGGGCGGCGCCTCGACCACCGAGGACCAGATCAAGTACGGCTGGAACTACGCCCTGCTCATCAACGAAGGCCCCAGCCCGCGCGCGCTCGTGCCCGCACCGCTCTACCAGGGCATGCAGCAGGGCCGCATCGTGCGGTTCGAGGAGATCACGCGCGCGCCGCTGGAGGTGCAGGACTGCCTGCTGGGCATGCTCTCCGACCGCGTGATGGCGGTGCCCGAGCTGGCGGGCGAACACGCCATGCTCTACGCCCGCGAGGGCTTCAACATCATCGCCACGGCCAACACGCGGGACCGCGGCGTGAACGAGATGAGCGCCGCGCTCAAGCGCCGCTTCGACTTCGAGACCGTCTTCCCGATCCTCGACTTCGACCGGGAGCTGTCGCTCGTGCAGGACGCCAGCGCGCGGCTGCTCGCGCAAAGCGGCATCCCGCACGCCGTGCCGGCGCCGGTGCTGGAGCTGCTCGTGTCCACCTTCCGAGACCTGCGCGGTGCACCGGCCGACGGCCAGCGCGGCGCGCCGCCCGATGCGGCCATGGACCGCCTGAGCGCCGTGATGTCCACCGCCGAGGCCGTGAACGTGGCCCACGCGGTGGGCGTGCGCGCCTGGTTCCTGGAGCGGCGCGAGGGCTCGCCCGCCGACCTGGTGGACTGCATCGCCGGCACCATCGTCAAGGACAACGCCGACGACCGCGCCAAGCTGCGCCGCTATTTCGAGCAAAAGGCCGCCAAGCGCACGGGCGGGCACTGGCGCGCGTACTACGAAGCGCGCCACCGGCTGCCGTGAAGGCCGGCACGGCGCCGCCCGCCGACCCCGTCATCCTCGGCGTGCGCCACCACAGCCCCGCCTGTGCGCGGCTGGTGGCGGCGCGCATCCGGGCGCTGCTGCCCGCCTTCGTGCTGATCGAGGGGCCCGCGGATTTCAACGACCGGCTGGACGAGCTCTACCTGCCGCACCGCCTGCCGGTGGCGATCTACAGCTACCTGGCGCGCGGCGGTACGCACCGCGGATCGTGGACGCCCTTCGCCGATCACTCGCCCGAATGGCAGGCGCTGCAGGCCGGGCGGGAAGCCGGCGCACAGGTGCGCTTCATCGACCTGCCCGCCTGGCACGACGCGTTCGCCCATCTCGAGAACCGCTACGCCGATGCGGCCGATGCCGAGCACCAGGCGCGGGCCGAGGCCTACGAGCGCGCGCTGGCGGACAAGCTCGCGGTGCAGGGCCGCGACGCGCTCTGGGACCACCTCTTCGAAGACGCAGGCCAGGAGGATGCGCAGGCCGGACGGGACGACGTCGATGGCCTGGCGCTGCGCCTGTCCACGTACTTCGGCCACCTGCGCGGTGAGGGGGAGACGGGCTCGCTCGGCAACCAGGCGCGCGAACAGATGATGGCGCGCTGGATCGCCTGGGCCATGGCGCAGGACCGCGGCGCCGTGCTGGTGGTGTGCGGCGGCTACCACGCACCCGCGCTCGCGCGGCTCTGGCGCGGGATGTCCCCCGGCGAGCCGGAGACGCCGCAGCCCGCGGAAGACCCCGAAGACACTATCAAAAATATAGCAAACCAACCAATTACCACTAAGGCATCGGCACGATTTGGATCTTACATCGTGCCCTACACCTTCCGGCGGCTCGATGCCTTCGCGGGCTATGCGTCGGGCATGCCGTCGCCGCAGTACTACCAGTGGCTCTGGGAGCACGGGGCCGAGGGCGCGGCCCGCGAGTTGCTGCGCGGCGTGGTGCAGCGCCTGCGCGAGCGCCAGCTGAGCGCCTCCACCGCCGACCTGATGGCCGTGCATGCGCGCGCGCTGGGGCTGGCGCGGCTGCGGGGGCACCGCCAGCCGCTGCGCTCGGACTGGCTCGACGCCCTGGCGGGCGCCTTGGTGAAAGAGGCGCTCGACGCCCCCCTGCCCTGGACCTACCGCGGCCCGCTGCGTGCCGGCACCGCCCCGGTGCTGGTGCAGGCGATGGACGTGCTGGCCGGCGACACGGCGGGCCGCCTCGCACCGGGCACGCCGCAGCCGCCGCTGGTCGCGGCCGTGCGGGCCGAGCTGGCCGCGCAGGGCCTGCCGCTGCGTGGCACCGTCACGCTCGACCTGCTGCAGGAAGGCGACCGCGCCCGCAGCCGCGTGCTGCACCGGCTGGCGTTGCTGCAGTTGCCGGGCGTGGTGCGCACGCGCGGCCCGGCGATGGCGCTGTCGGGCGAACGCGGCGAGGCCTGGAGCCTCAGCGAACCGCTGGAGCAGCAGGCCGCGCTCATCGAGGCGGGCGCCTGGGGCGCCACGCTGGAAGACGCCGCGCGGGCGCGCCTGGAAGACCGCCTGCGCCAGGCACGCGGGCGCATCGCGCCGCTGGCCGAAGGCCTGAACAGCGCGGCCTGGGCCGGCCTTGCGGACCTGAGCGACGGGCTGCTGCGGGACATCGGCGACGCCATCGCGCAGGAGCCGCGTTTCGAGGCGCTGGCCCCCGCGCTGGGGCTGCTGCACACGCTGCTGCGCCACGGCCAGATGCTCGGCATGGCCGGCGCACCCGTGCTGCGCGTCTCAGTGGAGGCCGGCTTCGACCGCGCGCTCTGGCTGCTTGAAGCCCCCGCCGCGGTGGCCACCGCCGACACCGAAGACCATCTGCACGGCCACCGCGCGCTGCAGCGCATCGTCGCCGACACACTGGCCGACCTGGAAGACGGCACGCCCCATCCGCTCGCGCTGGAACCCGCGCGCGCCCTCGCGGTATGGCAGCGCAAGGCGGCCGACCCGCAAGCCGCACCGGTCAGCCGCGGCGCGGCGCTGGGCGCGGTGCTGGCGCTGTCGGGCCGCCTGGGTGGTGGCGCGCAGGGCGACGTTGCCGCCACCCCCGAGGCCGGCGTGCAGGAAGCCATGGACCTGCTCGCCGCAATGACCGCCGCCACGCTGGGCGACGCCCTCGCCGGCCTTTTGGCGCTGGCGCGCGAGGCGCTCGCCACCGAACCCGCCTTCGCCGCCGGCATGGACCGCCGCATCCGGGCGCTGGACGACGAAGACTTCGTGCAGGCCCTGCCGGCGCTGCGGGCCGCCTTCGCCTGGCTGCCGCCGCGCGAGCGGGGCCAACTCGCCGGGCAGGTGCTGTCGCTGCACGGCGCGCAGCACCTGCCGCGCCGCACCCTCACGGCCGCCACCCCGGGCGCCCTGCCCCCCGAAGCACTGGCCCGCGCGCGCGCCGGCGAAGCTGCGGCCGCGGCGCGCCTGGCCGCGTGGGGCATCGACGCCGGCACCGGAGCCCCTGCATGACACCGCTGACCATCCCCGACCCCCTTCAGCGCTGGCGCCTGTTGCTCGGCGAGCCGGCGGAACCCGCGTGCGGCGCGCTCGGCGATGCCGCGCAGGCGGCCGATGCGGCGCTCGAATGGCTCTACGGCCGCGACAGCGATCGCGCCGAGCGCGGCGAGCGCAGCGCGGGCCTGGGGCCCTCGGCGCTCAGCACGCCGGACTGGATCAACACCATCCACACGCTCTTTCCCAAGGAAGTGATCGAGCGGCTGGAACGCGATGCGGTGGAGCGCTACGGCATCGACGAAGTGGTGACCAACCTGGAGGTGCTGGAACGCATCGAGCCGTCCGAATCGCTGCTGCGCGCGGTGCTGCACACCAAGCACCTCATGAATCCGCAGGTGCTGGCCGCCGCCCGCCGGCTCGTGGCCGAGGTGGTGCGGCGCATCATGGAAAAGCTCGCCACCGAAGTGCGCCAGGCGTTCAGCGGCAGCCGCGACCGGCGCCGCCTTTCGCGCATGAAAGTGGCGCGCAACTTCGACTTCCGGCGCACCCTGCAGGCCAACCTGCGGCGCTGGGACGCGGCGCGCGGCAAGCTCTACGTGGAGCGGCCCATTTTCATCAGCCGCACGCGGCGGCATGCCGAGCCGTGGGACATCGTGCTGCTCATCGACCAGAGCGGGTCGATGGTGGACTCCGTCATCCACAGCGCGGTGATGGCCGCCTGCCTTTGGCAGCTGCCGGGCATGCGCACGCGGCTGGTGGCCTTCGACACCCAGGTGGTGGACCTCACGGCCGATGTGTCCGATCCGGTGGAGCTGCTCATGAAAGTGCAGCTGGGCGGCGGCACCGACATCGCCCGGGCCGTGGCCTATGCGCAATCGCTCGTCGCCAACCCGGCCCGCACCATCGTCGTGCTCGTCAGCGATTTCTACGAGGGCGGCGACCCTGGAGAACTCGTGCGCCGCGTGAAGGCGCTGACCGGCGCGGGCACGAAGGTGCTGGGCCTGGCCGCGCTCGACGCGCAGGCCGAGCCCGCCTACGACCGCGAGATGGCCGCGCGCCTCGTGAAGGAAGGCGCGCAGGTCGGCGCCATGACCCCGGGCGAGCTCGCGGGCTGGCTGGCCGAAAAGGTGCAGGCATGAACGCACCGCTGCGGGCCGACCTGCTCGAACTCACCCCGGAGGCGCTGACGGCGCTGGCCAACGCGGGCTTCGTCAAGCGCGCGCAGAAGGACGTGGCGGCCCAGGTGCTACCGCGGCTGGAGACCGAACCCGACGGCACCGTGCGCGCGGAATTCGACGACGGCGCGCGCACGCGCCTGCCGCCGGGCCGCACGCTGCGCGATGCCGCATGCACCTGCGCCGCGAGCGGCATGTGCCGCCACCGCGTGATGCTGGTGCTGGCCTATCAACAATTGAACAGTGCGGCGAGCACCCCTGCGATCGATGCGTCCGCGCCCGCAGCGCCGCCCGCGGAATCGGGGGGCGCCTGGAGCCCCGCGCATTTCGACGACGCGGCGGTGTCGGCCAGCGTGGCGCCCTCGGTGCTGGAGCAGGCCGCGCGGCTGGCGGCCTCGCGCCCTGTGGTGGCGGTGCAGCCGTGGCAGGGCAACACCTCGCCGCCCACGGCCCGGTTGCCGATGTGCACCGTGCGGTTCTTCTCGCGCAGCTCGCTCGTGCATGCGCGCTGCGACTGCCAGCAGGGCAGCGGCTGCGCGCATGTCGTGGTGGCGCTGTGGGCGTTCCGCGCCGCGGGCGATCTGCCCGCGGGCGGCGACGAAACCATGGTGGAAGTGCCGCCGCGCGCGGGCACCGGGCAAGCCGGTGCCGGCACCGATGGCGGCACCGGCACCGCGGCGTCACCCGCGCAGCTGCAGTCCCCCGAGGCGCTGCGCCTGCGCGAGGCGCTCGATGCGGTGCTGCTGTCTTTGTGGCTCGACGGATCGGCCCAGCCCACGATGGCCCTGGCAGCGCGCTTCGAAGCGCTGCGCGCGCAGGCGCAGGCCCTGGGCTGGCGCTGGGTGGACGACGGCATCGCGGAGTTGTGGCTGCTGCTGCAATCGCTGCAGGCCCGCAGCAGCCGGCACGACCCGCTGCGCCTGCTGGCCGTGGCGGCCGAGCTGTGGGCGCGCCCGCGTGCCGCGGTTCACGCCGAGGCCGCGGCCGAGGACAGGACGGGGGCCGCACGCCCCGCGCTGCATGCCAGCCAGATCCTGGGCGCGGGCGTAAAGGGCGAGGTCGCGCTGGACCACATCAAGCTCGTCTCGCTGGGCGCCGCGCTCTGGTCCGATGCAGCGGCCGAAGGCGCCAACGTGCTCTTCGCCGATCCGGACACGCAGACCGTGACGGTGCTGGAACGCCAATGGCCGCGCGGCGAAGGCGCCAGTGGACCCGCGCAGGCCCTCGCCGGACGGCGCGTGGCGGGGTTTCCACTGCGGCAGATCGCGACGGGACAGGTCATCACCAAGACCGCCACGCGCCGCGCCAACGGCCTCATCGACATCACCGCCGGGGCACGCCAGACCGGCGTGATGCCGCTCTCGCCTGCGGCCTGGGACGAGTTGGCCCCGCCCTTGCGCCAAGCCAGCGTGCAAGCGCTGCGCGAGCGCCTGCGCGCCGCGCTTCCCGATTTCGTGCAGCCGCGCCAGGCCGCCACAGGCGCGGCCAGCGGGGCATCGGGCGCGCTGCATGTGGTGGCGCTCGAAGGCGGCATGCAGGTGCAGGACTGCGAGTGGGATGCCGCCGAGCAGGTGCTGCATGCGCGCATCGTGGACGCGCAGCACGAGGACGCCGGGCCTGCACTGCACCTTGCGCTGCCGCACCGTGCGGCAGCGCCGGGCGCCGTGGACGCGCTGGCCCGCGCGCTGGCGGGCGAATGGGGGCCGCTGCGCGCGGTGGCCGGGCCGGTGGCGCTGCGCGGCGGCGAGGCGGTCATGCAGCCGCTGGCCCTTCTCACCCACCAGCGCGCCGTGGTGCCGCAGATCGAGCCGCCAGCCGCCCAGCCGCTGGCACTGCGCACCTGCGCCGATGCGCCCACACCCGTGCAGGCCCTGCTCGACGAAACCCTGCAATCGCTGGCCCAGTGGCTGCGCCAGGGCCTGCGCCACCAGCCAGGCGGGCTGGACGCGCGCGCGCAGTCTCAGGCCCGGCAGCTGCGGCAAGGCGGCCTGGACCGCGGTGCCGCGCTGCTCGAAAGCCTGGGCGGGCACCTGCGGTCGGCCGACCGCGGACCGCTGCTGGCAGCGCTCTCCACGCTGGCACTGCTGTTGCAGGCACAAGGCGGCTGAGGCGGCCGCAAGACCGCGCGGGCAGGCCCTGTCAGCAGGTGCAGGCGCGTCAGGCGCACGCACGCCGCATGCCGGCTGAAAACCTGCCGATAGCCCGCCGATAGCCGGCGCCTCTGCCCGACTCGCCCGTTTTCACATCAATTTGAATGATAATTATTCCCAATCAAATGGATCCGTTTCTTTTCCATCGCCTGGTCCGGCGGCCTTCCGGCTGGCCGGCGGCCTCTTTCTCGCCCCTCCTCTCCCGCATTTCCATGGTCCACACCCGTTCCGACGCGGCGCACTCGCCTGCCCACGCCACCGCTTTCCTGCGCCCTTTCCTGAGCCCTTCGCTGGCCCGCTCCCCCGCACGCACCCTGTGCCGCTGCGCACTCACGCCGCTGGCGCTGTGTCTGTCGCAGGCCGCCATGGCCCAGGCCAGCGCGGACGCGACGCCGCAACTGCAGGAAGTGCGCATCAACGCCAGCACGGAAAAGGACGTGGGTTTCGCCCCGGTGGAAGCCCAGACGGCCGGCAAGGCACCCATGCGCCGGCTGGAAACTCCGCAGTCGGTGAGCGTGGTCACGCGCGAGCAGATGGAGTCGCGCCAGATCGCCAACCTGCAGCAGGCGCTGCAGACCGTTGCCGGCGTGAGCCCGGTCAACTTCGGGCGGCGCGGCTTCGACGACATCAACATCCGGGGCTTTCGCTCCACCGAATCCATCCTCATTGACGGCCTGGTGCAAAGCCCCGGCATGTGGACGCGCCTCACGCCCTACGGCTACGAGCGCTTCGAGGTGCTCAAGGGCGCGGCCTCCGTGCTGTACGGGCAGGTGCAGCCCGGCGGCATCGTCAACGCCATCAGCAAGCGGCCCAAGCGCGATGCTTTGAGCGAAGTGGGCGTGGAGGTGGGCAGCTTCGGCCAGCGCACCTTGCAGGCCGACATCAACCGCCCGCTGAACGAGTCGGGCAAGGCGGCGTTCCGCATCAACGCCCAGGTCTCGAACAGCGACGATCCGACCGACTTCATCTACCGGCGCGACCGCTGGATCGCGCCTTCGCTGTCGCTGGACCTGGGCGCGCAGACCGATCTGGTGCTGTTCGCCACCTACAGCCAGAGCAACTGGATGCGCCAGCAGGGCATCACGCCCTACGGCACGGTGCTGCCCAACCGCAACGGCCCCGTGCGGACCACGCTGTACACGGGCGATCCGAGCTTCGGCGGCTACGACATCGAAAGCACCTCGGTCGGCTACGCGCTGGAGCACCGCTTCTCGCCGCAGATGACGCTGCGCCAGAACGTGCGCTACGAATCGGAGAAGGGCAACGGCAACTTCGTCTCCAACCTGGCGCTGCAGTCCAACCAGCGCCTGCAGAACCGCCAGGCCACGCGCCAGTACCTGGACGACGACATGCTGGCCACCGACACCTCGCTGCTGTCGCAGTTTGCCGCCCTGGGCGTGCAGCACCGCCTGGTGACCGGGCTGGACGCACGCACCAGCCACAGCTGGCAAGGCCAGCGGCGCTGCACCATCGGCGCGCTCGACCTGTTCAATCCGGTGTACGGCGCGGCCACCACCTGCCCGGCCGCCTACACCAGCAACGCGCCTGAAAAGCTCAGCGTGATGGGCCTGTACGCGCAGGACCAGATCAAGTTCAACCCGCAATGGACGGCCCTGGTCGGGCTGCGCCGCGACTGGTCGGACAACCAGATCGACGACCGCCTGGCCAACCGGCAGACGCGCCAGAAGGATTCCGCCACCACCCTGTCGGCCGGGCTGGTGTACGAGTTCACGCCCGGATGGGCCGCCTACACCAGCTATGGCGAATCGTTCCTGCCCGTGTCGGGAACCAGCTTCGGCGGCTCGCCCTTCGCGCCGGAGACCGGCAAGCAATGGGAAGCGGGCCTGAAGTACGAGGCACCCGGCGGCGGGCTCACCGGGGCGCTGGCGCTCTTCGACCTCAAGCGCCGCAACGTCACCACGGCCGACCCGGCCAACACCGGCTTCAGCGTGCAGACCGGCGAGCAGCGCGCGCGCGGGCTGGAGCTGGAAGTGGGCGCCGAACTGCTGCGCAGCCTGAAGCTGACGGGCGCCTACACCTATACCGACACGAAGGTCACGCGCGACAACAACGCCGCCATCGTGGGCCTGCCGCTGAACCTCACGCCGCGCCACACGCTGGCCCTGTGGGCCACCTACAAGCTGCCGCAGATGCAGCAGATCACCCTGGGCGCCGGCGCCCGTTACGTGAGCGAGCAGGTCGGCTCGTACCCCTTCACCCTGCCCGCCTACACCGTGGCGGACCTGTCGATCGGCTATGCCGGCTCCAACTACCGCATCACCGCAGGCGTGAAGAACGTGTTCGACAAGGCCTACTACGACGGCGCGATCAACGCCAACGTGGTGTCGCCCGCCCTGCCGCGCAGCTTCAGCGTGGGCCTGACGTACTTCTTTTGAAGACCTGGAGACCGGCGGAAGGGCGTTGTTGCCCGCCGCCCTCATGGGAACTGGCCGCCGCCCGCGCCGTGCCCAGCCCCTGCCCCTCGAACCGCCGGCTCGCGCTCCATTCGTGGGCCGGCATCGCTATGGGCCAATCGTTGCTTGTCTCCATTTATTCATAGATATTTATTTTTTTGCATTAATCGGCTATCTATGCATTTTTTTGACTATCTTTCCTTGATTCCCGGCCAAGCCATTGATTCATAGGTTTCTATTTTTATGCATTTTCACTAACATCTATGAATGCCGAGACAGAACACCCCTCCTGCAGACTATCCCCGGGCCGTACTGCAGCAGATCGAGCAATTGGCGCAGAACATCGTCATCGCCCGCAAGCGCCGCAGGGAAACGCAGGCGCAGTGGGCCCAGCGGCTGGGTGTGTCGCAGCCGACCATGGCCCGCATCGAGCGGGGCGATCCCTCCGTGGCGATGGCGTCTTATGTCATGTGCCTGTGGCTCATCAACCAGGCGCAGGGGCTGGCCGACCTGATTGCCCCGCAGAACGATCTCGCCTCGCTGGAGCGCGAAGTGGCAAGAGCACGCCCCAAACCCCGGTCTCCGGCCAAGCAAGAAGACAGGGGCAGGAAAGCGGCGGCCCAAGGCCGTGCAAAGCGCCCCCCCTCCACCTTGAAGGCAGGCGCTGCGCCCGACAGCGGGGCTCCCCATTCGCCCCCCCGGGTGGCGAACCGGCCATCCGCATCGTCCAGAGAAGCCTTGCGCGGCGTTCCTGTGCCGGACAGGAAAGTGGTGACCCGTCCTGGAATAGGTTGACACCTATGCGGGACTGAACCCTAGCCGTAATTGGCTTGCAAGAGACGCCCGGTGCACCGCATCGGGCGTTTTGTATTCTAGGGACAGGTGGGGCCGCTGCTCG
>NZ_BQXI01000029.1:0-70680 GCF_030158955.1 Acidovorax sp. SUPP1855 | reverse complement strand
CGGGCAACCCGCTCACCATCCGGCACTACCTGTGCGACCACCTGGGCACGCCGATCGGGCTGGTGGATGGCAACGGAGAGAAGGCCGGCGAGATCACCTGGGCGGCCAGCTACGGCGCCTGGGGAGAGGTGCAGGAGGAGTACAACCCGCATCGGATCGAGCAGAGCATCCGGCTGCAGGGCCAGCAGATCGATGCCGAGACGGGATTGCATTACAACCGCTTCCGGTACTACGACCCTCACCTGGGGCAGTACATCACGCAGGATCCGATCGGATTATCTGGTGGCGTGCATCCCAGTACCTATCCGGTCAATCCCGTTCAGTACATTGATCCGCTGGGTCTGTTCGAGTGGACCAATATCGAGATGCCGTCCCTTCCATCGTTCGATGGCAAAGGGGATACGGCTGTTTGCAGCTACTACGATGACATGGCGAAAAGCAAGCCCCAATGCAGTTACTACCCTGCCGGGGCATTGATATGCCGAGGCGAAAATATGAGTGTGAACGCGGTGGTCAAAACGGCCCTCGTCGCAGAGTCCGCCATTCAGGGAAAGTCGCTCAAGCAGTCCGAGGTTTTGACGAGCATCCGGGGGAAGCTGGTCGCCTCGGACAAGGCGGCGCAGGCCGCTGGCAAGGTCGATCAAAACGGCTGTACGCAAGGCAATGAAATCGATGCGTACCACGACAAGGCCTTCACCGAATCCGGAGTCAGCAAAAACTTCTATGGCGGTAATTTGTGGCCCCAGGGTACATGGCCGAATCCTGTGCCCCTGGATCCCTCGGCATGGAAATACGACCCCAGGAGAATTTGGAATTGATGAAGAACCCGCGTCCCGAAGCATTGCAGGCCCCTTCGAAATGGATGGCTTACGCGTGTTGGATTCCATTCGCCGTTCTGGGCTTGGGCATCCTCGTGTTCTTTCTGTCGATGGTCGCATCGGCCTTTCAGGAACTGCTGCCCAAATGGGTGGCAGCCCATGATTATTTGCCCAAGGCGATGGCCTATCTGCTGCTGGGCGCCCACGTCCTTCTGACTTCGGGCTTGGCTTTTCTCGTCTTCATCCTGTTTTTCATCAGGAACAAGCAGCCGCGGCACGGGTTTTTTGTGGGGATGTTTTTTCTCCTTTATTTTCCCTTGCGGGTGTTTTTCATCTTTATGGTGATGCCGCTTTTCCCGCTGTGGTTGGCTCTGGAATGCGGGGAAATCTGGGTGCTGAAAAAGATCTATCGCAAATTCCCGCAGCGGCTGGCACCCCCCTGACGGGAATCGGCCGTCGCAGCGACGCTTGCCGCTGTGATCGGCCGAGTCGGCGGCGCCCTCACTGCGGCAGGATGCCCGGCAGCAGCGGCCGGTCCAGCCGCTGGCGCCACCATTTGAGCGCCTCGCCCATGTGCTCGGGCTTCCAGGCGAGCCAGAAGGTCTCGTCGGGGCGGGGTTCCTCCACCGGCAGCTCCACCAGCACCCCCGTCTCCAGCTCCACCCGGATGCACGCGCGCGGCAGGAAGCCGTGGCCCAGGCCCGCCGCCTGGCAGGCGATCTTGGCCTGCATCGACGGCACGGTGATGCGGCGCTGGCCCGACTGCAGGCCCACGGTGCGGTCGGTGAGCGACCGCGCGCCGTCGCCCACCACCACGGCGGTGTGGTCCAGCAGGTCGCTGCGGGTGATCGGGCGCTGCAGCTGCGCCAGCGGGTGCGTGGCCGTCACGCAGAACACGAACGCCAGGCTGCCCACGGCCACCGCCTTGTAGCCGCCGCCGGCCGGGCCTTCGCCCGCCGCCACGACGATGTCGGCGCGGCCGTCGCGCAGCGCCTCCCAGGTGCCCGTGAGCGCCTCGCAGCCGATGCGCAGGCGCGTGCCGCAGTGCAGGTCCTCGAAGGCGCAGATGTCCTGGTTGAACGCGCTGGTGGGGATGAGCGAGTCGTGCACCAGCCGCAGCTCCGATTCGAACCCCGTGGCGATCTGCCGCATGCGCGATTCGAGCTGGTGCGCGGCCGTGAGCAGCCAGCGGCCTTCCTTGAGCATTTCCTGCCCCGCGGGCGTGAGCGCCACGCGCGGGCCGTTGCGGGTGAAGAGGGCGATGCCGAGCTGGTCCTCCAGCTTGCCGATGGCATAGGAGATGGTGGACGGCACCTTGTGCAGGCGCTCGGATGCGCCGGCGAACGAGCCGTGGCGGGCGATGGCGTCCACCAGTTCGATGGCTTCGAGGGTGAGTTTCAGCATGGGGGCAGGCCGGGGGATTGAATCATCGAAATTATCGATGATGGACGGCCAAACCTTTCAACCTGCGCCCCATCACGGCGCGGGATACTTTCTTCACCGCAGCACTGAAGACCAATGAAATCGAGGCGATTTCAGCGACAGGCCCCCAGTGTGAATTTCATCGAAGAAACCGAAAGGAAACGCACCATGCTCGACATCCGCAAAGCCCACCAGCGCGGCAACGCCAACCACGGCTGGCTGCATTCGCACCACACCTTCTCGTTCGGCCATTACCGCGATGCCAACCAGCAAGGCTTCTCGGACCTGCTGGTCATCAACGACGACCGCGTGGCGCCGGGCAAGGGCTTCGGCACGCACCCCCACCGCGACATGGAAATCTTCTCCTATGTGCTGGAAGGCGCGCTGGAGCATCAGGATTCGATGGGCACCGGCTCGGTCATCCGCCCCGGCGACGTGCAGATGATGAGCGCCGGCACCGGCGTGCGCCACAGCGAGTTCAACCACTCGGCCGAAGCGCCCGTGCACTTCCTGCAGATCTGGATCGTGCCCGGCGTGACCGGCGCCACGCCCCGCTACCAGCAGGTGCACTTCAGCGAAGCCGAAAAGCGCGGCCGGCTGCGGCTGATCATCTCGCCCGAAGGGGCCGACGGCTCGCTGGCCGTGCACCAGGATGCCCGCGTGCATGCCGGCCTGTTCGACGGCGACGAGGCCGCCGAACTGGACGTGGGCCCCGGCCGCAACGTGTATGTGCACGTGGCCCGCGGCAGCCTGGAGGTGAACGGCGAGCGCCTGTCCGAAGGCGACGGCGCCCGCATCCGCGACGCTGGCGCCCTGCGCTTTGCCAGGGGCGAAGGTGCCGAGGTGCTGGTGTTCGACCTGCGCCCCAACGAGCTGCCCGCCATGCCGCACTGATCGACAAGGGGCGGCGGCACCGCCGCCCCGCCTGCCTTCTTTGTTGTCTTTCGATTCCCCGTTTTTTTGTTTTCTCTCCTCCATTCACTCGATCCATCCAGGAGTTTTGCCATGACCGCCACCGCCACCCGCATCAACGCCGCCGCCAAGCCCGTCGCCACCGCCACGCCCGGCGCCACGCTGCTGAACCCGCAGGACCACACGCTGGTGATGATCGACTTCCAGTCGCAGATAGCCTTCGCCACGCATTCGATCGATGCGATCACGCTGCGCTCCAACGCCGGCCTGGTGGCCAGCGCGGCGGCGGGCTTCGGCGTGTCCACGATCCTGACCACCGTGGCGGAAAAGAGCTTCAGCGGCCCGATGTTCGAGGAGGTGACCGCGCCGTTCCCCGGCCAGGCGCTGTTGGACCGCACGTCGATGAACACCTGGGAGGACGAGGCCGTGATCCGCCGCATCAACGAGATCGGCAAGCCGCGCATCGTGCTGGCGGGCCTGTGGACCAGCGTGTGCATCGTGGGCCCGGCGCTGTCGGCGCTCGACCAGGGCTTCGAGGTGTACGTGATCGCCGATGCGAGCGGCGACATCTCCACCGAGGCCCACCACCGCGCCATGGAGCGCATGGTGCAGGCGGGTGCGCGGCCCATCACGGCGCTGCAGTATCTGCTGGAGCTGCAACGCGACTGGGCGCGCACGGACACGTACGACATGACGACCGGCATCGCCAGAAAGTTCGGCGGTGGCTACGGCCTGGGCATCACCTATGCCAAGGCCATGTTCAACGCCCACGAGGGTTGAAAAGAGCGCACCCTTCGCATTGCCAATCCCCCAAGGAGCCTGCCCATGACCCCGCCCACCCCTCCCGACCTGATCCTGTACAACGGCCGCTTCACCACGCTGGACCGCGCCAACCCCACGGCCAGTGCCGTGGCCATCGCGCAGGGGCGCTTCACCCGCGTCGGCAGCGACCGCGAGGTACTGGCGCTGGCCGGGCTGGGCACGCGGCGCATCGACTTGAACGGCCGCAGCGCGCTGCCGGGCCTGATCGACAACCACCTGCACATCATCCGCGGCGGGCTCAACTTCAACATGGAGTTGCGCTGGGACGGTGTGAAGAGCCTGGCCGATGCCATGGGCATGCTGCGGCGCCAGGTGGCGGTCACGCCCGCGCCGCAGTGGGTGCGCGTGGTGGGCGGGTTCACCGAACACCAGTTCGCGGAGAAGCGCCTGCCCACCATCGCCGAGCTGAACGCCGTGGCTCCGGACACGCCGGTTTTCATCCTGCACCTGTACGACCGCGCGCTGCTGAACGCCGCCGCGTTGCGCGCCGTGGGCTACACGCGCGACACGCCCGCGCCGCCCGGTGGCGAGATCGTGCGCGACAGCGCCGGCAATCCCACCGGGCTGCTGCTGGCCAAGCCCAATGCGGCCATCCTCTACGCCACGCTGGCCAAGGGCCCCAAGCTGCCGCACGCATACCAGGTGAACTCCACGCGCCACTTCATGCGCGAGCTGAACCGCCTGGGCGTGACGGGCGCCATCGATGCGGGCGGCGGCTTCCAGAGCTACCCCGACGACTACCAGGTGATCCAGGAACTGGCCGATGCCGATCAGCTCACCATCCGCCTGGGCTACAACCTGTTCACGCAAAAGCCGAAGCAGGAAAAGGAAGACTTCCTGAACTGGACGGCCACGTCGCAATACAAGCAGGGCACGGACTACTTTCGCCACAACGGCGCGGGCGAGATGCTGGTGTTCTCGGCGGCGGACTTCGAGGACTTCCGTCAGCCGCGCCCCGACATGGCGCCCGAGATGGAGGACGACCTCGAAGGCGTGGTGCGCATCCTGGCGCAGAACCGCTGGCCCTGGCGCATGCATGCCACCTACGACGAGACCATCGAGCGCGCGCTCGACGTGTTCGAGAAGGTCGATCGCGACACGCCCCTGGCCGGCCTGAACTGGTTCTTCGACCATGCCGAGACCATCTCGGAAAAGTCCATCGACCGCATCGCCGCTTTGGGCGGCGGCGTGGCGGTGCAGCACCGCATGGCCTACCAGGGCGAGTACTTCGTCGAGCGCTACGGCGCCGGCGCGGCCGAGGCCACGCCGCCCGTCAAGCGCATGCTGGACAAGGGCGTCAAGGTCTCGGCCGGCACCGATGCCACGCGCGTGGCCAGCTACAACCCGTGGGTGTCGCTGTCGTGGCTCATCACGGGCAAGACCGTGGGCGGCCTGCAGATCACGCCGCAGCGCAACTGCCTGGACCGCGAAGCGGCGCTGCGGCTGTGGACCGAGAACGTCACCTGGTTCAGCAACGAAGAAGGCAAGAAGGGCCGCATCCAGGCCGGCCAGCTGGCCGACCTGACCGTGCCCGACCGCGACTTCTTCGCCTGCCCCGAATCCGACATCGCCGACACCACGGCGCTGCTCACGGTGGTGGGCGGCAAGGTGGTGTATGGCGCCGGTGATTTCGCCCGCTTCGACGACGCGGCACCGCCGCCCGCCATGCCCGACTGGTCGCCCGTGCGCACCTTCGGCGGCTATGCCGGCTGGGGCACGCAGGAGGGCGCGCCGCTGCAGGCCGTGGTGCGCCGCGCCGCCGCCGCGTGCGCCTGCGCCAACGATTGCAACGTGCACGGCCACCAGCACGCCACGGCCTGGAGCAGCCGGCTGCCGATTGCCGACCTGAAGGGCTTTTGGGGCGCCCTGGGCTGCGCCTGCTGGGCGGTGTGACCGTGGCGAACGGAATGGACGCGCTGCGCGGCGCCTTCACCGCGCCCTGGGTGCAGTCGCTCGCGCTGCTGTGCCTGTGCGCGGCCTACCTGCAGGGCGGCATCGGCAAGGCGCGAGACTTCGCCGGCGCCGTGGCCGAGATGCGCCGTTTCGGCCTGGCGCCCGCCGCGCCCGTCGCGGTGGCCACCATCGCGCTGCAGCTGGGCGCCTCGCTGCTCATCGTCTCGGGCTGGCACCGCTGGCTGGGCGCGCTGGCGCTGGCCGGATTCACCGTGCTGGCGGCGTTCCTGGCCGACCGCTTCTGGCAGGTGGCACCGCCCGAGCGACAGCGCGCCGCCAACGCATTCTTCGAACATTGGGGCCTGGTGGGCGGCATGCTGCTCGTCGCCTGGCACGACCTGGGAGGCCTCTATGGCACATGACGATCACCCACACGATTCACCGTCCGCCGCGGCCACCGCCGCGCCCGCACCTTCGGGCAGCTTCGCGCCGCTGCGCCTGCCGCTGTTCGCGGTGCTGTGGTCCGCCACGGTGCTGGGCAACATCGGCAGCTTCATGCGCGACGTGGCCAGTTCGTGGATGGTGACCGAGCTGTCGTCCAGTCCCGCCGCCGTGGCGCTGGTGCAGACGGCGGCCACGCTGCCGATCTTCCTGCTCGCGATCCCGGCCGGCGTGCTGTCGGACATTCTGGACCGCCGGCGCTTTCTGATCGCCGTGCAGGTGCTGCTGGCCTGCGTGAGCGGCACGCTGCTGGTGATGGCGCGCACGAACACGCTCACCGTGGAATCGCTCATCGCGCTCACCTTCGTGGGCGGCATCGGCGCGGCGCTCATGGGGCCCACCTGGCAGTCCATCGTGCCCGAACTGGTACCCCGCAGCGAGCTGAAAAGCGCCGTGGCGCTCAATTCGCTGGGCATCAACATCGCCCGCGCCATCGGCCCCGCGGCCGGCGGCCTGCTGCTGGCCAGCTTCGGCGCGGCCGCGGCCTACGGCCTGGACGTGGCGAGCTACGGCTTCGTGATCGCCGCGCTTCTGTGGTGGAAGCGCCCCAAGGCCGAGCCCACCGGGCTGAACGAGCAGTTCTTCGGCGCCTTCCGCGCCGGGCTGCGCTACGCGCGCGCCAGCCGCGAACTGCACGTGGTGCTGCTGCGCGCAGCGGTGTTCTTTCTGTTCGCCAGTTCCGTCTGGGCGCTGCTGCCGCTGGTGGCGCGGCGCATGCTGGGCGGCACGGCGGGCTTCTACGGCGTGATGCTGGGCGCGGTCGGTGCCGGGGCCATCCTCGGCGCGGTGCTGCTGCCCCGCCTGCGCAAGCGCCTGGATGCCGACGGGCTGGTGCTGCTGGCCTCGCTGCTCACCGCGGGCGTGATGGCCGTGCTCACCCTGGCGCCGCCGCGCGAGGCCGCCGTGGCGCTCATGCTGGTGCTGGGCCTGGGCTGGATCATCGCGCTCACCACGCTCAACGGCGTGGCCCAGGCCGTGCTGCCCAACTGGGTGCGCGGCCGGGGCCTGGCGATCTACCTCATGGTGTTCAACGGCGCCATGGCCGCCGGCAGCCTGGGCTGGGGCCTGGTGGCGGGGCAGGCGGGCCTGCCGGCCACGCTGCTGGCCGGCGCGGGCGGCCTGGTGCTGGCGGCGTGGCTCTTTCACCGCGTGAAGCTGCCCACCGGCGAAGCCGACCTGCAGCCGTCCAACCACTGGCCCGAGCCGCTGCTGGCCGAGCCTGTGGCGCAAGACCGCGGCCCGGTGATGGTGCAGATCGAGTACCGCGTGCGCACGCCCGACCTGCCCGCGTTCCTGCAGGCCATGCAGCACGTGGCGCGCGAGCGCCGCCGCGACGGCGCCTATGCCTGGGGCGTGGCGGAACACTCCGCCGAGCCTGGCCGCGTGATCGAGTGGTTCCTGGTCGAGTCGTGGGCCGAGCACCTGCGCCAGCACGGCCGCGTCTCCAAGGCCGACGCGGACCTGCAGGCCGAGGCGCTGCGCTACCACGTGGGGCCGGAGCGGCCGGCAGTGCACCACTATCTGGCGCTGGATGCGCAGAGCGTGGCGGCGGGTGCGGCGTGATGCTGGCGGGGCGGTGGCTGCCGTTACGGGCGTGGCGGGCCGGACGCCGCCACGCCGGATTTCAGGTCGAAAAGGGCTCCAGCACAATATCCACTAGGGCATTATGCTATTAAATTAATAGCATTTTTTTGCCGGTGCTGCAGGGCCGATGGCGCCGGGCTGGAGCTGCGTCTGCGTCAGGCCACCCGCGCTTCGATGCGCGCGGCACGTGTCATGGTCAACGCTATTCGAGAACGGATGCAAATTTCGGGAGATGAAGAGTGGCTGACACGACCGCTCGACAAGGCGAGAGCAGAGGATTTCCGAACCCTGCAAACCAAGCGTGGGTTTCTCTCCACGACCCAGCAGTGGTTGCCCAGGCCCGCAGCATTCCAGTCCCTCAGCCGTCGCCGGCAGGTCAGCTTTCGGCAGGTCGTGCCAGCCGGTCTCAGTGCGCAGGGAACGCCAGCAGGTACTCCCAGCTCATGCTGGTGGTGCGTGGGTCATTGGCCACCGGCACGCGGCGGATCGCCAGCAACTGATTGATGCCCGCCGTGGGCGTGACCGTCGCAGTGCCGTCTTCAGCCGTCGTGACGGGCGCCCCCCTCTCGCCCAGCGACAGCCGGATGCCGGCGATGGGCTTCCCATCGAACAGCACGCGCACACGCATGGGTTGGCCTGCATCGGGCGTGTCCGCCTCCAGGGCCACGATCTCGAATTGTTGCCCCAATTCCTTCTTTGCGATCACGCCCCACTGGATGATGGTCTTGTGGTACTTGAGCGCATGCACACCACTGGTGGCGCCGGGGTTCTCGGTCATGGGCTTGTTCACCATCTGGCCACCCTCGACCTTGCTGAAGAAACCGTTGTCGAAGTGGGCCGCCAGCAACGCGGCCTGGCGCTCGGGCTTCACGCGCACCCCATCGGGCCGGGGTTCCACCGCCACGTCGATCTTGCGGCCACGGCGATCGAAGGCCTGCAGGCTCTTCAGCTTGTGAGCGGGGTAGGTCTCCAGCTGGCCTTCGTGCCCGCCGAACTGCACGAGGTAGCCGCCGCTGGCATCAGGCTCCAGCCAGACGTTGTGGGCCTGCACGGAGCCCAGGCCCAGGGCCAGCGCTGTGATGGCCAGCAGGCGCAGGAGTGGTGTCGGGGTGGTGGTTTTCATGGCGTTCTCCTGGATTGCCTGAGCTTCCTGGATCGGGTGGTCACAGGTCAGAATTGCAGCTTGGTGCCGAGCTTGAAGGTCCGCGGCGCACCGGATGCGAAGACCTGCGTGCCTCCGATGACCGAGGCCGAGGTGGCATAGGCCTTGTCGCTCACATTGGCGATGGCGGCGTAGATCTCATAGCGGTTGGCGACTCGGTACGCAGCGCTCAGGTCCACCGTGGCATAGCCGCCATAGCCCACGCTGTTGTCGGCGTTCACCGCATAGGCGCCCACCCGGCGCCAAGTGGCAGTGGTGGACCAGTCCGCGGCAGGCCGCCAGGTGGCGCTCACCGTGGCCATGTAGCGCGGCACGCCGGCCACTTGCTTGCCGATGAGGGCCGCATTGCCGTTCTCGGTGATGCGCGAATGCGCGCTGCCCCAGGTGAGGGCCAGGTCCACGTCGCGGTGTGCTGCCCACAGGGCGCTGGCCTCCACGCCGCTGCGCCGCGTGGCGCCATTGTTCTCGTACACGCCGGGGGCCACGGTGCGGATCTCGTCGGAGGAGGTGAGGCGGAAGGCCGCTACATCCAGCACCAGGCCCTGCACGGGCTTGAACTGCGCACCCACCTCGGTCTGGCGAAAGACGTTGGGGTCGAGCGTGGCGGCGCCCAGTGCGTACTTGGCGAAGGTGCTGGGCAAGGCAAAGCCCTCGGCCCAGCTGGCGCGCAGCTGCACGCCCGGCGCGACGTCGGAGCGCACGCCCAGCTTGGGGCTGGCATGGGACATCCTGGCCAGCGGGCCGCAGGGGTCGGTACCCGTCTCGGCACCGTTGCGCTCGCAATTGCCGGTGAAACGGTCCCAGCGCAGTCCGGCCGAGGGTTTGAACAGAGGGTGGATGGGCGCTTCGATCTCTCCGAAGGCCGAGACACTGTTCAGCTTCGAGGTGCGGTTGTTGATGGCAGGGGCCAGGCGCGCACGGTTGTCCAGCCCGTCGAAGTACAGGTAGTCGGTGGCTTCGCGGAAAGTCTCCAGCCCGGCCACCCAGTTCAGCGGGGTTCCTGCCACCGGGGTGCGGCCGTTCAGGCTGGTGCCTGCACCATGGACATTGCGGTCGTAAGTCTCCTCGCGCTGGCGCCAGGTGGTGGCATTGACCGGGCGGCTGAACCAGCGTGTGAAGTCCTGCTGCGTGGTGTAGGCAAACGTCAGCAGCTTCACGTCGGGCGAGAGTGCGTAGTTCACGTCCGCGCGCAGCGTGGCGAAGTGCTTGTTGGCGCCATCGTTCATGGCGCGCGGGTCCTTGCCATAGGGGTTCTGCGCGAACTGCGCGGCCGTGACGTAGCCGGGCGAATCGCCATCGGCCTCGTGCCAGCGGCCCGACAGCGCTACGTCCAGGTCGGCGCTGATGCGCTTGCTCCAGCGGCCTGCCAATGTGCTGCGGTGATCGTCCGACTGTGCCCGGAAGCCATCGGTGCGGTCGTGCTGCGCCGCCAGGTTCAGGTATTCCCCCTCACCCAGTTTGAGACCCCATGCGCCTTGCAGATCCACCGTGCTATGGGAGCCGAGACTCGCATCCACCTCCCGGTACTCTCCACGCTTGCGCGTCTCTATCGCCATCAGCCCGGCGCGATTGAAGTTGCCGTACAGCGCCGATACGGGGCCCTTGTAGAGTGTGAAGCGCTCGATCTCCAGCGGCACGATGACATTGAGGTCCACATACCCATCGGCGTGCGACATGGCTTCGTTCAGCGGAATACCGTCGAGCACGACGCCCACGTCGCCGCCATGCCCACCACCGCCAAAGCCGCGCATCACGATGGTGTCGGCCACGCCCGAGAGCTGGTAGTTCTGCACGTTCATTCCGGGCACATGGCGCAGCAGCTCTGTCGGCTGGCTCACATGCTTGTCGCCGATCTCTTCGCTGTCGAAGCTCGTGCTGGAATAGGCGGAGGCAGCCCCCTGCAGCGCCTGACCTTTGATCTCGATGGAGTCCAGGGTGGGCGAGGCTTCCTGAGCCGCTGCACACTGGGCTCCAAGGGCCAGCACCATGGCGGCGTACAGGGGGCGACCATGCAGATTGCTGGCCTGGTGCAGGAAGGGACCTCGTGTCATGGGTTTTGCGGTATGAAATGAAGACGCAGGACCGGTGGGCCACGCAGGGGCCATCCCGATCACGGGTCTTGCGCAGTTGCGTCATATGCCCGCGCAGGAGGTCGCGGATGGCGCCATGGCGTTGCAGCACAGTTCCAAGGCTCGCCGAGTATGAAGAACTGCCGTTTGATCTTCAATACGCCGCATGGCGTATCGCAGCCCCCAGCCGAGGCACTGGTTCATCCAGGCGCCCAGCGGTGGGGCGGCCGCAACGGGACCCGGCTGGCGCGGCGCGCGGGGCGACGATTGAGGACCTCCTTCGTGCAGGCGAAGGCATCGTGCCCGTTGTTGTGGCCGAGGCAGCCGCCATGCGCGGCGACAAGGCCACTTGCCGCTTACGCCTTCACATCAACCACCGGTTCGAAGCCCCCAAAGATCATGCGTTTGCCGTCAAAGGGCATGGGCAGGTTGCCGGGAACAGAGGGGTCCATGCGCGGGTCTTCCATCATCTTCTTCATCCCTGCGTCGCGCGTGGCCTTGTCTGGCCATTCAACCCAGGAAAAAGCCACCGTCTCCTCTGCCGTGGCCTGCACTGCTCTGCGGAAATCGGTGACCTTGCCGTCGGGGACATCGTCGCCCCAGCACTCGATCACGCGGATCGCCCCCAACTCGATGAATATGGGATCGAGCGTACGGGCATGCTCGATGAACTTTTGCTTGTTGGCGGTAGGGACTGCAATCACGAAACCATCGATGTACGACATGTCATCACTCCTGTTGGATTGATCGTTGGCGCGCTTGTTGGGGCATGCCCCGTATTCCTTCCGCTGGCGGCAGGAGAACCAAGTCGACCGGCAGGACGGACCGGGGGCAACGGGTTTTGAGAGGCGCAAGAACCGCGCAAAAGCCTATCGCTTCCGACAGCGCGGCCCTCTCAGGATAGACCCTCGGGACGCAGACCACTGCCGCTGCAAGATTCTCCAATCATTGCGTGGGCTGGCCGGCCTGCGCACGGACCATGAATGAAAAGGCGCGCCGTGGTCCGGGCAAGTGGCGCCGTGCGCATCAAGCCTCGGACACCGCCGCCACTTCCACCACGCAGTCGTAGAACGTGGGCGCCGCGCCGATATCGGACAGGGCCTGGCTGGTCAACTCGTTCACGTTGGTGCCGTTCACGCCGAACTTGCGCCACCAGATGCCCAGGCCGTTGACCACGCCGGGGCGGGCGCGGCCGTTCACGGCGGCGTGGCATTCGTAGCTGCCGCGGTCGTTGAACACGCGCACCCGCGTGCCGTCGGCGATGCCGCGCGGGGCGGCGTCGTCGGGGTGGATCTCCAGCACCGGCTGCGTCTCGATGTTGCGCAGGCTCTGCACGTTCACGAAGGTGGAGTTGAGGAAGTTGCGCGCGGGCGGCGAGATCATGGCCAGCGGGTAGCGGCCGCCGGGCTGCGGCAGCTCGTGGTTGGGCACGTGCACCGGCACGGGCGGCAGACCCTGGGCCGCCAGCCGCTCGCTGTAGAACTCGCACTTGCCCGACGGTGTGTGAAAGCCGCCTTCGGCGAACGGCGCATCGGGCAGGGGCAGGGGCGCGAAGCCCACTTCCAGCAGCTGTCCGAAGTCGATGCGATCGCCGTAGGCCTGGCGGCACAGGGCCTCGTCGCTGTCGGCAAAGCAGGGCTCGGTGTAGCCCATGCGCTCGGCCAGGTCGCGGAAGATGCGGGCGTTGGAGCGCGACTCGCCCAGCGGCGCGATGGCCGGGCGGTTGAGCAGCACGTCGGTGTGGCCGTAGGAGACGTGCACGTCCCAGTGCTCCAGCTGCGTGGTGGCGGGCAGCAGGTAGTCGGCGTAGTCGGCCGTGTCGGTGCGAAAGTGCTCCAGCACCACGGTGAACAGGTCGTCGCGGGCGAAGCCCCGGGCCACCTGCGCGGAATCGGGCGCCACGGCCACGGGGTTGCTGTTGTAGACCACGACGGCCTCGATCTTCGGGCCGAACTCCGGCGAGGATTCGCGCAGCAGGTCGTCGCCGATGGTCACCATGTTGATGGTGCGCGGCACCGGGCCCGTGTGCAGGTCGGGGCGCTGCAACTGGGCGCGCTGCACGGGAAAGTGGCCGGAGCTCGACAGCAGCAGGCCGCCCGCGCGGTGGCGCCACGCGCCGGTGAGCGCGGGCAGGCAGGCCACGGCGCGCGTGGCGTTGCCACCGCCGCGCACGCGCTGCATGCCGTAGTTCAGGCGGATGGCGGCGGGCCGCGTGGTGCCGTAGTCGCGTGCCAGCTGGCGGATCTGCTCCACGGGCAGGCCGCAGACCTCGGCCGCGCGCTCGGGCGGCCACTGCAGCGCGTTCTCGCGCAGCGCGTCCCAGCCCACGGTGTACTGCGCGATGTAGTCGTGGTCGAGCCAGTCGTTGGCGATCAGTTCGTGCATGAGCGACAGGGCCAGGGCCGCGTCGGTGCCGGGGCGCAGCTGCAGGTGTTCGTGGCACTTCTCGGCGGTCTCGCTCTTGCGCGGGTCGATGCACACCAGCCGGGCGCCATCGCGCTTGGCCTGCTGCGCGTAGCGCCAGAAGTGCAGGTTGCTGCCGATGGAGTTGCTGCCCCAGATGACGATGAGGCGCGATTCGGCGAAGAACTCCACCTTCATGCCCAGCTTGCCGCCCAGCGTGTAGTTCAGGCCCTCGCCGCCGGCGGTGGAGCAGATGGTGCGGCCCAGCTGCGATGCGCCCAGCCGGTTGAAAAAGCGCCGGTCCATGCTTTCGCCCTGCACCAGGCCCATGGTGCCGGCATAGCTGTAGGGCAGGACGGCCTGCGGGGCGTGGGCGGCGATGCGCGTCAAACGCGCGGCGATATCGGTGAGCGCCTCGTCCCATGTCACCGCCTCGAACTGTGCCCCCGGGCCCTTGGGGCCGACGCGCCGCAGCGGCTGCAGCAGGCGGTCGGGGTGGTTCGTGCGCTCGGCATAGCGCGACACCTTGGCGCACAGCACGCCGCCGGTGTGGCCGTGCGCCGGGTTGCCCTGCACGCGGGTGGCCACGCCGTTGTCCACGGTGGTGAGCAGGGCGCAGGCGTCGGGGCAATCGTGGGGGCAGGCCCCGCGCACTTGCCGGACCGGCTCGGAAAGGGGGGGGATTTCAGTCGTGGACATAGGGGTTTTCCTGTCGATACACTCACCGACCAGCAGCGATGGCGGGGTGGCGACCCCGCAGAACGTCGACGTTTTTGATCGAAGAGGGGATTTCACCATGAAGCATATTGCGTTGGGGCGCAGACGGTTTTCCATCGGCCTGGGGGCCGCCGCGCTCGGCGGTTTCGGGCTGGCACGGGCGCAATCGGAGGCGCCGATCGTGCTGGGACAGTCCGCCCCGTTCAGCGGGCCCGCCGCGCAACTGGGGGTGCAACTGCACCAGGGGGCCCAGCTTTACTTCGAGCAGTGGAATGCCCAGGCGGGCTCCGGCCGGCGCACGGTGGAGCTGCGCACGCTGGACGACGGCTACGAGCCCGACCGCTGCGCCGCCAACACGCGCAAGTTCATCACCGACGACGTATTCGCGCTGTTCGGCTACGTAGGCACGCCCACCAGCCTGGCGGCGATGCCGCTGCTCACGCAGGCCAAGCTGCCGTTCTTCGCGCCGTTCACCGGGGCCGAGGCCTTGCGCCAGCCCCTGAACCGGCTGGTGTTCCATGTGCGGGCCTCGTACAACGACGAGACCGCCGCCATCGTGAACAAGCTCACCCACCTGGGCCTGAGCAAGATCGGCGTTTTCTACCAAAACGATGCCTATGGCAAGGCGGGCCTGGATGGCGTGGCGCTGGCACTGGGCGCCCACAAGCTCGCCCCGGTGGCGCAGGCCACGGTCGAGCGCAATTCGGTGGACGTGGCCGCGGCGGTACGCACCCTGGTGGCGGCCCGGCCCGAGGCGGTCGTGCAGGTCAGCACCTATGCCGCCAGCGCTGCCTTCGTGCGCGCCGCGCGCAAGGCGGGCTACGGCGGCACATTCTACAACCTGTCGTTCGTGGGCACGCAGGCGCTGATGGACGAGCTCAAGGCCGACGGCGCGGGCGTGGTGGTCTCGCAGGTGATGCCCTCGCCCTACCAGTCCGCCCGGCAGCTCACGCGGGAGTTCCAGGACGCGATCAAGAAGGGCGGCAACAAGGTCCAGGCCAATTACTCCAGCCTGGAGGGCTACCTGGCCGCGCGCGTGTTCACCGAGGGGTTGCGCCAGGCCGGCGGCCGGCCCACGCGCGAATCGCTGATCTCGGCGCTGGAAGGGTTCGGCACGCAGCAGATCGCGGGCTTCCAGGTGGCGTTCGGCCCCGGCAACCACATGGGGTCGCACTTCGTGGAGATGTCGATGCTCACGGGCGACGGCCGCGTGCGCGTCTGATCCGGCGCGGGGCTTTCCTTTCCTACAGCTGGCGCGTCGCCGCCAGCCCCTGCATGAAGGCCTCGCAGCGGGCGAGCTGGTCCAGCGAGACGTATTCGTCGGGCTGGTGCGCCTGCTGGATGCTGCCCGGCCCGCACACCACGGTGGGAATCCCGGCGTTCTTGAACAGCCCCGCCTCGGTGCCGAAGGCCACCAGCGTGGTGCCCTGTTCCCCGGCCAGGCGCTGAGCGAGCCGCGTGACGGCATCGTCCCGGTTGCCCAGGAAGCTCGGGATCTCGCAGATCGTCTCGAAGGTGATGCCGGTGCTGGGCGCCACTTTCTGCATCGCGGGCTCCAGCGACCGGGCATAGGCGATCACCTCGGCCTGCATGCCGGCGGCGTCCGCCGTGGGCAGGTCGCGGAATTCATAGCGGAACTCGGCATCGCGCGGCACCACGTTGTCGGCGATGCCGCCGTGGAACTGGCCCACGCTGGCGGTGGAGAAGGGCACATCGAAGCCTTCGAAGCGCGGCTCGTGCCGCTCGAAGCCCTCGGCCATGTCGCGCACGCGACCCACCACGCGCGCGGCCATCTCGATGGCGTTGACCGAATGCGACGTGAGCGAGGAGTGCGCCTCCTTGCCGCGCACGCAGCACTTGTAGCGGTACACGCCCTTGTGCGCGATGGCCGGCACCATGCTGGTGGGCTCGCCCACGATGCAGGCCAGCGGGCGGATGCCGGCGTCCTTCATGTCGGCGATGAGCTCCTTCACGCCGAAGCAGCCAACCTCCTCGTCGTAGCTGAAGGCGTAGTGGATGGCGAAAGGGGCATCGCTGTTCAGGAACGCTTCGGCCTGCGCGAGCGCGATGGCGATGAAGGCCTTCATGTCGGCGCTGCCCCGGCCATACAGGCGCCCGTCCTGCACGGTGGCGCCGAGCGGGTCGAAGGTCCAGTCCTGGCCGTCCCACGGCACGGTGTCGGTGTGCCCGGACAGGATGATGCCGGCGGGCTTGCCCTCGCCCAGTGTGGCGAACAGATTGGCCTTGGTCTTGCTTGCGTTGTGGGTCACCCGGCACTTCACCCCCAGGCGGGCCAGCGCCTGTTGCACGAAGTCGATGAGCGCCAGGTTCGGGTTCTGGCTGACCGTGTTCATGCGGACCAGGGTCTGGGCGAGGGAAAGGGCGTGGTCGGAGATCATGGGTGGAGTTTCCAATCCCCGGTTGTCGGGCTGCATGCACCGGGGCTAGACTGTGAGATCGCAAGGCAAGGAACAGACAGACATTATGAAACTCATCGATTCCATCGTGACCGAGGCGCCTTCGATCGCCTCCGTGCGCCGCGACATCCACGCGCATCCCGAACTGTGCTTCGAAGAAGTCCGCACTGCCGACGTGGTGGCCGGCAAGCTCACCGAATGGGGCATTCCCATCCACCGCGGCCTGGGCAAGACGGGCGTGGTCGGCATCGTGCACGGGCGCGACGGCGGCGCCTCGGGCCGGGCCATCGGCCTGCGCGCCGACATCGACGCGCTGCCCATCACCGAATTCAACACCTTCGCCCACGCCAGCACCCACCCCGGCAAGATGCACGCCTGCGGCCACGACGGCCACACGGCCATGCTGCTGGCCGCGGCGCAGCACTTCGCCAAGCACCGCGATTTCGACGGCACGGTGTACCTGATCTTCCAGCCGGCCGAGGAAGGCGGCGGCGGTGCCCGCGTGATGATCGAGGACGGGCTGTTCGAGCAATTTCCCATGCAGGCCGTGTTCGGCATGCACAACTGGCCCGGCATGAAGGCCGGCCAGTTCGCCGTGAGCCCCGGCCCGGTGATGGCCTCCAGCAACGAGTTCAAGATCGTCATCCGCGGCAAGGGCAGCCACGCGGCCATGCCGCACATGGGCACCGATCCCGTGCCGATCGCCTGCCTGATGGTGCAGGCCTTCCAGAACATCATCAGCCGCAACAAGAAGCCGGTGGATGCGGGCGTGATCTCGGTCACCATGATCCACACCGGCGAGGCCACCAACGTGGTGCCCGACAGCTGCGAACTGCAGGGCACGGTGCGCACCTTCAGCGTCGAGGTGCTGGACATGATCGAGCGCCGCATGAAGCAGGTGGCCGAACACACCTGCGCCGCGCACGAGGCCACGTGCGAGTTCGAGTTCGTGCGCAACTACCCGCCCACCATCAACTCGCCGGCCGAAGCGGATTTCGCGCGCCAGGTCATGGCCGGCATCGTGGGCGAGGCCAACGTGGTGCGGCAGGAACCCACCATGGGCGCGGAAGACTTCGCCTTCATGCTGCAGGCCAAGCCCGGCGCCTACTGCTTCATCGCCAACGGCGACGGCGACCACCGCGCCATGGGCCATGGCGGCGGCCCATGCACGCTGCACAACCCGAGCTACGACTTCAATGACGACCTGATCCCGCTCGGCGCCACCTACTGGGTACAACTTGCACAAGGCTGGCTGGCCCGGCCGGCCGGCTGATCCGCTGGGCCTCCCGCCCCCTTCGGCGCCAAGGGCGCCGGGGTGGCGTCCCCCCCTTTCCACTTCTGCGCACCGGTGCCCGGCGCACCTGGGCCCTGCCGCTTGCGGCGGGGCGTTCGCGCTGCTTTTTCAGCCCCCTCGGCCCTTGAACGGAGATCTTCATGATCGGTATCGTCCCGGCGTTTTCCCCCAGCTACGCGCGCGCCCGCACCCAGTTCCTGGAGGCCGCGGCGGCCGCCGGATTGCTGGTGGAGTCGCACACGCACCCGCTCAAGGGGCGCGACGGCGAGACGCTGGCGATGGACGTGGTGCGCGACGGCCCGCACCACGCGCAGCACCTGCTCATCGTGAGCAGCGCCTGCCATGGGGTCGAAGGCTACTGCGGCAGCGGCGTGCAGGTGTTCGCGCTGCACGACGAGGCCTGGCGCGCCAAGGCCCGCGAGCAGGGCGTGGCCGTGCTCTACGTGCACGGGCTCAATCCGTATGGCTTCTCGCACATCCGCCGGGCCACGCACGAGAACGTGGACCTGAACCGCAATTTCCACGACTTCACTCAGCCGTTGCCGGTGAACGCGGCCTACCGCGAGATCCAGCCGCTGCTGCTGCCCGACCAGTGGCCGCCCACGGCCGAGAACCGCGAGGCGGTGTTCCGCTTCATCGCCGAGCGCGGCGAGGCCGCGTGGCAGGCCGCCATCAGCCGCGGTCAGCATGAGTTTCCGGGCGGGCTGTTCTTCGGCGGCACGGCCCCGACCTGGAGCAACCGCACCTTGCGCCAGGTGCTGCGCGAGCAGGGCGAGCACGCCCGTCGCATCGCCTGGATCGATCTGCACACGGGCCTGGGGCCGAGCGGCCACGGCGAGCGCATCTATGCCGGCCGGGACGACGCCGCCTCGGTGCAGCGCGCGCGCGACTGGTGGGCCGGCGGCGGTGCCACGCCGGTCACCTCGATCTACGACGGTTCGTCCACTTCGGCCTTTCTCACGGGCTTGATGTGGAACAGCGTGTACGAAGAATGTCCACAGGCCGAAATTACCGGCATCGCGATGGAATACGGTACCTTGCCGGTGCTGGAGGTCATGCAGGCCCTGCGCGCCGAGCACTGGCTGAACCTGCATCCGGAGGCTCCGGCTGAGCTGGCAACCCAGATCAGGGCTCAAATGCTGGCCGCCTTCTACACCGACACCGATGCCTGGAAAGGCCAGGTGGTGAGCCAGGCGCGGCAGTCGATGTTCCAGGCCGTGGACGGGCTTTGCGGCCCGGCATAGCGCCGCAGCGACAGATTCTTGGCATCCATGGCGACACGGGGGGGCTGGCATTTCCCGTGAATAACGCGAACAATGGCCTTCGCGCGCAATCCGCAGCGCCGCGTGGGCCCGCCCTGCTGCAGGCCCGTTAGAACAATCAAATGCAGAGGGGATCGCCATGGAGGTTCGACAAGGACGGAACACGCTCGCACGCCGCCTGATGCTCATCAACGGGGCCATCCTGTTGCTGCTCGGTGCGGTGGCGGTCGCGATCTGGATCATGATGGGGCAGATCAGCGAGGATGCGGAGGTGGTGCGTTCCAGGAACGTGCCGCAGCTGCAGCGGATCGCGGCGCTGGAGCTGAACGTGACGCGCGTGTCGCTGCAGCTGCGGCACTCGATCCTGGCGCGCACGCCGGAGGAGCGCAACGCCACCTTGGCCGACATCGCCGAAAAGCGCCAGCTGCTGCAAAAGACGCTCGACGAGTTCGGCGCCAACATGGTCAACGACGAAGGACGCCGCGCCTACGAGCCCCTGCCCGCGCTCATGCGTGCGTTCTGGGCCACCGGCGAGCAGAACCTCGCGCTCATCCAGGCCGATCGCAAGGAAGACGCCTTCGCCTTCCTGGTGGACCAGACCATCCCCGCCCGCAACCGCCTGCTGGCGCCCTTGGGCCTGGAAAAGGACCGCCAGGGCGAGCGCCTGTCTTCCCGCATCAACGACGTGAAGGAATACGCTGCCACGGGCCGTGCGGTGGCGACGGCCGCGGTGCTGGCCGTGGTGGCCTGCCTGGCCGGCCTGAGCATCTACCTGCGCACGGTGGTGCGGCAACTCGGCGCCGACCCGTCGGAGCTCAAGCGTGTCGCGGACGCGGTGGCGGCGGGCGATCTGGCCTCGCGCATTCCCGTGCGGCCGGGGGACACGGACAGCATCATGGCGGCCATGGCCAGCATGAGCGCGCAGCTGGGCACGGTCGTGCGGACCGTGCGGACCAGCGCCGAAAGCGTGTCCGGCGCCAGCAGCGAGATCGACGCCGGCAACCACGACCTGTCCTCGCGCACCGAGCGGCAGGCCTCGGCCCTGGAGCAGACCGCGGCGTCGGCGGAGCAACTGGGCAGCACGGTGCGGCAGAACGCCGACAGCGCGCGCCGGGCCAACGAGTTGGCACAGACCGCCTCCTCGGTGGCCGAGCAGGGTGGCGCGGTGGTGGCCGAGGTGGTGGACACCATGCGCGGCATCCAGGACAGCAGCGGCAAGATCGGCGAGATCATCGGCGTGATCGATGGCATCGCCTTCCAGACCAACATCCTCGCCCTGAACGCGGCGGTGGAGGCGGCCCGCGCGGGCGAGCAGGGCCGGGGCTTCGCGGTCGTCGCGTCTGAGGTGCGCAGCCTCGCGCAGCGCAGTGCCGAGGCCGCCAAGGAGATCAAGGGGCTCATCACCGCCAGCGTGGACCGCGTGGAGCGCGGCAGCGCGCTGGTGGACAAGGCGGGCCACACCATGGCCGAGGTGGTGGCTGCGATCCGCCGCGCCACGGACCTCATGGGCGAGATCAGCGCGGCCAGCGCCGAGCAAAGCAGCGGCGTGGACCAGATCAGCGAAGCCATCACGCATGTGGACCAGGCCACGCAGCAGAACGCGGCCCTGGTCGAGGAGATGGCCGCGGCGGCCAGCAGCCTGAGCGCCCAGGCCAGCGAGCTGGTGCGCGCGACCGCGGTGTTCCACCTGGGCGGCGAGGGCGTGCTGCCTGCCGCGGCGGCGCCTGCGCCGGTACACCGTACCGCGCCGGTGGCGGCACCACGGTTCGCAGCTTCCGCTGCCGCCAGGCCGGCGGTCAAGCGCCTGGGGCCGGCCGTGGCCCCCAAGGCCGGGCCGCAGGCGTCGGATTCGCCGCCTGCATCGCCACCCACCGCGCCGCCATCCGCTTCGCCAGCGCCCGCAGCCAAGCCTGCACCGGCCGCTTCGGCACCGGCGGCAGCGCGCGCCGCGCCGCCGGCCTCCCGGTCCGGCTCCGAGAGCGACTGGGAAACCTTTTGACGGGATGCAGCGCTGACGCGATGGGGGCTGCGGTGCTCCGGGCGGTCCAGGGGGCAGGAGGAACAGAGGCCCTAAGATGGCAGTTCGACCACCAACGGAGACCTTTTCCATGTCCGATCTGAACACGGCGTTCGAAGCCGCCGTCGCCCAGTCCAAGAACCTCAGCGAGCGCCCCGACAACCCGACGCTGCTCAAGATCTACGCGCTCTACAAGCAGGCCACGGCGGGCGACAACGCCGAGAAGAAGCCGAGTTTTTCCGATGTGGTCGGCCGTGCCAAGTGGGATGCCTGGGAAAAGCTCAAGGGCACGGAGGGCGATGCCGCCCGCCAGCAGTACATCGACCTCATCGAATCGCTGAGCTGACGCCGCACTGAGCGCCAGCGTTTCCATGCGGGACCGTGCAGTGCGCGGCCCCGCATTTTTGTTGCGGTGGCCGATGCGGCTCAGGCCGCGCTGGGCGACGGCCGGCCCAGCAGTTTGTCGAACTGCGCATCGATCTCGGCGGCGATGCGGTCCTTGAAGGCGCTGAACAGGAAACCCAGCTCCGCCTGCAGTTCGAAGCGGTCGGCATGCACCTGCAGCGTGCCTTCGATGCCCGGGCGCTGAAAGCGCAGCGTGTCCTGCGCCGCGCCTTCTTCGTAGGCGCATTCCATGTCGAACTTGGCCTGGGCTTTCTGGGCCCACAGGCCGGCGATCTTGCGGGCCTCTGGCAGGCCGAGCCGGTGGGGGCGTTGGATGTGGATGTCAGGCAAGGGGTTTCTCCGGGGATGGCGTGGGCAGCAGGGCGCGCATGGCGGCCTGGCGTTGTTCGTGCGGCAGGGCCGCGAGGCGTTTCACTGCATCATAAAAGCGCGGCCAGTCGCGGCCTTCGCGCTCGAACAGCGCCTCGAAGGCCGGCACCCATTCGTCGTAGGCGGCCTGCGCGCCGAACGTGGCGTTGTTGGCCTCTGCCACCCATCGGTCGTAGCCCGCCAGTTGCGCGGGTGTGGCGCCTTCCTCGGCGATCCAGCGCGCGCGCAGGGCGGCGTAATCGGCGCGAAACGCTTGCATGGCCTCCTGTTTCGAGGCTGCCATCTCCGCGCTGGCAGCGGCGTTTTCGGCCGATGCGACCACCGCAGCGGTGGAGGCCGGGGCTTCCGAAGCACGGGGCGCATGGGCCGCGTAGACGGCGGCCAACCGCTCGCGTGCGGCCCGTGTGAGCGCACGGAACGCGTTGCGGCGGCCATCGCCGCGCGCGTAGTCGGCCCGCGCCTGCGGCGTGGCGCGCTCGGCCAGCCAGCGCGCCACGCCCAGGCGCTCCACGGCGGTGGCGAACGATTCATTGAACAGCGTGTCGCCATTGGCGTACACGACCTGGTGCGCCAGCTCGTGGAAGAGCAGCCGCACGAACTCGCCCTCGGGCCAGCCGATGAAGGTGTTGAGCAGCGGGTCGCCGCCCGCCCAGTTCATGTAGCCCAGGGTGGAATAGGCCGGCACGCCGTACACGCCCACTTCCAGGCCTTGCGTGGCGAGAAGCGCGGCCTCGGCGCGCGCATCGGCCTCGTTGAAATAGCCGCGGTAGCCGATGCACCCCGTGATCGGAAAGCACCAGCGGTGCAGCGTGAGCGAATCGGGCGGCGCGGCCACCACGTTCCACACGGCCGCGCGGCGGCCCAGGTCGGCATAACGCCGGTAGCTGGCGTTGTCGGGCAGCGCCAGTTCGGTCACGGCGAAGCGCCGGGCCTCCTGTGCCAGCTGCAGGCGATCTCGCAGCGGCTGCGAGGTGTCGCCCCGCGCAAGCCACGTGTCGATGGGTTCGGCCGCGTGCATGAGCTGCAGGTGCCCGCGCACCGACTGCCAGTAGTAAGCCAGCGATTGCCCCGTGCTGGCGCAGCCGGAGAGCAGGAGCGAGGCGGCCAGCAGCAGGGGGCGGGGCGACCGCAAGGGTGACGGGGGAAAGGGTGGCAGGGGCATTCGGCAATGGGTCGGCGGTCGGTGGGCCAAGGATAGCGAAAGCCACTGTGCGTCGCCGGATGCCCCCGCGTTCGGGGCGCGGGCAGAATCCCGGCATGCCCGCCCCTCTTTCCGCTCCCGTTTCCGCCCACCCGTCTCCCAGCCCGGACAGCGGCCTGTTCACCGACGAGTCCGGATGCGCCCGCTGCCAATGGTGCAGTGCCACGCCGCTGTACCGTCACTACCACGACCATGAATGGGGTTTTCCGGTCGCGGACGACCGGCGCCTGTATGAAAAGCTGTGTCTGGAAGGCTTTCAGGCGGGCCTGAGCTGGCTCACCATCCTGAACAAGCGCGAAGCCTTCCGCGCCGGGTTCGCCCATTTCGACGCCGAGCAGGTGGCGCGCTTCGGTGCGGCCGACGTGCAGCGGCTGCTGGGCGATGCCGGCATCGTGCGCCACCGCGGCAAGATCGAATCGGCCATCCAGAACGCGCGGCGCGTGCTGGAACTGCGCCGCGAGTTCGGCTCTCTGGCGCACTACGTGTGGCGTTTCGCCCCGGCCGCCGCCGAGGGGCGCCCCGGCCGCATCACGCTGGAGTCGGTGCGCGCCATGCCCACCACGCCGGCTTCGGTGGCGATGTCCAAGGACTTGAAAAAGCGCGGCTTCACCTTCGTCGGCCCCACCACGGTCTACGCCTTCATGCAGGCCATGGGGCTGGTCAACGACCACTTCGAAGGCTGCAGCGTGCGCGCGGCGGCCCAGGCGGCGCGTGCGGCGTTCGTGGTGCCCGGCCCGGGCTGATCGCCGGGCCGCGGGCTACACCACCGTGTCGGAGCGGATCACGATGCGGTCGAAGCCCAGGTGCTGCATGCATTCGCGCAGGATGAGCAGCGTGGCGGCGAAGGCGGAGCCCTCGGGCAGGCCCTCCTGGGCGGGCGGGCGGCCCAGGGCCACCGAGACCAGGCGGTTGAAGGTGCGCTCCACGGCATCGAGCGGCAGGGTCATCTCGGGCTGCGCTTCGATGCCGGCCGCCAGCGCCACCTGGCGGATGCCGGCATCCGCCGTGTAGAGCGTGGTGCCCGGCGGCAGCACCGCGTGCACGGGCATCACGGCCTCTTCCACCACCTGGATGGCATGCTCCAGTTCGCCCTCGGCCGGGGGATCGTGGCGAAAGCACGCGGCGGCCGTGGCGTAGTAGCCCACTTCCAGGGTGCGCAGCAGCCGGGCCTGCGCCTGGGTGCCGCTGGCGATGGACGAGTGGCCCGCTCCGATGCGCAGCGCTGTGATGGGGCTTCCGGCCAGCGGGCCCGCCTGCAACGCCTGGTACAGGGCGCCGGCGTCGTTCGGTGAAAGGTGGGTGGACATGGTGCGGTCCCGGCAGGTGGAAAAGGGTGGATCGATTGTGCCCTTTGCCGCAGGCCATGGGCCCCGGCGGGTCACCGGCCTGGATCGGCGGGCCGCCTGGGACGGCCGATGGCAGCCCCCGCCCCGGCGGCGCGCAGGAGGCGCCGGAAGGTGGGGCATTCCATGTGGCTGGGTGCCTTGCAGCGCGCGGCGTGCTGCAGACCGTCGCGCATGGCGGTGAGCTGGCGGATGGTGGTGTCCAGGTCGTCGGCCTGGGCCAGGAGCCGGTCGCGGTCGATGCGCGGCTGGCCGTCGCGGCCGAACATCTGCCCGATGGCGTCCAGCGAGAAGCCGGCCGCGCGCCCGAGCGCGACGAGCGCGAGCCGCTCCACCACGCCCGCATCGAACAGCCGCCGCAGGCCGTGCCGCCCGACGGAGGCGATCAGCCCTTTTTCTTCGTAGAAGCGCAGTGTCGATGCCGGCAGGCCCGAACGGTGTGCCACCTCGGCGATGTCCAGGATCTCCATGGGCTTGACCTCAAGTCGGCTTGAAGTCGCACAGTCTAGCTTTCACTCCCTTTCCAGGCACCCAGGAGGCCGCCATGAACCCACCCCTTTCGATCGATTCCCCGCAAGCCGCGCTCTGGAACGGCGCCGCCGGCCACGCCTGGGTCCAGGCGCAACCCCTGCTCGACCGCATGTTCGCGCCCTTCGAGGCCCTGCTCGCCGAGGCGGCCGACGCCCCCGGCGCGGGGCCCGGCATGCAGGTGCTCGACATCGGCTGCGGCACCGGGGCCACCACGCTGGCCATCGCGCGCCGGCTGGGCGAGGAAGGGCGCTGCACCGGGATCGATCTTTCCGCGCCCATGGTCGCCGCGGCGCGCCAGCGCGGCCTGCGCGAGGGGCTGACGGCGCCCCGCGCAGACTTCGTCTGTGCCGATGCGCAGACCCATGCGTTCGCGCCGGCTTCCCTGGATCGGCTGGTGTCGCGCTTCGGGGTCATGTTCTTCGGAGACCCGGTGGCGGCGTTCGCGAACCTGCGCCGCGCGGCCCGCCCCGGCGCCAGCCTGTGCGCCATCGCGTGGCGCAGCGCGGCGGAGAACCCCTTCATGACGGCCGCCGAGCGCGCCGCCGCCCCGCTGCTGCCGGGCCTGCCCGTGCGCCAGCCGGATGCGCCGGGCCAGTTCGCGTTCGCGGACCGCGAGCGGGTGGCGGGCATCCTGCGGGCCAGTGGCTGGGCCGGCATCGAGATCGAGCCCCTGGACGTCGTCTGCACGCTGCGGCGCGACGAACTGGTGCCTTATTTCACCGGCCTCGGCCCGGTCGGCCTGGCCCTGCGCAGCGCCCACGGGCCGACCCGCACCCGGGTCGTCGCGGCCGTGCGGGCGGCTTTCGAGCCCTTTGTGCAGGGCGAGGCGGTGCGTTTCGGCGCGTCCTGCTGGCGGATCGCCGCGCAGGCCACGGCGGGTGGTTCCCGGGGCTGAGCATCCCGGGCCGAAGAGGCGGGGTGCGATGATAAAATGAGATTCATTCGTATTTTCAAGCGGTGGCTTCCAGCCGCCTCCACCCCCCCATGCCTGCCGCTGCCTGCCAGGACGTCGAAACCCTCTACCGCGACCACCGGGCGTGGCTGCACGCGTGGCTGGCGCGCCAGCTGGGCAATGCCTTCGAGGCGTCGGACCTGACCCAGGACACCTTCGTCAACCTGATGGCGAGCCGGCAGGCGGAGCGGTTGCAGGAACCCCGCGCGTACCTCACCACGCTGGCCAAGCGCCTGCTCTACAACCGCTGGCGCCGGCGCGACCTGGAGCGGGCCTGGCTGGAGGCGCTGGCCGCACTGCCCCCCGAGGTGTCGCCCTCGCCGGAAGACTATGCGCTGGTGCGCGAGGCCATCGAGGCCGTCGACCAATGGCTGTCCGGCCTCGCGCCCAAGGTGCGCCAGGCCTTTTTGCTGCGGCGGCTCGACGGCATGAAGCACACGGAGATCGCGCAGGAGATGAACGTCTCCCTGGCCACGGTGGAGCGCTACCTCAAGCAGGCGCTGCTGCACCTGTGCAGCCTGCCGACCGGCCCGGGCCACCGATGAAAACCGGGCTCCACGCACCGGCCCTGGAGCAGGCCGCCGACTGGCATGTGCGCCTGGACTCGGACCAGGCCAGCGACGATACCCGGCGCGCCTTCGCCCACTGGCTGCAGCAGGCTCCCGACCACCGCCAGGCCTGGTCGGCCTTGCAGTCCCGCCTGCAAGGGCTGGACGCGGAGCTGCTGCAGATCCGCCAGGCCGATGCCCCCGCCGGCGGCGCCAGCCGGCGCGCGCTGCTGGCGCCGGTACCGCGCGGCGCGCAGCGCCGCCGCCTGCTGGCCGGCGGCACCGGCGGGGCGCTGGCCGTGGCGCTGGCCGCCTGGCTGCTCGACCGCCAGGCGCCCCTGGCCACCCTGGCCGCCGACCTGCGCACGGGCACCGGCCAGCGGCGGGTCCACCGTCTGCCCGACGGGAGCGAACTCACCCTGGATGCGCGCTCCGCCGTGGACATCGCCTATGGAGACCGCGAGCGCCTCGTGGTGCTGCGCGAGGGCGCGGTGGCGGTGCGCGTGGCAGCGGCCGGCACCGACCGGCCCTTCGTGGTGCGCAGCGCGCAGGGCACGGCCCGCGCCCTGGGCACCCGCTTCATGGTGCGGCAGGGCGACGGCAGCAGCCTGGTCCACGTGATCGAGCACAGCGTGCGGCTGGTACTGCCTTCGGGCCCCGAAATGACGCTGCGCGCGGGCGACAGCGCCCGGCTGGTGGGCGGTGCCATCGAGCCCGTGGTGGCACCGCCCCTGGCGCCGGCGGCCTGGGCCGATGGCGTGATCCAGGTGAAGAACGTGCCCCTGGGCGAGGTGCTGGCCGCGCTGCGGCCCTACAGCGCGGCGGTGATGCGCGTCAGTCCGGCGGCGGCGCAACTGCGGATCTTCGGCGTGTTCGCGCTGGACCGGCCGGAGGCGACCCTGCAAACCCTGGTGGACACCCATCCCGTCGCGGTGCGGCGCTGGGGCCCCTGGCTGGTCCAGGTGGACCTTCGGTCCCAGGCCTGAGGGGGCCCAGCGGGGGAGGGGCAGTCCATGCCGGAATGGGGGATGGATGGGATCGATGAGGGGTTTTGGCGCGCTCGCGTGTCAATGGGAATGCAGCGCTGCCCAACCCTCCGCATCCACCTCCCCCTCATCGAGCAATCCATGGCCTTCCTCTCCCGCGCCGCCGTCTGGCGCCATCTTCCCCGCCCGCCGGGCGCCCTGTTGCCCATCGCCATCGCGCTTTCGCTGGGCCATGCCCTGCCTGCCCAGGCGCAAGCCCAGGCGGCGCCCCCTGCGGCCGGCGCGGCCGTCCAGGCGTGGGATCTGGCCCCGGGCGCCCTGGACGACACCCTCACCCTGATCGCGCGCCAGGGCGGACGCAGCATCAGTGCCGACCCGGCGCTGCTGGCCGGAAAGCGGGCGCCGGCCATCCGGGGCCGCTTCACCGCCGAGCAGGCCGCGCAGCAGGCCCTGGCCGGCAGCGCCCTGGTGCTGGGCCGCACCGCCGGCGGCGCCCTCACGGTGCTGCCGGGCAGCGCGCCTGCCGCATCGGCCACCCCCGCCCGGGGCGCGGCCGCCGGTGCCACGCTGGCCGAGGTGCGCGTGGTGGCCGACGCCGAAACCGACGGGCCGTCGGAGGGCACTGGCAGCTATGTGCCGCGCGGCCCCAGCAGCGCCGCCACCGGCCTGGCCCTGAGCGTGCGCGAGACCCCGCAGTCGGTCAGCGTCATCACCCGGCAGCGCATGGACGACGAGCACCTCACGACCATCAACGACGTGCTGGCGCGCACCCCCGGCATCGCCACCGCGGCGCTAGGCACCGAGCGCTCCAACGCCAACGCGCGCGGCTACCCCATCACGAACTACCAGCTCGACGGCATCAGCACCCACACGGAATTCCTGGGGCTGGACGCCTTGCCCGCCCAGGGCATCGCCGACATGGCGCTGTACGACCGGGTCGAGGTGCTGCGCGGTGCCTCGGGGCTGACCACCGGCGCGGGCGACCCTTCGGGCATCGTGAACATGGTGCGCAAGAAGCCCACGGCCGAATTCCAGGGCCTGGCCGAACTCGGTGGCGGATCGTGGGGCCAGGGGCGCGGCGTCATCGACCTGTCGTCGCCGCTCAATGCCGAGGGCAGCGTGCGCGCGCGCATGGTGGCGGTGCACCAGGAGGGCGACAGCTACATCGACTTCTACAGCCGCAAGAAGGACGTGCTGTACGGCGTGGTCGAAGCCGACCTGACCCGCACCCTGAAGCTCACCGCCGGCATCGACCACCAGGAAAGCGCCTCGCGCGGATCGACGGCCTATCTGGGCTTTCCGCTCATCAATGCCGCGGGGCAGCAGAACGACTTTCCCGTGTCGTTCAGCAGCGCCAGCCGCAGCAACCGCTTCGACACGAACTCCGACAACGCCTTCGCCTCGCTGGAGCAGGTGTTCGGCAACGGCTGGAAGCTCAAGCTCTCGGTGGACAAGCTGCGCTCGCGCCAGCGCGAGGATGCCACCTACCTGGCCGTGAGCAGCAGCCTGTTCGATCCGGTCACCGGCGATGGCCTGAGGCTGGCCAGCGAGCGGCGCGACTACCGGCTGGACAACGAGACCGTCGACCTCAAGCTCAGCGGCCCGTTCGAGCTGTTCGGCCGCCAGCACGAAGCGCTGGTGGGCATCGACCACACCGACTTCCGCAGCCTGACCACCGGCAGTTTCGACACTACCGGGCTGCGCGACCTGCCGGTCAACATCCATCGCTGGAACAACAGCGGCAGCCCCGTCTTCGGGCCTGACTTCGTCACCTTCGACAGCACCCGCCGGCAGAAAAGCCTGTATGCCGCCGGCCGCTTCGAACTGGCCCCGCAATGGAAGCTCATCGTGGGCGGCAAGCTGATGAATTTCGGCAGCGACTACATCACCGACACGACCGAGGGCTACCACACGACCTCGCCGGTCTCCGAGCGCCGCGTCTTCACGCCCTACGGCGGCATCGTGTTCGACCTGAGCCCGGCGCACACGCTGTACGCCAGCTTCGCGACCATCTACGCGCCGCAGAACGCCCAGGACCGCAACGGCACGCAGCTGGACCCGACCCAGGGCGACACCTACGAGGCGGGCGTGAAGAGCGCCTGGCTCGGCGGCCGGGTGACCACCAGCGCCTCGGCCTACTGGATCCGCCAGGACAACGTCGCCGAGGCCGACAGTGGCTACTTCGTGCCCGGCACCACCAACACCGCCTCCCGCGCGATGAAGGGCGTGAAGACGCAGGGCATGGACCTGGAGGTCAACGGCACCCTGGCGCCCGGCTGGAACCTCTCGGCCTCGTACAACTTCAGCCAGTCCAGGAACGCGGCCGGCACCCGCGTGAACACCACCTTCCCACGGCAGATGGCGCGGGTCTGGACCACGTGGCGCGCGCCGGGCGACTGGAGCCGCCTGACCCTGGGCGGCGGCGTGGACTGGAACAGCGGCATCCACTACGACATCGATGCCTGGCAGATCGACCGCACGGTGACCGCGCGCCAGAAGGCCTACGCCGTGGCCAGCCTCATGGCCCGCTACGAGGTGAACGATCGCCTGTCGGTCGCGCTGAACGTGCAGAACGTGTTCGACCGCAAGTACATCGCCGCGATGTCGGGCTGGTTGTACTCGGGCATGTACGGCGCGCCGCGCAGTGCGCAGGTGACGGCGCGCTACCGGTTCTGAGCCGGCGGGCCGAGCGCGGCGCCGCCGCGTCGGGGCGCCACCATCGCACCATGAAAAAAGCCCTCCGGAGAGGGCTTTGGCGTTGCGCTGGGCGCGAAGGGGGCTTTTCAGCCGCCCTTCTTGGAGCGCTTGCCGGGGTTCTTCTTGCTGCGGGTGGCGACGCCACGCTCCAGGCTCACGCGCTGGCCGCGGCCGGGGGTGGCCAGGGTCACGCCGGGCAGTGGCTGGGGACGGGGGGTGCGCTTGCGGTCGGCTTCGGTAACGATCTTGTTGCCCATTTGGGAGGCTCCTGGAGAGAAAAGTGAAAAACACGCTATTAGGCCACATCGTGCAGCCGTGCCCGGTGCGGGCCGTTTCCGCCCCGGCCGGGGCGCTGGGAAGTGCAGGGGGCCGCGCTCAGTCCGGCAGCACGGCGGTGGCCTCGATCTCGATGCGCGCGCGCGCTTCCATGAGGCCGGCGACCTGCACGCAGGCCATGGCCGGAAAGTGCCGGCCCAGCACCTCGCGGTAGGCGGCGCCCAGCTCCTTCAGGCGCGCGTTGTATTCCTCGCGGTCCAACACGTACCAGGTCATGCGCACCAGGTGCTCGGGGCCGGCGCCGCCGGCCTCCAGCACGGCGCGCACGTTCAGGAAGGTCTGGCGGGCCTGGACGATGAAGTCGTCGCTCTCGAACTCCTGGCGGGCGTTCCAGCCGATCTGGCCGCCCACGAAGAGCAGCGTGCCGCGGGCGGCCACGCCGTTGGCGTAGCCCTTGGGGGGCGCCCAGTCGGGCGGTTGCAGTCGGGTGTGAAGGGTCATGTCTTGGGGGCGGGAATGGGTGAGGATGCGGCCGCAGCGGCCGCGCTGTCGCGGGCCAGCGCGGCGGCCTGGCGCAGCTTGAAGCGCTGCAGCTTGCCGGTCTCGGTGCGCGGCAGGGCGGTGGCGAACTCCACGATGCGCGGGTATTTGAAGGGGGCGATGCTGGCCTTCACGTGGTCCTGCAGCGCCTTGGCCAGGGCGTCGTCGCCGGCATGGCCGGGGCGCAGCACGCAGATGGCTTTGACGACCATGCCGCGCTCGTCGTCGGGCACCCCGATCACGGCGCACTCGGCCACGGCGGGGTGGCGCAGCAGGGCATCTTCGACCTCGGGGCCGCCCACGTTGTAGCCGGCCGTGATGATCATGTCGTCGTCGCGCGCCTGGTAGAAGAAGTAGCCGTCGGCGTCCTGCACGAAGGCGTCGCCGGGGTGGTTCCAGCCGTTCTTCACGTAGTTGGCCTGGCGCGCATCGTCCAGGTAGCGGCAGCCCGTGGGGCCGATCACGGCGAGCTTGCCGACCGTGCCGCGCGGCAGCTCGCGCCCGCGCCCGTCCACCACCTTGGCCTGGTAGCCCGGCACCACGCGGCCGATGGCGCCGCGGCGCACTTCGCTGCCGGCCGACGAGATGAAGATGTGGAACATTTCAGTGGCGCCGATGCCGTCGGTCATCTCGATGCCGGTGGCGTCCTTCCACAGCTGGCGCGTGGCGTCCGGCAGGGCCTCGCCGGCACTCACGCAGGTGCGCAGCGCGGGCAGGCCCAGGGCCTTGGCGAAGGGCGCCATCTGCCGGTAGAAGGTGGGTGCGGTGTAGCAGACGGTGGCGCCCACCTCGCGCATCAGCCGCACCATCACCTCGGGGGTGTAGGGCACGTCGGGAAAGTACACGCTCGCGCAGGCGGCCATGGGAAAGAGCAGCAGCCCGCCCAGCCCGAAGGTGAAGGCCAGCGGCGGGGAGCCGACCACGATGTCCTCGGGCGTGGAGCGCAGCACATGGTGCGGCCACGCGCCGCAGGCCGCCAGCACGTCGCGGTGGCTGTGCACCGGCGCTTTCGGGTGCCCGGTGGTGCCCGAGGTGAAGGCCATGAGCGCGATGTCGTCCGCCGCGGTGGGGCAGGCGGGCAGCGGCGCGCAGCCGGCCGCGCGCACCAGCAGGTCGTCGGCCGCCGGCGCGGTGTGGAAGGGCACGATGGCACGCAGCACCGGGTGCTGTGCCTGCGCGGCCTGCAGCTCGTCCAGCAGCCGGCCGTCGCACAGCGCGGCGGCGGGCTGGGCGCGCTCGATCACGTCGGACAGCTCCCGCGCGCGCAGCAGCGGCATGGTGGCCACGGCGATCAGGCCGGCATGCACCACGGCCAGCCAGGCGAGCGCCATCTCGGGCGTGTTGCCGCCGCGCAGCAGCACGCGGTTGCCGGGCACCAGGCCCAGGCCGTCCACCAGCACGCGGGCGATGCGCGCGACCTCGTCCTGCGCCTGCGCGTAGGTCCAGGTGCGCGTGGGCGAGCGCAGCAGCGGCCGCCCGCCGTGGCCTGCCTGCGCGGCGCGATCGAACAGCACCTGCACGAGGTTGGCCTGCGCCGGCACCTGCAGCGAGGGCAGGTCGTAGTGCAGCGCGGGCCACTGCTCGCGCGGCGGCAGGCGATCGTGGACGAAGGTGTCGGTCTGTGCGCTGGGGGTCATGCCTGCTCCTGCAAGACGGCTTTGCCGATGATGAGTTGCTGGACCTCGGTGGCGCCTTCGTAGATGCGCAGCGCGCGGATGTCGCGGTACAGCGATTCGATCTTGGCGCCCACCTCGACGCCGCGCCCGCCGTGCATCTGCAGGGCCATGTCGATCACGCGCTGGGCGTTCTCGGTGGCGGTCATCTTGGCCATCGCAGCGGCGACGCTGCGATGGCGAGCCTCGGTGGCGTTGCCCGCCCGCCCAGATAGCAAGCTCTCGTCGCGCATCCAGGCCGCCCGGTACGTGAGCAGCGCCGCGCCGTCGACCAGCGCCGCCATCTCGCCCAGCTTGGCCTGCGTGAGCTGGAAGTCGCCCAGCGTCTGGCCGAACATGCGGCGCGTGCGCGCATGGTGCACCGCCTCGGCGAGTGCGCGCCGCGCCATACCCAGCGCGGCGCCCGCCACCGAGGCGCGAAAGATGTCCAGCGTGCGCATGGCCAGCTTGAAGCCGCCGTGCAGCTCGCCCAGCAGCGCATCGGCCGGCACGGTGCAGCCGTCGAACGCCAGCGTGGCCAGCGGGTGCGGCGCCATCACCTGGATGTGGCGCGAATCGTCCAGGCCCGGCGTGGGCGCATCGACGATGAAGGCGCTGATGCCGCGCGTGCCGCCGGCCGGGTCGGTCTTGGCGAAGACGCAGTAGAAGTCGGCGATGCCGCCGTTGCTGATCCACGTCTTGGTGCCGTTCAGCGTGTAGGCGCCCATGGCATCGCCCGCGGTATCGGAGCCGTTTGGGCCCGATGCCGGCGGATTGTTCGCCTGTATTGCTATTGTTTTCATAGCGCCTACGTCGGAGCCGGCCTCGGGCTCGCTGAGCGCGAAGGCGGCGATCTTCTCGCCGCGCGCCACTGCGGGCAGGTAGCGTGCCTGCTGCGCGGCGCTGCCGGCCAGCGTGATCGCGCCGCTGCCCAGGCCCTGCATGGCGAAGGCGAAGTCGGCCAGGGGCGAGTGGTAGGCCAGGGTCTCGCGCAGCAGCACCAGCGCGCGGGAATCGAGTTCGGCCAGCGCGCCGCCGTGCGCGGCGGGCACGCAGTAGCGCAGCCAGCCGCCGTCGCCCAGGCGGCGCACCCACTCGCGGCAGGCGGCGCGGTCGTCGGATTCGTCCACCGCCTGCGCGGCGGCCCAGGGCACGAGGCCATCCATCAATGCCCTGTGGGCTTCGCCGAAGAACGGCAGGGCGAGGTGCGCCGTGGACGGGGCGGCAGGCGCAGGGGGCGTGGCGATGTGCATGGCCTCAGTCCCCCGCAAAGACGGGTTTCTGCTTGGCCGCGAACGCCTCGTAGGCGCGGCGGAAGTCCTGCGTCTGCATGCAGATGGCCTGCGCCTGGGCCTCGGCCTCGATGGCCTGGTCGATGGTCATGCTCCACTCCTGGCCCAGCATGGTCTTGGTCATGCCGTGCGCGAAGGTGGGGCCCTCGGCCAGCGAGCGGGCCGCGGCCTGCACGTGGGCGAGCAGGTCGGCCGATTCGTGCAGGCCGTTGAAGAAGCCCCAGGCCAGCCCTTCCTGCGCGGTCATCGCGCGGCCGGTGAACAGCAGCTCGGAGGCGCGGCCCTGCCCGATCATGCGCGGCAGCAGCGCACAGGCGCCCATGTCGGCGCCGGCCAGGCCCACGCGGGTGAACAGGAACGCGGTGCGTGCGGCGGGCGTGCCGTAGCGCAGGTCGCAGGCCAGCGCCACCATGGCGCCGGCGCCGGCGCAGATGCCGTCGATGGCGCCCAGCACCGGCTGCGGGCAGGCGCGGATGGCCTTCACCAGGTCGCCCGTCATGCGCGTGAACTCCAGCAGTTCGGGCATGGTCATGCCGGTGAGCGGGCCGATGATTTCGTGCACGTCGCCGCCCGAGCAGAAGTTGCCGCCCGCGCCGGTCACCACCACGGCCTTCACGTCGGTCGCCGTGCGCAGCGCGCCGAAGAAGTCGCGCAGTTCGGCATAGCTCTGGAAGGTCAGCGGGTTCTTGCGCTCGGGCCGGTCCAGCGTGATGGTGCCCACGCCGCGGTCGAACTGCCAGGCGAAGTGCCGTGCCGCGTAGGGGGCCCGGGGCTCGAACTGCGGGCGCATGGGGTTGCCCGCGGAGATGTAGTGCTTCATGCGTTGGTTTCCTGGAGGGTGGGGGTGGCTGCCTGGGCGTGGGCCTTCACCTTGCCGAGCAGCCGGTGCAGGCTGGCGATGTCGCGCTCGCCGAGCGGGCCGAAGGCCTCGACGATCCACTGCGCGTGCGCGTGGGCCATCGCGTCGAACTGTTCGCGCCCGCGCGGCGTGAGCCGCACGAGGAACACGCGGCGGTCGCCCGCCACGTCCACGCGTTCCACCAGCCCTTCGGCGACGAGCTGGTCGGTGATGCCGGTGACGTTGCCGCTCGTGACCATCATGCGGCGCGAGAGGTCCTTCATCTTCAGGCCCTCGGGCGCGCGTTCGAGCTGCGCCATCAGGTCGAAGCGCGGCAGCGTGGTGCCGAATTGGTCGCGCAGCCGGGTGCGCACCTGCTTTTCCACCAGTTGCGTGCAGGTGAGCAGGCGCAGCCACAGGCGCAGGGCCTCGGGGTGCTCGCTGGGGGCGGCGCCGTGCAGGCGGGCTTCGAGGTCCATCGTTTCAGTCCAGCGCATCGTTTGCTATTTTTTTAATAGCGGTATGCCCTAGTACCGATTGTGCTGGGGCCTGTTTTTGCTTGAAGGCCTCGCGCAGCAGCTGGTCGCGGCCCGGGCCGTAGGGGCGCGGCCAGTGCACGTGGCGGCTGGCCGTCTCGCCCAGTTGCGCGGCGGCGTGCAGCGTCCAGGCCGGGTCGGCCAGGTGCGGGCGGGCGAGGGCGCACAGGTCGGCGCGGCCGGCGGCGATGATGCTGTTGGCATGGTCGGCTTCGCTGATGGCGCCCACGGCCATGGTGGCGATCTCCACCTCGTTGCGGATGCGGTCGGCGAACGGCGTCTGGTACATGCGCCCGTACACCGGCCGGGCGGCGCGCGTGGTCTGGCCGGAAGAGACGTCGATCAAATCGCAGCCCGCGGCCTTGAACCACCGCGCCATCGCCACGGCGTCGTCCGGCGTGGTGCCGCCGGGCGCCCAGTCGTGGGCCGAGATGCGCACGCTCATGGGGCGATCGGCGGGCCAGGCGGCGCGCACCGCGGCGAACACTTCGAGCGGGTAGCGGCAGCGGTTCTCCAGGCTGCCGCCGTAGTCGTCGGTGCGCTGGTTGGTGAGCGGGCTGATGAAGCTGGCCAGCAGGTAGCCGTGCGCGCAGTGCAGCTCCAGCCAGTCGAAGCCGCAGGCGGCCGCACGCCGGGCGCTGGCCACGAAGGCGGCGGTGAGCGCGCTCATGTCGGCGCGCGTCAGCGCGGCGGGCGTCTGGTTCTGCGGGCCGTAGGGCAGGGCGCTGGCGGCGCGCAGCGGCCAGTTGCCGTGCGGATCGCCCTCGGGCAGGGGCTCGTCCGTGCCCTCCCAGCCCACGCGCGTGGAGCCCTTGGGGCCGCTGTGGCCCAGTTGCAGGCCGATCTTCGCGCGGCTGCTGCCGTGCACGAAATCCACGATGCGCGTGAAGGCGGCCTGCTGCGCATCGTTCCACAGCCCGGTGCAGGCGGGGGTGATGCGGCCGTCGGGCGTGGGGCTGGTCATCTCCACCATCACCAGCGCCGCGCCGCCGAGCGCGCGGGCGCCCAGGTGCACCAGGTGGAAGTCCTGCGGCACGCCCTCGACCGCGCTGTAGGTGGCCATGGGCGAGACGACGATGCGGTTGTCCAGCGTGAGGCCGCGCAGCGTGAAGGGCGTGAGCATGGGCGGCACCGCGGCGCCGCTGTCGCCGGGCACGCCGGCGGGTGCCGGGGCGGGCGCCGCGCCGACCCTGGGGCGCGCCTGGGCCAGCCAGGCCTCGTAGCCCTCCAGCCAGCGCGCATCGCGCAGGCGCAGGTTCTCGTGGCTGATGCGCTGACTGCGCGTGAGCAGCGAATACGCGAACTGCTCCACCGGCAGCCGGCTGTAGCGCGCCACGTTCTCGAACCACTCGGTGGAGTTGCGCGCGGCGTTCTGGATCTTGAGCACCTCGACGCTGCGGCGCGTCTCGTAGTCGTGCAGCGCCTGCTCCAGGGTCGCGCCGGTGGCCAGCGTCTGGGCCAGGTCGATGGCGTCTTCCAGCGCGAGCTTGGTGCCGCTGCCGATCGAAAAATGCGCGGTGTGCGCGGCATCGCCCATCAGCACGATGGGCACCGCCTTGCCGGCGATGGTTTCGCGGTGCACCCAGGTGCGGCAGATCACGCGCGGAAAGCGGATCCAGTTGGCCGAGCCGCGCAGGTGCGTGGCGTTGCTGATGAGTGCGTGCCCGCCCAGGTAGGGCGCGAAAAGCCGCTCGCAGAAGGCGATGGCCTCGGGCTGCTCCATGCGGTCCAGCCCGTGGGCCTGCCACACGGCCTCGGGCGTCTCGACGATGAAGGTGGAGGTGTCGGCGTCGAACTGGTAGGCGTGCGCCTGGAACCAGCCGTGCTCGGTCTCTTCGAACGCGAAGGTGAAGGCCTCGAACTTCTGGTGCGTGCCCAGCCACACGAAGCGGCACTGGCGCAGGTCGATGTCGGGCTGGAAGACCTCGGCATAGCGCGTGCGGATGCGGCTGTTCAGGCCGTCGCTGGCGATCACCAAGTCGGCGCCGTAGCGCGCGGCGAGCGCCTGGTCGTCGGCCACGTCGGTCTCGAACACCAGCTCCACGCCCAGCGCCAGGCAGCGCTCCTGCAGGATGTTGAGCAGCCGCTTGCGCCCGATGCCGCAAAAGCCGTGGCCGCTGGAGCGCACGCTGCGCCCGCGCAGGAACACCGCCACGTCGTCCCAGTGGTTGAACGCGTCGCCGATCTGCGCGGCGGTTTCGGGATCGGCCGCCTGCAGGTTGGCCAGCGTTTGGTCCGACAGCACCACGCCCCAGCCGAAGGTGTCGAACGGCCGGTTGCGCTCCACGACCACGACGCGGTGCGCCGGGTCCTGCCGCTTCATCAGCAGGGCGAAATAAAGGCCGGCGGGACCACCGCCGATGCACAAGATGTTCATGTGAAAACAGTTTAGGCTTAAACGAATGGCTGTCAATGGGGCCTGTGCCGATCGGGCGCGCCCGTGTCGGACAACGGCCATTGACGAGGCGTTGGGGCGGTTCAAGAATCGACGGCCATGAAACCGCTGCTGCACGCCCTGCAAGCCCGGCTGGAATCCCTGCCGGTGGACCTGTCGCTCGAACTGCCCGGCGGGCAGCGGCTGGGCCGCGCGCAGGCCCCGGTGGCGCTGCAGTTCCGCGACCGCCGCTCGCTGGCGGCGCTGCTCTCGGGCGAGGTGGGCGACCTGGGCGCGGCCATCGTCGAGGGGCGCGTGCGCTTCGAAGGCCGCATGCGCGACCTGGTGGCCGCCGCCGCCGCCCTGCTGCACGGCGACCCGGCGCGCGAGCAGGCCGGGTGGTGGACGCGCATGATGGCCCGCGCCCGCTCGCGCGCGGTGCACACCATCACGCGCGACGCGCAGCAGGTGCGGTTCCACTACGACCTGTCCGACGACTTCTACGCCCTGTGGCTGGACCCGCGCCGCGTGTATTCGTGCGCCTACTACCGCGACGGCGCCATGGACCTGGCCCAGGCGCAGGAGGCCAAGCTCGACCACATCTGCCGCAAGCTGCGGCTCGCGCCGGGCCAGCGCTTCCTGGACATCGGCGCGGGCTGGGGCGGGCTGCTGCTGTGGGCGGCCGAGCACTACGGCGTGGACGCCACCGGCATCACCCTGTCGCGCAACCAGCACGCGCACGTGTCGCGCCTCATCGCCGAGCGGGGCCTGTCGGGCCGCGTGCGCATGGAACTGCGCGACTACCGCGAACTGCAGCACCCCGAGCCCACGCCGTTCGACCGCATCGCCTCGGTGGGCATGTTCGAGCACGTGGGCCGCGCGCACATGCCCGATTACTTCGCCACCGTGCGCCGGCTTTTGCGGCCCGGCGGGCTGCTGCTCAACCACGGCATCACCTCGGGCGGCGTGGACAATGCGCAGCTGGGCGCCGGCCTGGGCGACTTCATCGAAAAGTACATCTTCCCGGGCGGCGAGTTGCTGCACGTGAGCGCCGTGCTGCACGATCTGGCGGCCAGCGGCCTGGAGATGGTGGACACCGAGAACCTGCGCCCGCACTACGCACGCACGCTCTGGGCCTGGTCCGACGCGCTGGAGGCGCGGCTGCAGGAAGCGCTGCGCGTGCTCTCGGCCGGGGTCGGCGCGCCGCAGGGCGAGCGCGCCCTGCGCGCCTACCGCCTCTACCTGGCCGGCAGCGCCATGGGATTCGAGCGCGGCTGGATGGCCCTGCACCAGATGCTGGCCGCGCGGCCCGACGGCGACCTGGCCACCGGCACCCTGCGCGGGGCCCAGTCGGACTATCCTTTCACCCGCGACTACATGCATTCACGCACCGGCCCCACCGGGCATTGACGGCTGCAAGCCACCCCATCACCCCTACCTACCCACCCTCACCAAGGACCCTCGCCACCCATGCTGTACAAGTTCAAATCCCGCGCCACCGCCGACGTCATCATGCTGGAGGCCAACGGCCGCCAGCTGCTGCAGATCATGGGCAAGTCCACCGACCCGCACGGCATCGTCACTGCCGCGCAGATCCCCGCTGCGCTTCAGGCACTGGAAGCCGCCGTCGCGGCCGACGACGCCAAGGGCCGGCCCGATGCCGACGAGGCGCAGGGCAGCGAGGACGACGATGCGGGCGAGCGCCCCGACACCGTGCGCCTGCGCCAGCGCGCGGCGCCGATCATCGACATGCTCAAACGCAGCGCCGCGGAAGGGCACGACGTGGTCTGGTGAGCCAGGCCAGGCCGGACCGGCGCTGCGGCAGGCCGCCACGAGGCCGCGCACGCGGACGTCGGCCGCGGCACGCAAGGCCCTCCTGGCAGCGAGGGTGAAGACCAGGATGGAAGCCGGCATGCCGAATTTTTCAGCCGCGAAAGTTTCGAATTTCCGCAGCGCGGCACCCGTGGCACCGATCGGGCGGGCCCGGCCTTAAAAGTTCTGAAACCTGCTTCAGCGCGGCATGGAAAGCGTGAATTTCAGGACCCGCGCGCCTACAGTTCGAGTCCGAAGCCAGGGGTCGAGCGACCGACACGCGAGACCCGGGCCCACCGCCCATTGTGGGCACCATACCCTGCGTTCTCACCGCTTTTCATGTTGACCCTCGTTCCGCGCGGCATCCGCAACCACAATCCCGGCAACATCGTGCGCGACCACATCGGCTGGCGCGGCATGGCCGAGGACCAGTCGGCCGACCCCCGGTTCGTGGTGTTCTGCGAGCCGTACTGGGGCCTGCGTGCCATGGCCCTGCTGCTGCGCAACTACCAGGCCAAGTACCAGCTGTGCACCATCGACGGCATCATCCGCCGCTGGGCGGCCTGCGGTGAGTGCGACCCCTGCGACTACGTGCGGCAGGTCGCCGGCAGCCTGGACATCAGCCCGCACGCCTTCATCTGCCTGAACGCCGCGACCCTGCCGCCGGTCATGCGCACCATCGTGCAGCTGGAAAACGGCATGCAGCCCTACCCGGATGGGCTGATCGCCCGGGCGGTCAGCGGGTACTGAGCACCCACTGGGGGGCATGCGCCCCGCCACCGCGATTCAGTCCACCTTCGCTCCCGACGCCTTCACCACCTTGGCCCACTTGCGGTGTTCGCTGTCGATGTGTTTGGCGAAGTCGGCCGGCGAGTTGCCGCCGGGGATCGCGCCCTGCGCCAGCAGGCGCTCCTTGACGGCCGGGGTGGCGAGGGCCTTGGCGGTTTCCTGCTGGATGCGGGCCACGACCTCGGGCGGGGTGCCGGCGGGGGCGAGCAGGCCGAACCACGAGCTGGCCTCGTAGCCCTTGAGATCCGGGCCGCCGACTTCTTCCACCGTGGGCACGTCGGGCAGGGCGGGCGAGCGGTGGGCGCTGGTCACGGCCAGGGCCTTGAGCTTGCCGGCCTTGATCTGCGCCATGGAAGACGGCAGGTTGTCGAACATCACGTCCATGTTGCCGCCCACCAGGTCCAGCAGCGCGGGGCCGGAGCCGCGGTAGGGCATGTGCAGCATGTAGGTGCCGGTCATGCTCTTGAACAGCTCGCCGGCCAGGTGGATCGACGTGCCGTTGCCGCTCGATGCCATGTTCAGCTGGCCGGGGTGCGCCTTGGCGTAGCGGATGAAGTCGGGCACGGACTGGATGCCCAGCGTGCGCGCCTTGTCGGCGTTGATCTCCATCACGTTGGGCACGGCCGCCACCAGGGTGATGGGCACGAAGTCCTTGATGGGGTCGTAGGGCAACCTGCTGTACAGCGCGCGGTTGATGCCGTGCGTGCCGACCGTGCCCATCAGCAGGGTGTAGCCGTCGGCCGGCGACTTGGCGACCACTTCGGCGCCGATGTTGCCGCCCGCGCCGCCCCGGTTGTCCACGACGAACTGCTGGCCGAAGGCACGGCCCAGCTCGGGCGCCACGGCGCGTGCCAGGATGTCGGTGGTGCCGCCGGGGGCGAACGGCACGACGATGCGCACCGGCTTGGTGGGCCACGCGCCGGACTGGGCATGGGCGCCGGGCATGGCATTCCAAAGGCCGGCGGCCAGGAGCAGGGCGGCGAGCGCCAGTGCGCGGCGGCGCGGCGTGGCAAGGGGCTGGCGAAGGGGCTTGGACGGGGTGGCGGAAAAGCGCATGGGGATCGGTCCTTGGGGCTGGCGGTCAATCCCCCGTTGTAGGCCCCGCTGCGCGAGGCGGGCAGAGGGATGACCCGTAGGCCGGAGCGCGTTCCACGCCTCGCAAAATGCACGTCCCAAGAAAAAACCGCCCGGGGCGCAAGGCCAGGGGCGGTCGGGGCGATGCGCGGGCGCTGCGTGTGGCGCAGTGCCCGGCCCGTCAGTGGGATCAGTCGGATCAGTCGGCGTAGGTGCCGGCGGCCTTGATGATGGGGCCCCACTTGTCGATCTCGGCCTGCACGAACTTCTTGTGCTCGGCCGGTTCGACGCGCTGGTCGGCCGCCACCACGGCGCCCAGGCCTTCCTGCTTCTTGATGAAGTCGGGGTCCTTCAGCGCGGCCTTCAGGGCGTCGTTGAGCTTCTTGAGCACGTCGGCGGGCGTGCCCTTGGGCGCGTACAGGCCGTGCCAGATCGTGACCTGGAAGTCCTTGACGCCGGACTCAGCCAGCGTGGGCAGGTCCTTGAGGGATGGCGTGGTGAGGCGCTTGGGCGTGGTGACCGCGTAGGCCTTGACCTTCTTGGCCTCGATCTGCGAGGTCGTGTTGGTGGTCTGGTCGCACAGCAGGTCGATCTGGCCACCGATCAGGTCGGTGATGGCGGGTGCCGTGCCCTTGTAGGGCACGGGGGTCATCTCGACCTTGATCGCGCTCTGGTACAGCAGGCCGCACAGGTGGGACGCGGCGCCCAGGCCCGCATGGCCCAGGTTGATCTTGCCCTTGTTCTGCTCGATCCAGGTGGCCAGTTCCTTGTAGTTGTTGGCGGGCAGCGTGGGGCGGGCGATGAGCGTCATGGGCACGTCGTTCACGACGCCCAGGTACTCGAAGTCGTTGGGCACGCTGAACGGCAGCTTGCGGTACAGCGCCGGCATGGTGGCCATGGCGATGTGGTTGAGCAGCAGGGTGTAGCCGTCGGCACTGGCGCGCGCCACCTTGGCGGTGCCGATGCTGCTGCCTGCGCCCGCGGCGTTGTCGATCACCACGCTCACCCCACCCAGCGGCTTGCGCATGGCCTCCGCCAGATCGCGTGCCACGCGGTCGGTCGGGCCACCGGCGGCGAAAGGAACGACGATCGTGACCGTCTTGTCCTTGGAGGGAAAACCCTGCGCCTGCGCGCCGAAAGCGGCGGCCACGGCAACGGCCACCAGTGCGGTCTTGAATGTAGTTTTCATGAGGTTCCTTTGAAAAGACGCGCCATGATAGCCACCGGTTTTTACACCGCCATCAAGGTAATTACTTAGCAGTAACGTGTAGGGGTTTAAAGGTTTATAGGCCTGCAGCGCTTGTCTGTATTGGTTTTTCAGCTATTAATATGGGAGCGGCGGGTGCGGCGATCCGGTGGGCGGCTGCCGGGCTCATCGATAGCTGCGTGCGTCCTCGATCACACGTCCGTCGTTGGGCAGCGTGCCGGGGGCCACCATCTCGACCTCGCCGCGCAGCTTGGTCTGCTCGCGCATCGCCTCGGCCAATTGCACGGCCAGGCCAGCGGCGGTCTCGGTGGTTTCCACGCGCAGCAGCATCTGGTCGCTGGCCATCTCGCCGCTCACCACCAGGCGCGCGCGCAGCACCTGCGGAAAGCGCCGCACGATGTCGGCCACCTGGCCGGGGTGCACGAACATGCCGCGCACCTTGGTGGTCTGGTCGGCCCGGCCCATCCAGCCCTGGATGCGGGTGTTGGTGCGGCCGGTGGGGCAGGTGCCGGGCAGCACGGCCGAGAGGTCACCTGTGCCGAAGCGGATCAGCGGGTAGTCGGGGTTGAGCGTGGTCACCACCAGTTCGCCCACCTCGCCTTCGGGCACCGGGTCGCCGGTGCCGGGCCGCACGATCTCCACGATCACGCCCTCGTCCAGCACCAGGCCTTCGCGCGCGGTGGTTTCGTACGCGATCAGGCCCAGGTCGGCCGTGGCATAGCACTGGTAGCCGGCCACGCCCCGCCCGGCCAGCCAGTCGCGCAGCGAGGGCGGAAACGCCTCGCCCGAGACCAGGGCCTTGCCCACGCTGGGCAGCGGCGTGCCCAGCTCGGCCGCCTTGTCCAGCAGGATCTTGAGAAAGCTCGGCGTGCCGATGTAGCCCGCGGGTTTCAGTTCGGCCATGGCCTGCACCTGCTGCTCGGTCTGGCCCGTGCCGCCCGGGAACACCGAGCAGCCCAGCGCATGGGCGCCGGTTTCCATCATCGAGCCGGCGGGCACGAAGTGGTAGCTGAAGCTGTTGTGGATCAGCTCGCCGGGCCGAAAGCCGGCGGCGTGGATGGCGCGCGCCATGCGCCAGTAGTCGCGCCGCGTGCCCTCCGGTTCGTACAGCGTGCCGGGGCTGGCGAACACGCGCGGCATGGCGGCGCCGAACGACAGCGCGCTGAATCCGCCGAACACGTTGGTGGCACGGCCGGCCTGCTGGCGCGCGAGCAGCTCGTGCTTGCGCGTGACCGGCAAGGTGGCCAGCGCCTGGCGCGTGGCGATGCCCGCCGGATCGATGCCCTGCAGGATGCCGGCGAACGCGGGCGAGGCCCGTTGCGCATGCGCCACCTGCGCGGGCAGCGCGGCCATCAATGCGCTTTCGCGGGCTTCGGGCGGGCGGGTTTCGAGGTCGTCGTAGAAAACGCTCATGGATATACCTCCGGGGTGCACGTTCTGGGCGTGCTGGGGATGGGAGACAGGCAAATGGTGGGCTGGACTGCGCCGCGCGGTCGCGGCGCGCCGGATTCGCGGGGGACCTAGGCCAGCCAGCGCTTGCGGCGCTTGTAGCTCTTGACGTCCTTGAAGCTCTTGCGCTCGCCGCCGCCGACGCCCAGGTAGAACTCCTTCACGTCCTCGTTGTTGGCCAGGTCGCTCGCCGCGCCGTCCATCACCACGCGGCCGCTTTCCATGATGTAGCCGTAGTCCGAGTATTTGAGCGCCATGTTGGTGTTCTGCTCGGCCAGCAGGAAGGTCACCTTTTCCTTGGCGTTGAGGTCCTTCACGATGTTGAAGACCTCCTCCACGATCTGCGGCGCCAAGCCCATCGAGGGCTCGTCGAGCAGCACCATGCTGGGGTTGGCCATGAGCGCGCGGCCGATGGCGCACATCTGCTGCTCGCCGCCCGAGGTGTAGGCGGCCTGCGAGGTGCGGCGGGTCTTCAGGCGCGGGAAGTACGCGTACACCTTCTCCAGGTTGGCCGCGATCTCGGCGCGGCTGGTGCGGGTGTACGAGCCCGTCATCAGGTTCTCTTCGATGGTGAGGTGGGCGAAGCAGTGGCGCCCCTCCATCACCTGCACCACGCCGCGCTGCACGAGGTCGGCGGGCGAGAGGTTCTCGATGCGCTCGCCCCGCAGCTCGATGCTGCCCTTGGTGACCGCTCCGCGCTCGCCCTGCAGCAGGTTGGAGATGGCGCGCAGCGTGGTGGTCTTGCCCGCGCCGTTGCCCCCCAGGATGGCGACGATGCCGCCCTCGGGCACCTGCAGCGAGACGCCCTTGAGCACGAGGATCACGTGGTTGTAGATGACCTCGATGCCGTTGACGTTCAGGACGATGTTTCTGGGTTCCATGGTGTTGCCTTCGCTGTGCCAATCGAAAGCGCTGCGGTGCAACGCTTTCGATTGGCGGCTGTGAACACAGCCTCAAAAAGCCGGCGCGCCCCACGCCAGCAGACGCCGCGCAAGGGCCGCCCCGCGGCGCTGGCGTCGTCCCCCTTCCGCTTCGCACAGCGAAGCCAGAGAAGGGGGAAGCCGCGCAGCGGCTCAGGGGGTTGTCCTCAGCTCTGGCAGTCGGCCGCATCCCGCCGCGTCATCTTCTTGTCGGCCAGGTACTTGTCGGAGCCGGCCTTGATCATGGGCTTCAGGATCTGCTCGTCGGCCTGGTACCAGTCGGAGGAGAAGTCCCACTTCTTGCCGTCCCAGGTGTGCACGCGCGACCAGGTGGAGCCCATGTGGTCGGAGCAGCTCGTGGACAGCGGCCGCATGATGCCGTTGAAGCCCAGCGCGTCGAGCTTCTTCTGATCAAGCGCGAGGTTCTCCATGCCCCAGCGCACCTGCTCGCCAGTCATGACCTTGCCCTTGCCGAAGCGCTCCTGCGCGCGGCGCACGGACTCGACGGCCAGCATCTGGATGATCACGCCGCGCGTGTACAGCACCGATCCCACCTCGTCCTTCGGCCCCGTGCCCTGGCCCTTGTCGTGCACGTTCTTCAGGATGTCCTGGATCACCTTGGACTGCGTGCCGTAGCCGTTCAGCGCCAGCGCGTGGTAGCCCTTGGCGCCTTCGCCCACGTCGCGCACGTCCGGCTCGGCGCCGGCCCACCACACGCCATAGAGCTTGTCGCGCGGGAAGCCCGTGGCCTGCGCTTCCTTCAGGGCGGTGGAGTTCATCACGCCCCAGCCCCACAGCAGCACGTAGTCGGGGCGGCTCTGGCGCACCTGCAGCCAGGTGGCCTTCTGCTCCACGCCGGGAGCGGTCACGGGCAGCATCTGCAGTTCGAAGCCGTGCATCCTGGCGCGCTCCTGCAGCACGGGAATGGGCTCCTTGCCGAAGGGGCTGTCGTGGTAGACCAGCGCGATCTTCTTGCCCTTGAGCTTGTCCAGCCCGCCGGCCTGCTTGCCGATGTGCTGGATCAGGATGTCGGCGCCCGTCCAGTAGCTACCCATGAAGGGGAAGTTCCACTTGAAGGCCATTCCGTCCTGCGCGACCGACAGGCCGTAGCCCAGCGTCATCAGCGGGATCTTGTCCACCGGGGCTTTTTCGGTCAGCGCGAAGGTGATGCCGGTGGCCTGCGGATCGAACAGCGCCACGCCGGGGCGGCCCTTCAGGCGCTCGTAGCACTCCACGCCGCGGTCGGTGGCGTAGCCGGTCTCGCATTCCTCGAACGTGAGCTTGACGCCGTTCACGCCGCCATCGCGCGCGTTGATCATCTTGATGTAGTCCTGCTTGCCGTTGGCCCATGGCACGCCGTTGGGCGCATACGGCCCCGTGCGGTACGACAGCAGCGGAAAGAACTGCTCCTTGGCCTGCGCGACGGCGCTGGTCGCCACGGACACACTGCCTGCCGCCACGAGGGCGGCGATCACGAGTTTCGAAAGCTTCATTTGTCTCTCCTTGGAAATTGAATGGATTGAAGCGCGGGGGGGAACCGGGTGGATCAGTGTGGGAAGGGCCACAGGCGCAGCTTTTGCTTGGCCGTGGACCACAGCTTGGCCAGGCCGTGCGGCTCGACGATGAGGAACCACACGATGAGCGCGCCGAAGATCATCAGCTCGGCGTGCGACACGCCGGCCGTGGAGATGTTGATGCCGAACAGGCCCATCAGCGCGGGCAGGAACTGGTTGAGCACGATGGGCAGCACCACGATGAAGGCCGCGCCGAAGAAGCCGCCCATGATCGATCCCAGCCCGCCGATGATCACCATGAACAGCAGCCGGAACGACACCTCCACCGAGAACGCCGCAGGCTCCCACGCACCCAGGTGCACGAAGGCCCACAGCGCGCCGGCCATGCCCACGATGAACGAGCTGACGGCGAAGGCGCTGAGCTTGGCGTACATGGGGCGGATGCCGATCACCGCGGCGGCCACGTCCATGTCGCGGATGGCCATCCACTCGCGGCCCACCGCGCCGCGCACCAGGTTCTTGGCCAGCAGCGCCACCACCACGAGCAGGGCGAGACAAAAGAGGTACTTGGACTGCGCGCTCTCCAGGGCCAAGCCGAACACCTGCAGTCCGTTGACCGACACCGAGCCCGAGTCGGAATTGTTGGTGAACCACTTGATGCGCAGGAACATCCAGTCGCTGAAGAATTGTGCTGCCAGCGTGGCCACCGCCAGGTACAGGCCCTTCACGCGCAGGCTGGGCAGCCCGAAGAGGATGCCGAAGAACGTGGCGCACAGCCCGCCCAGCACGATGGCCGGAATGAGCGGCAGGCCCGGCACGCGCACGAAGAAGTTGTAGGCCCCGTAGGCGCCCACGGCCATGAAGGCCCCCGAGCCCAGCGAGATCTGCCCGCAGTAGCCCACGAGGATGTTCACGCCCAGCGCGGCCATGGACATGATGACCAGCGGAATCAGGATGGCACGGAAGAAATAGTCGCTCGCCAGCATCGGCACGGCGATGAAGGCCACGGCGAGCAGCACCACCATGGCGATGCGGTCCTGCGCGATGGGAAAGATCTGCTGGTCGGCGCGGTAGCTGGTCTTGAACTGGCCGTTTTCGCGGTAGAGCATGGCGTGTCTCCTGTGTTCTTGTCGTTATGGGTTACACGCGGTCAATGATCTTCTCTCCGAACAAGCCCTGGGGCCTGAAGAGGAGAAAGACCAGTGCCAGCACGTACGCGAACCAGATCTCGATGCCGCCGCCCACGAACGGGCCCAGGTACACCTCGGAGAGCTTCTCGCCCACGCCGATGATCAGCCCGCCGATGATGGCGCCCGGCACCGAGGTGAGGCCGCCCAGGATCACCACCGGCAGTGCGCGCAGTGCCACCGTGGTGAGCGAGAACTGCACGCCCAGCTTGCTGCCCCAGATCATTCCGGCCACCAGCGCCACCACGCCCGCCACGCACCACACGATCACCCAGATGCGGTTGAGCGGAATGCCGATGGACTGCGCCGCCTGGTGGTCGTCGGCCACGGCGCGCAGCGCGCGGCCGGTGGAGGTCTTCTGAAAGAAGATGCTCAGGAGGATCACCAGCCCCGCGGCGATGGCGGCGGCGATCACGTCTTCCTTGTTGATGAGCACGCCGCCCTCGAACATCGATTCGAGGGCGAAGATCGGCTCCTTGGGCATGCCGATGTCGATCTTGTAGATGTCGCTGCCGAACATCGTCTGGCCCAGGCCTTCGAGGAAGTAGGTGATGCCCAGCGTGGCCATGAGCAGCGTGGCGCCTTCCTGGTTGACCAGGTGGCGCAGCACCAGCCGCTCGATGCACCAGGCCACCACGAACATGAGCGCGCCGGCCAGGACGAAGGCCGCGATGCCGGCCAGGAGCCGGCTGTCGATGCCGGTCCATTGGGGAATCCATTCGGACAGCCGGGCCATCGCGAGCGCCGCGAACAGCACCATCGCGCCCTGCGCGAAGTTGAAGACGCCCGAGGCCTTGTAGATCAGCACGAAGCCCAGGGCCACCAGCGAATACAGCATGCCCGCCATCAGGCCGCCGATCAGGGTTTCGAGAAAGAAAGCCATGGTGTGTGTTCTCCGGTCAGTGCGAGGTGCCGAGATAGGCGCTGATCACGTCGTCGTTGCTGCGCACTTCGTCGGGCGTGCCGTCGCCGATCTTCTTGCCGTAGTCGAGCACGACCACGCGGTCGGAGATGTCCATCACCACGCCCATGTCGTGCTCGATGAGCACGATGGTGGTGCCGAACTCGTCGTTCACGTCGAGGATGAAGCGGCACATGTCCTGCTTTTCCTCCACGTTCATGCCGGCCATGGGCTCGTCCAGCAGCAGCACCTGCGGCTCCATGGCCAGGGCCCGGCCCAGGTCCACGCGCTTTTGCAGGCCGTAGGGCAACTGGCCCACGGGCGTCTTGCGCCAGGCCTGGATCTCCAGGAAGTCGATGATGCGTTCGACGAACGCGCGGTGGCGCATCTCCTCGCGCTCGGCCGGGCCGATGCGCAGCGCCTGCAGGAAGAGGTTGCTCTTGATCTTGAGGTTGCGCCCCGACATGATGTTGTCGATCACGCTCATGCCCTTGAACAGCGCCAGGTTCTGGAAGGTGCGCGCCACTCCCATCTCGGCCACCTGGCGCGAGTTCATGTGCGAGAACGTCTTGCCCCGGAAGGTGATGGAGCCGTCCTGCGGCGCATAGACGCCGTTGATGCAGTTGAGCATCGAGCTCTTGCCCGCGCCGTTGGGGCCGATGATGGCGCGGATCTCGTGCTCGCGCACGTTGAACGAGATGTCGGTGAGCGCTTTCACGCCCCCGAAGCGCAGGCTGATGTTCTGGACGTCGAGGATGACGTCGCCGATCTTCTTGGTGGTCATGGTGGGGTCTTGCGGCGTTGCGGTCAGGCGGCCTGCTTCGTCGGGGCGAAGGTCCGGGCGTCGTCGAGCTTGAGCGTGGCGCTCACGCTGCCCGTGCGGCCGTCCTCGAACTTGACCTGCGTCTCGATGAACTGTTCGGTGCGGCCGGCGTACAGCGCCTCCACCAGCGTGCCGTACTTGTCGGCGATGAAGCCGCGGCGGACCTTGTTGGTGCGCGTGAGCTCGCCGTCGTCGGCATCCAGTTCCTTGTGCAGCACGAGAAAGCGGCTGATCTGGCTGCCCGCCAGCAGCGCATCGCCCGCGAGGTCGGCGTTCACCTTCTCCACGCAGTCGCGGATCAGCTCGTACACCTCGGGCTTTTGCGCCAGGTCGGTGTAGCCCGCATAGGGCAGGTTGCGGCGCTCGGCCCAGTTGCCCACGGCGTCGAAGTCGATGTTGACCATGGCGCACACCTTCTCGCGCCGGTCGCCCAGGGCCACGGCCTCCTTGATGTACGGAAAGAACTTGAGCTTGTTCTCCACGTACTTGGGCGCGAACATGGCACCGTCGTTGGCGCCGCCCTGGATGCGGCCCACGTCCTTCACGCGGTCGATGATCTTGAGGTGGCCGTGCGCATCGAGAAAGCCTGCATCGCTCGTGCGATACCAGCCGTCGGCCGTGAGCACCTCGGCCGTGGCGGTGGGGTTCTTGTAGTACTCCTTGAGCAGGCCGGCGGACTTGACGAGGATCTCGCCGTTGTCGGCCACCTGGATCTGCACGCCGCGGATCGGCACGCCCACCGTGTCGGCGCGCGCCTGGTAGTCGGGCTGCAGGCAAACGAACACGGCGGTCTCGGTGGAGCCGTACAGCTGCTTCAAGTTGATGCCGATCGAGCGGTAGAAGGTGAACAGGTCCGGCCCGATGGACTCGCCGGCCGTGTAGGCCACCCGCACGCGCGAAAAGCCCAGGTTGTTGCGCAGCGGGCCATAGACCAGCAGGTCGCCCAGCGCGTACTTGATGCGGTCCAGCAGGCCCACGGGCTGGCCGTCCATGCGTGCCGGGCCCACGCGCCGGGCCACCGCCATGCAGGCGTGGAACATCTTGCGCTTGAGCGCGCCCGCGTCTTCCATGCGGATCATCACGCTGGTGAGCAGGCCCTCGAAGATGCGCGGTGGGGCGAAGTAGTAGGTGGGGCCGACCTCCTTCAGGTCGATGGAGACGGTGCCGGCCGACTCGGGGCAGTTCACCACGTAGCCGCAGGCCAGCCACTGCGAGTAGCTGAAGATGTTCTGCCCGATCCACGCGGGCGGCAGGTAGGCCAGCACCTCCTCGGCGGACGTCAGGCGGTCGAACTCGGCGCCGGCCTGCGCGCGGTCGAGCAAGGTGGCGTGCGTGTGCACCACGCCCTTGGGGTTGCCCGTGGTGCCCGAGGTGAAGAACATGGCCGCCACGTCGCCGGGCTGCACCCGGTCGACCTGCGCGCGGAACCAGCCGGGGTTCTGCGCCACGAAGGCGGTGCCGGCCTCGACCAGGGCATCGAGCGACGCCAGGCCCGGCTCGCTGTAGTTGCGCAGGCCGCGCGGGTCATCGAAATACAGGTGCGACAGGGCGGGGCACTGCGCGCGGATCTCCAGCAGCTTGTCCACCTGCTCCTGGTCTTCCACCACGCAAAAGCGCACCTCGGCGTTGTTGAGCGGGTAGATGCATTCGGCGGCCACCGCATCCTGGTACAGCGGCACGGGAATGGCGCCCAGCGACTGCGCCGCGAGCATGGTGGCATACAGGCGCGGGCGGTTGGCGCCGACCACCACCAGGTGCTCGCCCGCCTGCAGCCCGGCCTGGTGCAGGCCGGCGCACAGCGTCTCCACCATCGCGGCCAGGCCCGCCCAGGTGTGGGTCTGCCAGATGCCGTATTCCTTTTCGCGCAGCGCCGCGTCGGTGGGCCGTTCGGCGGCGTGCCGCAGTAGCAGTTGGGGGAAGGTGGTCGTCATGCCTGTTCCTACCGGTGGTGTCCGCCGAGGCTGCTGGCGGGACGCGCAGCCATGCAAGGGAGATGCAACGGATGGTAGGAACCGCTTTGACGTCTTCTTGTCTTGCCGACGACAATTTGCGGGAAACTCCTGACGGGTGTAACCCTGCCCGTGGCGGGTCCAGGGGGAAAGGGCGCCGCTGCAGGACCGCCACGGCAGGGCGGTATCCTTGCCGCCATGTACGCCCCGTTTTTCGGCCTGGAGCACGCGCCGTTTTCCATCGCCCCCGACCCGCGCTATCTGTTCATGAGCGACCGCCACCGCGAGGCGCTGGCGCACCTGCTCTACGGCCTGGACGCCGGTGGCGGCTTCGTGCTGCTGACCGGCGAGATCGGCACCGGCAAGACCACGGTGTGCCGGTGCTTCCTGGAGCAGATCCCGGCGCATTGCAACGTGGCCTATATCTTCAATCCGCGGCTCACGGTGGGCGAACTGCTGCGCTCCATCTGCGACGAGTTCGGCGTGGCGCACACCCCGGCGGTGCCGGGCTCCGAGACGGTCAAGGACTGCATCGACCCGTTGAATGCCTTCCTGCTGCAGGCCCATGCGGCGGGGCGCAACAACGTGCTCATCATCGACGAGGCGCAGAACCTCTCGGCCGACGTGCTGGAGCAGTTGCGCCTGCTCACCAACCTGGAAACCAGCGAGCGCAAGCTGCTGCAGATCATCCTGATCGGCCAGCCCGAGCTGCGCGGCATGATCGCCGGCCCGTCGCTGGAGCAACTGGCCCAGCGCGTGATCGCCCGCTTTCACCTCGATGCCCTGAGCGCCGAGGAAACCCGTCAGTACATCGCCCACCGCATGGCGGTGGCTGGCCTGCAAGGCGCGCTGCCGTTCACGGCGCGCGCCCTGCAGCGCGTGCATGCCCTGGCGCGCGGCGTGCCCCGGCGCATCAACCTGCTGTGCGACCGGGCGCTGCTCGGCGCCTATGCCGGCGGCGTGCGCGAGGTGAACGAGGCCATCGTGGACCAGGCCGCGCGCGAGGTGTTCGATGCCGCGCCTGCCGCCCGCACGGGCGCTGCGCGGGCGCTGCGCTGGGCGGTGGCGGGGGCCGGCGCCCTCGCCGGTGCGGCGGCCGTCGCGTGCGCGGGCTGGGCGCTGGGCTGGTGGCCGCCCACGGGCGCTGCAGTGGCGGGCCCGGGCCCGGGGTCGGTGGTGGCGGCCGGGCCGGCGTCCTCCGCGGTGCCAACGGCGGCCTCCCACGCGGCCTCCCTGCCCGCCGCCTCGGCCGCGGCCACCGTGCCCCCTTCGGCGTTGCAAGGCTTCCTGGCCCTGCAGCCCGAGGGCGACCACGACGCCTGGCGAGCGCTGGCCGCGGCCTGGGGCGCCCCTTCCGCGCCCGGAGCCGATGCCTGTGCGGGCCTGGCTGCCCAGGGGCTGCGCTGCTTTCGCCAGCGCCGCACGGCGCTGGGCCTCGTGCGCCAGCTCGACCGGCCGGGCGTGATCACGCTGTTCACGGCGGACGAGCGCCCGGTGGCCGTCGTGCTGTCGCGGCTGGACGGCGCCGTGGCCACGCTGTCGGGCGCGGGGCGCACACTGCAGGTGCCCCTGGCCGATCTGGCGCAGGCCTGGCGCGGCGAGTTCGCCACGCTGTGGCGTGCGCCGCCGGGCCTGCAGGACGGCAGCGATCTGGCAGACCAGCCCGCCACGCTGGCGTGGCTGGACGCCCAGTTGCCGCCTGCGGCCGATGCCGCCGCCGCGCGCAGCGCCCCGCGCGCGGAAGCCACGCAGCGCCGCGCCCGCATCCAGCGCTTCCAGGTCGCGCAGGGCCTGGTGCCCGATGGCCGCGCCGGGCCGCTGACCCTGATGCTGCTCAACCGCGCCGCGGGCGTGGCCGAGCCGCGCCTGAGCACTGGAAGCTAGCGCATGCCAGGCCTTCTCCGCATTTCGATGTCCCCACCCGGCGGGCACCGCCCCACGCACTTTTTTCCATCCTATGTCCTACATCCTTGACGCCCTGCGGCGCGCCGAAGCCGAGCGCGGCCGCGGCGCCGTGCCCGGCCTGCACACGCCGGCCGTGCCGGCGCCGGGCGCACCGTCTGCGGCCGAACCGGCGCGCACGGGCGCCCTGCCGTGGCTGCCGGTGCTGGCGGTCGGCGTGGCCGTCGCCGGCGCGGCGGCGGGTGCGTCATGGTGGTTCGCGCACCGCACGGCGGTGCCGTCCGAGCCGGTGCGGCTGGCGGCCGCGCCCGCGTCCAGCCCCGCAGGCCCGGTGGCCGCGCCTGCCGCTGCGGTGACGGCACCTTTGCCTGCGCCGGCCCCCGCACCCGCCGAAGCACCCGCCCGCAATCGCGTGGCCCCGTTGCCGGCGCCAGCCCCTGCTCCGGCGCTGCGGCCGGAGCGTGTGGCCCCGGTCGCCGTGCCTTCGGCGCCGGCGGCTCCTGCGCCCGAACGCGCCACCGAGCGCGCAGCGTCCGCCCCGCTGTCGCGCGCTTCGGCCGCGGCGGCGGCCACCGCGCGCCTGCTGCCGCCGGCCCAGGCCCCGGCCGCACCCGCCGTGGCGCCGCCTGTCCAGGCCCCGGCCCAGCCCGTCGTGGCGCAGCGCGATCTGCCGCCGTCCGTGCGCGAGCAATTGCCGGCCATGCAGTTCAGCGGCGCCACCTATTCGGCCAACCCGGCCTACCGCATGGCCATCGTCAACGGGCAGGTGCTGCACGAGGGCGACCAGGCCGCGCCGGGCGTGGTGCTGGAGAAGATCGAGCCGTCCCGCACGGTGTGGGCATTCCGGGGCTACCGCTACGCCGTGCCGTCGCAGTGAAGGCGAAGCCGAGGGCGAAGTCGAGGGCGCAGCGGATGCGCTGGTACAGGCCAAAACAGGCCCATGCCGGCGGATTGCATGCCTGTATTGCTATATATTTAATAGCAAATGATTCGTCCACCGCGCTCCGATGATCGCGGGCCGGCGACCGCTGTGCGGCTCAGCGGATGAACCGCCCGTCCCGCCCCACGAGGGTCAGCTCGACGAAGCGCGAGGCGCTGCGTTCCGGGCCGGTGGCGTTCACCTCGAAGCCGCCCAGGTCCCAGTTCTTGAGGCTCCAGGTGGCGTCCACGAAGGCGGCGCGCGACGGGTTGCGGCCCGCGCGCTGCAGGGCCTGGGCGAACACGCGGGCGTTGATGTAGTCCTCCAGCGCCAGGTGCGAGGGCTCGGCCGTGGCGCCCACGGCTTTCCATGCGGCCTGGAATTCGCGCACCACCGGCACCACCACGTTGGTGGGCAGCGGCACGACCTGCGAGATGGTCAGGCCGACGGCATCCGGCCCCAGGGCCTTGACGGCGGCCGAGGTGCCCATCACGGAGGTGGCATACAGCGCGGTGCCGCGCCGAAGGCTCCGGAAGGCCTTCACGAACTCCAGCGCCGGCTTGCCGGCCAGGCCGATCAGCACCGCCTCGGGGTTGCCGTCGGCGACCTGGCGTGCTGTGGCGCCGGCATTCGACGCATCGCTTTCGACGGTGCCGGACAGCGGTTCGCCCAGCTTCAGCCGGGCCATGGCGTCGCGGGCGGCGTTGAACACCTCCTTGCCGAAGGCGTTGTTCTGGTAGGCCACGGCGATGCGCCGGATGCCCAGCGTCGAGAAGTGCTGGACCAGCTTGTCGGCCTCTTCGGCGTAGGTGGCGCGCACGTTGAACACGCTGCGCGCGCCCTTCACGCGGCTGAGCATGGCGCCGGTGAACGGGGCGAAGAACGGCATGCCCGAGGGCAGCACCTTGGGTAGCATGGCTTCGACCATAGGCGTGCCCATGCAGTTGAAGAGCGCGAACTGCTCGCGGTCGGCGAGGAATTTGTCCACGTTGGCCAGCGCGCGGGGAATGTCGTAGCCGTCGTCCAGCGTGGTGAGTTCGATCGTCTGGCCCTGCACGCCGCCCTGGGCGTTGATGGCGGCGAAGGCGGCCTTGGCGCCCTGGTGCATGGCCGAGCCCAGGTCGCCCAGCGGGCCGGTGAGCGCGGTGGACTGCGCGATGCGCAGCACCGTGCCCTGTGCGCGTGCCGGCGCCGCGCCGATCCACGGCAGGGCCAGCGCGGCCGCCCCCGCGAGCAGGTGGCGGCGCTGCAGCGGGGCCGGCGGCGCATCGCGGTGCAGGTGGCGGGTGGTGGGCGAGGCAGGCGCGGTCGAACAGGGGGCCTGTTGGAATGTTCTTGGCATGGTGTCTCCGTGGCCAGTGGGCGGATCATCGGTGTGCGCGGGTCGATTCTTTGTCGCCCCGGCAACAGTCCGCGTCGTGGTATTCCCGCAATCGCCGGGCGGCCTTCCTGCGCCATGCTCGCAATCCATGAACGACGACCTTTCGCTGCACCAGCGCCGCCGCCTGCCGTCCCAGGTGGAGCTGGACGGCATTCCCTGGCTGGCGCTGCTGTCCGCGCCCGAGCGCGAGCGCGCCGTGGCCGCGCTGCTGGTGGGCGATGCGAAGGTGGGCGACTACGTGTGCCGTGTGGGCCGGCCGGTGACCTACTGGTTCGGCGTGGTGGAGGGGCTGCTCAAGATGAGCACCGACAACGCCCAGGGCCAGACGATGACCTTCACCGGCGTGCCCCCGGGCGGGTGGTTCGGCGAGGGCACGGCGGTCAAGCGCGAGCCCTACCGCTACAACATCCAGGCGCTGCGCAAGAGCGTGGTGGCGGGCCTGCCCATCGACACCTTCCACTGGCTGCTGGACCACTCCATCGGCTTCAACCGGTTCGTGATGAACCAGCTCAACGAGCGGCTGGGCCAGTTCATCGCCGCGCGCGAGATCGACCGGCTGGGCAACCCCGACGTGCGCGTGGCGCGCAGCCTGGCGGCGCTGTTCAACCCGGTGCTCTACCCCGGCGTGCGCGAGGTGCTGCGCATCACGCAGCAGGAGCTGGCGTACCTGGTGGGGCTGTCGCGCCAGCGCGTGAACGAGGCGCTGGCCGAGCTGCAGGCGCAGGGCGCGATCTGCGTGGAATACGGCGGGCTGCGGGTGCTGGACCTGCCCGCGCTGCGCGAGAGCGTGTTCGCCGCGCAGGCCGAGGCGCCCGTGCGGCGCGCCGTCCGCGCGCCGGAGGCCCCGGATGCCCAGGCGGTCATGCGCGGCTGACGGGCGCTGCCAGCTCGGGGGTGCGCGTCAGGCGGAAGGTGCCCACCATGTCCGTGAGCCGGCCGGCCTGGTCCTTGAGGCTGCCGGCTGCCGCGCTGCTTTCTTCCACCAGCGCGGCGTTCTGCTGCGTCATGGTCTCCAGCGCGCCCACCGACTGGCTCACTTCGGCGATGCGGTCGCTCTGCTCGCGGGCCGATGCGGTGATCTCGGCCATGATGCCCGACACCTGCTGGACCGACTGCACCAGTTCGCCGATGGTGGCGCCCGCGTGGCCCACCAACGTGGTGCCTTCCTGCACCTGATTGGCGCTGGCCAGGATCAGTGCCTTGATCTCGCGCGCGGCATCGGCCGAGCGCCCCGCCAGCGCGCGCACCTCGCCGGCCACCACCGCGAAGCCGCGGCCCTGTTCGCCCGCACGCGCGGCTTCGACCGCGGCATTGAGGGCCAGGATGTTGGTCTGGAAGGCGATGCCGTCGATCACGCTGATGATGTCCGCGATCTTGCGCGAGCTGGCGCTGATCACGTCCATGGTGCGCACCACCTGCGAGACCACCTCGCCGCCGCGCTCGGCCACCTGCGATGCGGCAGCGGTCATCTGGTTGGCCTGGCGCGCGGCGTCGGCGCTTTGCTGCACGGTGTGCGTCAGGTCTTCCAGCGCGGAGGCGGCCTGCTGCAGGTTGCCCGAGGTCTGCTCGGTGCGCTGGCTCAGGTCGAGGTTGCCCGAGGCCACTTCGGAGCTGGCCAGCAGGATCGAATCCGCCGTGGTGCCGATGCCGCCCACCAGCGAGCGCAGCTGCTCCTGCATGGCGGCGATGGCGTCCAGCAGCCGGCCGGTCTCGTCCTGGATGCGCACTTCCACGCGCGAGGTGAGGTCGCCGCGCGCGATGCGTTCGGCCACCACCACCGCCCGCCCGATGGGCTGGGTGATGCTGGCCGTGGTGCGCCAGGCGATCAGCGCGCCCAGCACGATGGCCAGGGCCACCAGCCCGCCGCCGATGGCGCGGGCCCGGTTTTCCATGCGCGACGCGCCGGCCGCGGCTTCGGTGTTGAGGGTGTTCTGCAACTGCACCAGTTCGGCCAGCTTGTCGCGCCAGGCGGATTCGGCGGGGGCCACGCGCGTCATGAGCGAGAGCGTGGCGCTCACGGTGTCACCGTCGGAGATGGCCTTGAGTGCCGTGTCCAGCTCGGGCCGGGTCTTGCGGGCCAGGGCCTGGATGTCGGTCTGCAGCTGGCGTTCGGCCGGCGTGGCGCCGGAGTCGAGCAGCGTGGCCAGTTCGGTCTCCTGCGCCGCGTAGCGCTGCAGCGCCTGGCCGACGCGGCGGGTCTGCTCTTCGGCGCTCTTGGGATCGACCTCGCCGAGCATCGCGGCCGAGCGCCCCTGGATGCCGATGGCGCTCACGTTCTCCAGCATGCTGTTGACCAGCCGCATCTTGGCGGCGCTGGCGCCGGTCATCTGCTGCATCTGCTGGTTGACCTCGTTCAGCGAGGCGTGCGCCACGAAGGCCACCGCGATGAGCAGCGCCAGCATGCAGCCGAACCCCAGGAAAAGACGGCGGGAGATGGAGAGGGTCTTGAAGAACGAAGCGGTCTGCATGGTGTTTTCCGTGGCCGATGGCCTTTGAACGAAATGCACAGCAAAAGCAGTGCCAGTGATCGGTGCGCGGCGCCGTCCGGGCCATGGCCGGCATCGCAATGGATGTTACATATGAAAGACCCACCGCAGAGTATCTGCCTCTAAAGTGCCGGGAGGACGGCGCACTTGTATGAATTGATTTAATCGCTCATATCTTATTAAATGCATCGTTCCGATGCTATTTTTTTGGTAGCGTAGCGCCGTGCCATTTTTGCGCATTCCACTTTGGCGCCCTTCGATCCGCCGTGGACTTGTTACATTTTTTGGAAGGAACCGGCCCCATGATCCGACTTCGCTCGCCCATGCCCCGGGGCATGGTTGCCGTGCTCTGGGCACTGGCATGGCCGGCGATGGCCGCGGAGGTCCAGGTGACCGTGCAGGACGGCTCCGGCAAGCCGCTGCTGGGCGCGATCGTGTTCCTGGATTCGCCGGAGGCGCACAAGCTGGTGCGACCCATGGCCCAGCAGGACATGGGGCAGCTCAAGCGCCGCTTCGTGCCCGAGGTGCTGGCCGTGACGGTGGGCACCGAGGTGCGGTTTCCGAACCGGGACAACGTGCGCCACCATGTGTATTCGTTCTCGCCGGCCAAGAAATTCGAGCTGCAGCTCTACTCCGGCACGCCGGCCAACCCCGTGCTCTTCGACAAGCCCGGGGTCGTGGTGCTCGGCTGCAACATCCACGACCAGATGGTGGCCTGGATCCTCGTGCTGGAGACACCGTATTTTTCGCAAAGCGCCGCGCCGTTCGGCATCGCGCGCATCGAGAAGGTGCCCGCGGGCAACTACACGCTGCGCGTGTGGCACTCGGGCCTGCCGGTGGGCGCCGCGGCCTACGCGCAGCCGCTCACGGTGGCGGAAGGCGGGGCGCCGGTGGTCGTGCGGCTGGCGGGGGTGACGCCTTGAACCTGCGCGCACTGCACCGCAGCCTGATCCTTCGGCTGGTCGGAATTTCCCTGCTGCTGCTGCTGATCGTTCAGGCGGCGGGGTTCGCCGTGGTGCAGACCTTCATTGTGCGCAACGCCCGTGCGCAGATCGAGCGCAGCCTGGACGTGGACGAACGCGTCTGGCGCTGGCTGCTGGCGCAGAACGCCGTGCGGCTGCAAGAGGCCTCGGCCCTGCTGGCGGCCGACTACGGCTTTCGCTCCGCCGTGAATTCGGGCGATTCGGCGACCATCCAGTCGGTGCTGGAGAACCACGGCGCGCGCATCGGCGCCGCGATGACGGCGCTGCTGGACACCCGCATGCACCTGCAGTCCACCAGCCCCTCGCGCACCGCGGCCGACTACCAGAGCGCGGTGGACCAGGCCGTGCCCGCGCTGGTGGCGCAGCCGCAGGGCAGCCAGATCGCCGTGGTGCACGGCATTCCGTACCAGTTCGTGATGGTGCCCATGCGGGCGCCGCTGCTGGTGGGCTGGGTGCTGATGGGTTTTCCGGTCAACGAGACGCTGGTGTCCGAGATGCAGCAGCTGCTGTCGGTGGACGTGGCCATCCAGGTGCGCGACGCCACGGGTGCCGTGGCCGTGCCGGTGAGCACCCTGCCGGACCGCGCGCTGGCCGATCTGCGCGACTTCCGCATGGGCGGGGAGCAGGTCCTCGGCGGCGAGACGCTGCTGGTGCGGCCCGTGCGCCTGGACAGCGGCACCACCAGCGCCCGCGCGCTGCTGCTGCGCTCGCTCGACGACGTGGTGGCGCCCTACCGCCAGCTGCAGGCCCTGCTGGGGGTGATCACCGTGGCCGGCCTGGTGCTCTTCGCGCTGGGCAGCGCCTTCATGGCACGCCGCGTGACGATGCCGCTGCGCTCGCTGGTCTCGGCCACGCACCGCCTGTCCCAGGGCGACTACGACGCCCCCATCGAGCACACGCGCCGCCATGACGAGATCGGCAACCTCGCCCGTTCGTTCGACCGCATGCGGCTGGACATCGCCGGTCAGCAGGGCGAGATCCTGCGGCTGGCCGACACCGACCGGCTGACCGGCGTGCCCAACCGGGAGCGCTTTCGCCGCGCCATCATGGAGGCCATCGGGCCCGGCAACGGCCAGCGCCCCGTGGCCGTGCTCGCGCTGGATCTTGACCGCTTCAAGCACGTGAACGGCGTGCTGGGCTACGCGCTGGGCGACCGGCTGCTGCAGGCCGTGGCCGAGCGCATCAGCGGGCAGACGCGATCGCCGCAGGCCGTGATCGCCCGCCTGGGCGGCAACGAGTTCGCCATGCTGATGCCCGGCGCCGACGAAGCGGCCGCGCGCGACATGGCCCAGCGCATCCTGCGCGCCTTCGAGACGCCCATGGCCTTCGGCGACCGCACGGTGGATCTGAGCGCGGGCATCGGCATCGCCTGCTGGCCCGGTGCGGCGCACGATGCCGACACCCTGCTCAGCCACGCCGAAATCGCCATGTACGCGGCCAAGCTGCGGCTCAGCGGGGCGCTGCTGTACGAACCGTCGATGGATTCCTCCAGCGCCGTCTCGCTCTCGCTGCTGACCGAGCTGCGCCGCGCGGTGGACCGCAACGAACTGCGCCTGTTCCTGCAGCCCAAGGTGACGCTGACCGGCCAGCCGGGCCATGCGGCCGAGGCCCTGGTGCGCTGGCAGCACCCCGAGCGCGGCATGGTGCCGCCGCTGCAGTTCATTCCCTTTGCCGAGCAGACCGGCTTCGTGCGGCAGCTCACGCTGTGGATGTTCGAGCAGGCGGTGATCTTCCTGGCGCAGCCGCGCGTGCAGCCCTTGGCGCTGCGCATCTCGATCAACCTGTCCACGCGCGACCTGCTCGACCCTGAACTGAGCAACCGCCTGGGCGCGCTGCTGGCGCGTCACGGCGTGAGCGCCGAGTCGTTCTGCCTGGAGATCACCGAGAGCGCCATCATGGACGAGCCCCTGCGGGCCGAGGCCATGCTCAATCTTCTGTCCGAGCAGGGCTTCAAGCTGTCCATCGACGACTTCGGCACGGGCTATTCGTCGCTGGCCTACCTCAAGCGGCTGCCGGTGGACGAGTTGAAGATCGACAAGTCCTTCGTCATCGGCATGGCCTCCGACGACGGCGACGAGCAGATCGTGCGCTCCACCATCGACCTAGCGCACAACCTGGGCCTGAGCGTGGTGGCCGAAGGGGTGGAGACCGTGTCCATTCTGGAGCGCCTGCGGGCCCTGCATTGCGACGATGCGCAGGGCTACTACATCAGCCGGCCGCTGCCCATGGACGACTTTCTCGCCTGGCACGCTTCGGCCGCCGAGCGAAAATAGCGCCCATGTCCGATTCGCCGCCCCGTCGCCGCCTCTCCCTTCCCCCCGCCGCCCCCGCCAAGGTGGCGCCGCCTGCGACCACCGCACCCTCCGCACGCCGGGCACCGGCCACCGCGCAGCCCGCCGCCCGGGCGAATGCCGGCCCCGCCGCCCGGCCGTTCAACGGCCCGAATGCCGGCGCCAACAACGCATCGCCGCGTCCCGCTGTCCGTCCTGCCGCGGCCCAAGCCCCGTCCCGGCCCGAGCCTTGGCAGGGCCGGTCGCCGGACCGCGCACCGCAGGCGGCCGCCCGGCGCGGGCCTGCCGCTGCGCCCCCGGCGGGCGAGGGCGGCACCTCGCGCCTGAACAAGCGCATGGCCGAGCTGGGCCTGTGCTCGCGCCGCGAGGCCGACGACTGGATCGCGCAGGGCTGGGTCAAGGTCAACGGCGAAGTCGCGCCGATGGGGCTGCAGGTGCTGCCCACCGACCGCATCGAGGTCGAGCGCGTGGCGCAGGGCTTTCAGGAGCAGAAGGTCACCATCCTCATGCACAAGCCCATGGGCTACGTGAGCGGCCAGGCCGAGGACGGGCACACGCCCGCCGTCGCCCTCATCAACCCGCGCACGCACTGGCGCGAAGACCCGAGCCGCATGCGCTTTTCGCCGCCGCAGCTGCGGGGCCTGGCACCCTGCGGGCGGCTGGACATCGATTCCGTCGGCCTGCTCGTGCTCACGCAGGACGGCCGCGTGGCGCGCCAGCTCATCGGCGAGGACTCCGATGTCGAGAAGGAATACCTCGTGCGCGTGCAGTACGGCGACGTGGCGCTGAACGTGCAGGACGCCTTTCCCGCCGACCAGCTGGCCCGCCTGTGCCATGGCCTGGCCCTGGACGGCCAGCCGCTCAAGCCCGCCCGCGTGGACTGGCAGAACCCCGAGCAGCTGCGCTTCGTGCTCAAGGAAGGCAAGAAGCGCCAGATCCGCCGCATGTGCGAACTGGTGGGCCTGAAGGTGGTGGGCTTGAAGCGCATCCGCATCGGTCGCATCACCCTGGGCAACCTGCCTGTGGGGCAGTGGCGCTACCTGGGGGCGCACGAGAAGTTCTGACGCCGGGCGCGGGGCATGCCGCCGCGGACGTCCGTGGCAGGATTTTGGGCGATTTTGCCTTCATGCCCTAGTGAATCATGCCTTGATTGCTATTGAATTAATAGCAATCTCCTTGTGCAGGTCCTATCGGGGCACCGGCGCGCTCAGGGCACGGCGCCCCCGGCGGTGCCGATCACGCCGACGCCCGCCTGCCGACGCACCGAGCGGGCCGTCTCGGCGGCGGATTGCGGCGCGATCAGCCAGGCCCGCCACGCACCGCCCTGGGCAACCTGCCCGTGGGGCAGTGGCGCTACCAGGGAGCGCACAAGAAGTTCTGAGGCAGCGCAGGCGATGGGCGCGGGCGGCATCGCAATGACCCAGTAACTGGGCTTCTCTGTCCTGCCTCTCGTTCAAGGGCCTGGACAGGACTTCGGAAATGCCTGCACCGCGGATGTCGGCGCAATGCCGAAATCCTCGTTCGGCAAGCGCTGGAAGGCGGACCATTGCGGCGCCTTGAGCGTGACGGCGCCCTGCGTGCATACGGCATCGATGCGTGCCGGCTCGGTGCTGCAATCGACCGAGGAGAAGATGCAGCGTTGCCCGGTGGTGATGCCCAAAGCCGGTAAATCGCGCACCGCTATGAGCATGTAGCTGTTGTCCTGGTTGGCGCGCAATGGGCTTGAGCGGAGGGTTTTACCCAGGAAAAGGGAAGCGGGTATGGCCACGGTGAGCAAAGACAAAATGGCCAGGGCGGCGAAAGGGCGCCTGCCCTGGCGGGCTTGGCGCCGCATCAGGGCATGGCCGATGCCTAGGAAGGCGATCCAGGCACCGGCAATGGCGCCGACCAAGGCCGAAATGTTGCAGCCTCCATCGCAGTCGCCAGCTTGGAACGTCCTGACGAAGAAGAAGCCTCCCGCCAAGCAGGAAAGAAAGGCCGCGCAGACCAGCGCCAGAAGGTGGGCAATGGATCGTCGCATCATGCCAAGGCCCAGAAAAGGACCGCGCGGGAGTTTTCAAGGTTGGAATACACCGAAGGGATGCGGGCGATTCCCAGCGTGAACCGCGTGAAGTTCTGCCACGAAGGGGTGAGCCGGTCCATGTTCCAGAGGTCGATGTGATCGCCCGTGGGCGATTTTTCTCCTTCGCGCATCCAGTAGTCTTTAAAGAACACAATGCCTCTGCGTGCGGCAAGGGTTTTGTGAAAGCCTTTGCCGGCCAATTGAATAGACGTGGGGCAGTTGGCGAAAGGCTTTGTATTCAACCAGTCTGCCAACTCTTGTGCCCTGAGCGCCATGCCATTTCCTCGGATGCCAAACTCACAACGCGGCCCCTTGAAGCTCTTGAAACTGACTCCCGACTTTTCAAGAGCCATTCCCACTCGAATGGCGCATTGATTGTCATACGCCTTCTTTCGATTGGCAGGGTTGACGCATGGATCGCTGCTGGGGTAATTGCTCCAAAGCGCGTCAAAGCCGACGCTGACCTTTTCTGATGGTTTGTCCTGAATTGCCATTGGCACTGACCCCTTGATGCGCTTTACGCTGTTGAAAACTCGTCTCTTCCGATGGGTTCGCCGCAGCCGGCAAGCCATCATGCTCTGGGCGCGCATGATAGACATTGAAAAGAGACTGCGGCCCATCGCCGCCATCGCCCTCCGAGAGGGCATGCTGCCGACCCCAGCCCAAGCATTTGCGCGAGCGAGCGATACGCATTGCAGACCTTGATAATGCATGCCCCGTCCCTAGATGGCGGGACATCCCTCTTTTTGTGAATGACCCCGACCTCCCAATCCACACCATGAGCAAACAGACCCATTCCTTCCAGGCCGAAGTGGCGCAACTGCTGCACCTGGTCACGCATTCGCTGTACTCCAACCAGGAAATCTTCCTGCGCGAGCTGATCTCCAATGCGTCCGACGCCTGCGACAAGCTGCGTTTCGAAGCCCTGAACAACAACGCCCTGTACGAAGACGCGCCCCACCTCGAAGTGCGCGTGGCCTTCGACAAGGACGCCAAGACGCTCACCATCACCGACAACGGCATCGGCATGAGCCAGCAGGAGGCCATCGACCACCTGGGCACCATCGCCAAGAGCGGCACCAAGGACTTCATGGGCAAGCTCTCGGGCGACCAGAAGGCCACCGCGTCCGAACAGGGCCAGTTGATCGGGCAGTTCGGCGTGGGCTTTTATTCCGGCTTCATCGTGGCCGACAAGATCACCGTGGAATCGCGCCGGGCCGGCCTGCCCGCCGAGCAGGGCGTGCGCTGGATCAGCGGCGGCACGGGCGACTTCGAGGTCGAGACCATCACCCGCCCCGAGCGCGGCACCAGCATCATCCTGCACCTGCGCGACGACGCCGAAGAGTTCCTGAACGCCTGGAAGATCAAGTCCATCATCGGCAAGTATTCCGACCACATCAGCCTGCCCATCCTGATGGAAAAGGAAGAGTGGAAAGAGGGCGAGCTGATCAATCCCGGTGACGAAAACGGCGGCCGCCAGCCCGGCGGCATGGTCAAGACCGGCGAGTGGGAAACCGTCAACAAGGCCAGCGCCCTGTGGACCCGCCCCAAGAAGGACATCACGGAAGAGCAGTACCAGGACTTCTACAAGGCCATCAGCCACGACCACGAGAACCCGCTCACCTGGAGCCACAACCGCGTGGAGGGCAACACCGAGTACACGCAACTGCTGTACGTGCCCGCCAAGGCCCCGTTCGACCTGTGGAACCGCGACAAGAAGGCCGGCGTGAAGCTGTACGTCAAGCGCGTGTTCATCATGGACGACGCCGAGGCGCTGATGCCCACCTACCTGCGCTTCGTGAAGGGCGTGATCGACTCCAGCGACCTGCCGCTCAACGTGAGCCGCGAGCTGCTGCAGGAAAGCCGCGACGTGCGCGCCATCCGCGAAGGCTCCACCAAGCGCGTGCTCGGCATGCTGGAAGACCTGGCCAAGCACGACAAGCACACCGCCGGTGAAGAAGGCGCCGACGGCGTGACCGATGTGGTCAGCGACGAGGACAAGGCCAAGGAAGGCAAGTACACGGCGTTCTACGCCGAGTTCGGCGCCGTGCTCAAGGAAGGCCTGGGCGAGGACTTCGGCAACCGCGAGCGCCTGGCCAAGCTGCTGCGCTTCGCCTCCACGCAAAGCGATGCGGTCACCGTCTCGTTCGCCGACTACAAGGCGCGCATGAAGGAAGGCCAGGACGCCATCTACTACATCACCGCCGACACGCTGGCCGCCGCCAAGAACAGCCCGCAGCTCGAAGTCTTCAAGAAAAAGGGCATCGAGGTGCTCCTGATGACCGACCGCGTGGACGAGTGGGCGCTGAACTACCTGCAGGACTTCGACGGCACGCCGCTGCAGTCCGTGGCCAAGGGTGCGGTCGATCTGGGCAAGCTGCAGGACGAGGCCGAGAAGAAGGCCGCCGAGGAAGCCGCCGAGGCCTTCAAGCCGCTGCTGGCCAAGCTCAAGGAAGCCCTCAAGGACAAGGCCGACGACGTGCGCGCCACCACCCGCCTGGTCGATTCGCCCGCTTGCCTGGTCGTGCAGGACGACGGCATGAGCACCCAGCTGGCGCGCATGCTCAAGCAGGCCGGCCAGCAGGCGCCCGAGTCCAAGCCCGTGCTGGAGGTGAACCCCGATCACGCCCTGGTCAAGAAGCTGGACGGCAGCGTGCACTTCCACGACCTGGCGCACATCCTGTTCGACCAGGCGCTGCTGGCCGAAGGCGGCCTGCCCGAGGACCCCGCCGCCTATGTGAAGCGCGTGAACGCGTTGCTGGCCTGATCGGCCTCCAGCGCATGATTCACTAGGGCGTATTGCTATTAAATAAGTAGCAAACAAAAGCCCGGTCTTCTTGGGAGGCCGGGCTTTTTGCATGGCGGCGGGCCTGCTGGCCGATAATGCGCCCGTCTGAAACGCCACCCCTTCGAGGCCGCCGCCATGCTGCGCTTTTTCCTGCTCTTCCTGACCCTGCAGTTGACGATGTTCGGCATCAACATGCTGGGCTGGGTGCAGCAGCACCTGGTGCTGCCGTGGACGGCGCTGCTGGCGCGCATCTGCGCCGGGTTGGTCACCTGGTTCGACAGCTCGGCCGCCGCCTCGGGCAAGGTGCTGTGGAACCAGGCCACGGGCTTCGGCGTCTCCATCGAGGCGGGTTGCAACGGCATCGAGGCGTGCATCGTGCTGTTCGCCGCCGTCATGGCGTTCCCGTCCACCTGGCGGCACAAGCTGGTCGGCCTGGTCGCCGGCTTCGTGGCCGTGCAGGCCATGAACATCGTGCGGGTGGTCAGCCTGTTCTACCTGGGGCAGTGGAACACCGCCATCTTCAACTTCGCCCACGAATACCTCTGGCAGGCGCTCATCATGGTGGACGTGCTCATCGTCTGGCTGCTGTGGGTGCGGGCCGGCAGCCGGGGCGGCGCGGGCGCCCCGCCGAACGAGCCGCCGGCGGCACCGCCCTCGGCGCCGTCCACCTCCCCTGCGGCCGTGCCGGCGTGATCCGCGGCACCGCATGCGCCGCGCCGCCAGCCTGAAAATCTTCGTCCTCGGCCTGTTCGCCGGGGTGGTGCTGCTCACCCTGCTGTGGATCCGGGTCTCGCCCTGGACCTCGTATCCCGTGGGCATGGTGGCCGGCGCGGTCCTGGAGCACGCCGCCCCCGGCTGGGTGCGCGAGACGCGGCTGCGGCCCGGGGCGTTCGAGGTCGATACCTCGGTGGCGGTCGCCACGCCGCAGACCGGCAACCGCCTGGTCGAGATCACCGTCGAATCCGACCCCGGCCGCTATGCCTACGGCCTGCCCATCTTCCTCGCCCTGCTGCTGTCTGCGCGCGGCCCGGGGCGCACCTGGCGCGCGCTGGCCGGCTTCGCGCTGCTCGTGCCGCTGCAGGCCTTCAGCCTGGTGATGCACCTGCTCATGCAGGTGGTGCTGACGGCGCAGCTCGACGTGCGCGTGCTCAAGGTCGCCCAGTGGCAACTGGAAGCCCTGGTGTACGGCTACCAGGTGGGCGTGCTGGTGCTGCCCACGCTCGCGCCCATGGTGCTGTGGCTGTGGCTGGACCGGCAGTTCGTCAACGAGGTGGTGATCGAGGCCTGGCGCCGCTCTCTGCCGGCCGCGCGCGCCGCTGCGCCCGTGCCGGCTGCAGCGGCGGTGGTGGTATCGCCCGAGCCTGCCGCGGGCGTGGTGGCCGAGCCTGCGGACGCCATCCCTGAGCCGGTCCCCCACGTGCCGCCCGGGCTGGGCGGCAAGGTCTCGGCCAGCGCCGCCGCCACGCTGCCTGTGCGCAAAAAACCACGCTGAAGCGCGCGGCGGTCGCGCGGACACGCGCAGGCCACCGGGGCCTGACAGAATGCCGCCGCATGCTGTTGCTCCTCTCCCATTTCTTGCGTGGCTTCGGGCCCCGGCGCGTGCTGCAGGCCGCGCTGGGTGGCACCGCGGCCGTCCTCGCTGCCCAGGCCCTGGCCGCCCCGTCCGGGGATGCCGGCGGCAACCCGGCGGACGGTGACCCGCCCCCCTGGGCCCTGCATGCGCAGACCACCTACGTCTGGCAGCACAAGCCTTCTTTCGACGCGCCCTACACCGGCCGCAACAGCCTGGTGCCCACGGCCGAGCGCTCGTATTCCTTCACCGCCACCGCCGACCTCGGGCTGCGCCCCTGGAGCGGCGCGCAGATCCACTTCAACCCCGAGGCCGGGCAGGGCGTGCCGCTATCGCACCTGTCGGGCGCGGGCGGGCTCTCCAACGGCGAGCTGGCCCGCACCTCGGGCGCGCAGATCAAGGCCTACCGCGCGCGCCTGTTCCTGCTGCAGCGCTGGGACGCGGGCGGCGACACCGAACGCATCGAGCCCGACTTCAACGAACTGGGCGGCAGCGCCAGCGCGCGCCGGTGGACCCTGGTGGCCGGCAACATCTCGCTGCTGGACTACTTCGACAACAACCCCTACGCCAAGGACCCGCGCGAGCAGTTCTTCAACTGGTCCTTTCTGACGCCCGGCGCCTGGGACTACGCGGCCGATGCGCGCGGCTACACCTGGGCCGGCATCCTCGAATACCGCACGCCGCAGTGGGCCGTGCGCGGCGGCCGCGCCCTGCAGCCGCGCGAATCCAACGGCCAGCCGCTGGACCGCTCGTGGACCAAGCACTACGGCGACCAGATCGAGGCCGAATCCGACCTGCCGGTGGCCCTGCCCGCCGGCCCGCTGCGCGGGCGCGTGCTGCTATTCCGCAACCGCGCCGTCATGGGGGCGTTCGCCGATGCGCTGACCGCGTCCCGGGCCGTTGGCGGCACGCCGGACGTCGGCGCCGTGCGCCGCCTGCAGACCAAGACCGGCTGGGCCCTGACCCTGGAGGCCCCGCTGGCGGAAGACGCCGGCGTTTTCGTGCGCGCCAGCCGCAGCAGCGGCCGCCAGGAAACGTATGCCTTCGCCGAGATCGACCGCCAACTGTCCTTCGGCGGCCAGATCGGCGGCGCCGCCTGGGGCCGCGCCGCCGACCGCGTGGGCGCTGCCTTGGCGGTCAACGGGTTGTCGGCCGACCACCGTAACTACCTCGCAGCCGGGGGGCTGGGGGCGTTCCTGGGCGACGGGGCGCTGCGCTATGGCAACGAGCGGGTGTGGGAGGCGTATTACCGGTTCACGTTCGCCCCGGTGCCCATGCCGGGCGGGCCGCTGCAGTCCGCCGTGTCGCTGGGGGTACAGCACATCGTGCACCCGGGCTACAACCGCGACCGGGGGCCGGTGGATGTGGTGTCGGTGCGGGTGCATGCGGAGTTTTGATCAATCAAATACTGGGTTCAGCAAAAGTCCAACGCTCAGTGCGTTGGCGAGGATTGAGTAGCAAAGCCATTTGCTTAAAAGTTAAGATGCAGTGGCGTCAGCGTGCTCTTCAATCAGTGCATGAATTGATATTCTTATCCACAAGTTAAAGCACCGGTATTAATCGCTGTCGGCTATGAACGATCAGCATAGAAAGGGTGGGGAAATGCAGCATTCAATCAATTTAAAGCTTCGGAAGTTGCCATTTTTTTTCTACGGCATCACTGGCTTAATTCGCTTTTTCCTGTTGGTGTTGTGCTTTTGCGGTGGTTCCGTCAATGGCGTTTTGGCGCAAACTGCCATCGCGCCATCGGTACCTGCCTCCCATGCTGGCGCTCTCCAGATGCCGTCACGGTCAACGGTCTTATCCGGTCTCGTTTCATCGAATGCGCAGCGGTCTTCGCTGGCTGCTGATGCTTCTTCCCAATCTTGCGTTCCCTCTGCGGCCTATCAATCGTTCAAGGCGCAATGCGATGCGTTCGGTGCTCAGCGCATCGTCGACATGGCTGCCTGCCACGCGGCGGTATCTCCCGAATGGTGCGGATCCATTGGTGTGTTGGCGGAGGTGCGTGAAGAGCCCACCCGATTGATTTGCTTTTGGGATGGCGCGTTGCCGCCAGTGGTGGGTGGGGCATATACATCGGGCATTCCTTACACGCTGCCGTGCAGCCCCGTCTATGCCATCAGCCTAATGGTGATGAATGCCGTGGAGCCAGGCAAGGGCATACCTGTGTATGCCACCGTCACTCATAACGGTCAGCCCGCCGCTGGAATCTCAATTACTGCTGTCGAATCCCCGACACCCTTGGGGGGCAGCTTGAGCTGCCCAAATGCCACGGATTCCAATGGCGCGGCCACATGCAGCTACCAAAGCCCAGCCAAGGGATCTACGTCAGTGCGTAGGGATCAGGTCGCTGCCACTTGCGCTGACTGCCAAAACACCGCTCGAACCGGCGTTACTTTGCTGGGACTCAATATTTGTCCAGCACCAGGTTCGCCTGGAGCTTCTGCTGATGGAGGTACGGTTGGCAACCCCATCCGTCCCGCCACCGGCGAGAAGAGTCAGTTCGAGGCCGACTATATTGATCAGGGGCAGTATCCTCTCAGCGTCATTCGCAACTATCGCACCGCGTTTGGCGAGAATGGTCTCGCAGCAAGTTGGGACTGGGCCGGTAGTGCACGCATTGCTGGAGACGCATTGGTCTCCCATGTGCTTTTCGATGGCGGCCAAGTTCGCAGTTTCCTCTACGAGTCCGTCGGCTCCACAGGCAGCTACGGCTGTGACCCGTCCTGGAATAGGTTGACACCTATGCGGGACTGAACCCTAGCCGTAATTGGCTTGCAAGAGACGCCCGGTGCACCGCATCGGGCGTTTTGTATTCTAGGGACAGGTGGGGCCGCTGC